>JALYKM010000116.1 GCA_030774785.1 Gemmatimonadota bacterium
ACCCGCTCCAGCATCTCGCGGGCGATCGCGATTCCCTCGGCCACGCCGTGCTCCTTCGACTTGGCGCTCGCTGCGCGCATGCGCTCGATGATCGACGCCGGGACCACCACGCCAGGTACTTCATTGGCGAGAAATTCGGCATTGCGCAGAGAGACGAGCGGCCAGATACCGGCGACGATAGGAATGCGCGTGTGCTCGATAGTGCCGAGAAACTTCTCGAGCTGCTTCACGTCGAACACCGGTTGCGTGATGGCGTACTCGGCGCCTGCTTCCACCTTCCACTCGAATCGCTTCAGCTCCTGCGCGGGATCGAGAGCGGCCGGATTCACGCCGACGCCGATCGTGAACCTCGTCGGAGCACCGATGGCGTTGCCACCAGGATCCAGTCCGCGGTTCAACTGGCTCACGAGATTCGTGAGGCCGATCGCATCGATGTCGAACACCGCCGTTGCGTTGGGATACGGTCCCATCTTGGGCGGGTCGCCCGTAATGAGAAGCAAGTTCCGGAGCCCGACCGCAGCTGCGCCAAGAAGATCGCTTAGCATACCGAGGAGATTTCGGTCACGGCAGCAGTAGTGGATGACCGTCTCGATTCCGACCTGCTGCTCGATCAGCACGCTCGTGAGGAGCGCACCCATGCGGCTCTGCGCGCGCGGGCCGTCCGGTACATTGACCGCATCGACTCCAGCATCACGCAATCGTGCGGTGTCGCTAAGCATCTTCGTCGCGTCGACTCCGCGCGGCGGAACGATCTCCACCGACGTCACGAACTCACCGCGCGCGATTTTGCCGCCCCACTTCGATCGCTCGGCAAGTGGAACTGGCTGAACGCCCGGATCTTCAGGAGGAAGATCAGATTGCGTCTGGCGTCGCTCCCTCGCCGGAACGCGCGGCTGCCTCGGCGACAGGGGACGCACACCCTCGACCATCGCCGCGATGTGCTCGGGCGTGGTTCCGCAGCAGCCACCGACGATTTTGGCTCCCGCCTGAACGAGGTGATGTGCGTAGGTCGCCATGTACTCAGGGCTCGCCATGTACATGCTGCGCCCGCTCACATCACGCGGCATCCCGGCGTTCGGCTGCGCGCTCAGCTTGCGCCTGCTGACCGGTACCATCTTTTCGATCGCGTCCAGAATGATCTGCGGGCCGACGGAGCAGTTGAGACCGATCACATCGGCCCCGAAAGCGTCCAGCGACTGGGCGAGATCTTCGACCGTTACCCCGTATGGCGTGTGACAATCGGAACCGATCGTCATCTGCGCAATGACGGGGATGCCCGAATCCACTTCGTGAGCCGCGAGAATCGCCTGTTCGATCTCGTGCACATCAGCGAACGTCTCGAGAATGAACAGATCACAGCCGCCGTCCTTGAGCGCCTGAAGCTGCTCGCGGAATACCGCCCGCGCTTCGTCGAGGCTGGTGGGTCCGAATGGCTCGAGACGAATGCCGAGCGGACCAACCGCGCCGGCGACGAGGAGATCGTCCTCCGCGACTTGGCGCGCAATTTTCGCCGCGGCTCGATTGATGTCAGCCACCTGCGCCTCGAGCCCGTACTGCGCCAGCTTGATCCGGTTCGCGCCAAAGGTGTTCGTCTCCAGCACCTCGGCTCCCGCCTTCCTGTACGCCTTGTGAACATCGCGCACGAGGTCGGGGGCGCGGATGTTCAGCTCATCGTAGCACTGGTTGATGAACACGCCCTTGTTGTAGAGCATCGTGCCCATTGCACCGTCGAAGACGACGACCTGGTGCGGGTCAAGAAGTCGGGCGATCAGCGGGTTCTCAGGCAACGGCGGCCTCCGCCTCGGTCGATGCACCGGCTGCCAAGCCGCGTACCGCGTAGTACTTGGCTTCAGGATGATGGATGATCACCGCGGCCGTGGATTGTTCGGGGAGAAGCTGGAATGCTTCGGTGAGCTCCATGCCGAGCGCTTCCATCGCGGGAAGAAGCTTGAACACGGTCGAGTGGTCGTCGAGATCGGGACACGCCCCGTAGCCCCACGAGTATCTCTTTCCGCCCGATACTCCCAGCTCCTTCCTGATGCGGCGGTGCGCCCATTCAGCGACGGCTTCCGCGGACTCGACGGAGAGGCCGTGTGAATAGAACGCTTCGGTGTATTCGTTCCTTCCCTGAAGCTCCTCGAATCTCTTCGTCGCTTCCTTGCCCACGGTTACGATCTGGAGCGGAACGACATCGACGTCGCCCGAATCAACATTACGGATGTAATCCGCGAGACAAAGACGCTCGCGACCCACCATGCGCGGGAAGTGGAAGCGCGCGATCTCCCGCAGCGAGCCGCCGTCGCTCGAGTAGGCAGCTGGATCGTAGATGATCACGTCGTTTGCCTGCGACTGCGCGGGGAAGTAGCCGTAAACGATCTGCGGCTTGATCCAACCGTTCTTTTTCGCGTCATTCTTCAGCCGCTCGAGTGCCGGCTCGAACTCGTTCTTCACCGTCGATTTGTACTGCTCGCCCGATCCACGTGCACCCCACTGCAGGCGATAGAGCTCGTCGAGATCGAGGAGGTCGAATACTTCGTCGATCGGAACGTCCCGAATCACGCGCGTGCCCCAGAAGGGCGGCGACGGGACGCGGTTGTTGGCCGCGACATCACTGCGATCACCCCCGGCGTCGCCAACAGCGATGTCCTTGCCGACCGTCGTGCGCAGGAACACGTCGTTCCGCGCGTCGTCGAGGTTCTTGACGACGAACTTCGCGCGCTTGTTCTGATCCTGGAGCACGTCCATCGTCTCCAGCCCCTCGAATGCGTCCTTGCAGTAGAACACGCCGGAGTCATAAGGACGCTCGCCCTCGACGAAGAGAGCGCGCCGGCCGAAGCGTCGGTTGATTGCCGCGCCGCCGATCAGCACCGGGATCTGCATTCCGCGCTTGTCGAGCTCCTGCACGCAGAGCGGCATCTGCTTGGAAGTCGAGACGAGCAAGGCGCTCAGCCCAATCGCATCAGCGCCCACCTCGACCGCCTTGTCGAGAATCGTGTTGACCGGAACCTGCTTGCCGAGGTCGAAGACCGTGTAGCCGTTGTTGGAGAGAATGGTGTTGACGAGCGATTTGCCGATGTCGTGCACATCGCCGTAGACAGTGGCCAGCACGACCTTTCCCTTCGTGTATCCTTCCGCCTTCTCGAGGAATTGCTCGAGATGCTTAACGGCTTTCTTCATCACTTCGGCGGACTGGAGGACGAACGGAAGTATCAGCTCGCCGGCGCCGAACTTGTCGCCGACCTCCTTCATCGCCGGCAGCAGCACCTCGTTCAATACACGCACCGGATTGTCCCGCACGCCGGCGGCGTCGAGCTGCTCCTCGATGCCCTCCTTCTTCCGATGCAGAATCATCCAGTGGATCTTCTGCTCCGGGGTCATGCCGGCCGTGGGATCTTCCTTCTCGAGCTGCGCTGCCGCTCCACCGCCGCCAGCGCTCGCGAAATACTCGATGAAGCGCTGCAGCGCATCGGGGCGCTTGTTGAACACGAGGTCGTCCGCCATCTCACGCTCGGCCGCCGAGATCTCGGCGTACGGCCTGATGTGCGCCGGATTGACGATGGCAGCGTCGAGCCCGGCCTGGACGCAGTGGTGAAGAAACACCGAGTTGAGGACGCCGCGCGCGTCGGGTGTCAGGCCGAAGCTGACGTTTGAGACGCCGAGTATGGTCGAGACGCCCGGGAGCTCGCGCTTGATGAGACGAATTCCTTCAACCGTTTCCTTGCCGGAGTCGATCCACTCCGCATCGCCGGTCGCCAGCGTGAAGGTAAGCGCGTCATAGATGAGATCTTCGGGGGCGAGTCCGTACTCACCGACTACGATATCGTAGATCTTTCTGGCCACTTCCAGCTTGCGCTCGCGTGTCTTCGCCATCCCGATCTCGTCGATCGTGAGCGCGATCACCGCTGCACCGTGCTTCTTCACCAGCGGCACGACGGCGTCGATGCGCTTGCGACCGTTCTCCATGTTGATGGAGTTGACGATCCCGCGGCCGGGGATGTGCTCGAGCGCCGACTCGATGACGTTCGCCTCCGTCGAGTCGATCACGAGCGGCGTCTCCACGCTCATCGACAGCAGCTTCACCACCTTCGACATCTGCTCCGCTTCATCTCCGCGCTCGGTGAGAGCGACGCACACGTCGAGCACGTGCGCGCCCGAGTCCACCTGCTCGCGCGCGACCTCGAGAATTCCCTCGTAGTCGTCGGCGAGAAGCAGCCGCTTCACCTTTCGCGAGCCCTGAGAGTTGACGCGCTCGCCCACCAACAGCGGCGGCGGATCCTGGTGCAGCGTGATGGCGCGCATGGCGGAGCTCACCCGCGGAACGTGCTGGGCGTGATTGACGGGCTTCGCCGCGCGTTCCGCCTCGCGAACGGCTTCGACGATCGCAGAGAGGTGCGCCGGAGTAGTACCGCAGCAGCCGCCGACGATGCGGACGCCGAAGTCCTTCACGAACTCCGAGAGCGCGGTCGCCATCGGCCCCGGCTCGAGAGGATACACCGCTTCCCCGACGCCAGTGTTGAGCGGAAGCCCGGCATTCGGTATCACCGACAGCGGAAGCCTCGCGTGCTCGGACAGATATCGCACCGGCTCGCGCATGTGCTCCGGACCGGTCGAGCAATTGAGTCCGATCACATCGACCTTGAGCGCCTCGAGTGTCGTCATCGCGCTGGCGATGTCGGTGCCCAGGAGCATGCGGCCGCTCACGTCGAGCGTGACCTGCGCTTGCAACGGTATGCGGCGCCCGAGCTCGGCGAACAATCGCTCGATGCCCGCGACGGCTGCCTTCACTTCGAGGATGTCCTGCGAGGTCTCGACGAGAAGGAGATCGACTCCGCCTTCGACCAGGTACTTCGCCTGCTCGTAGTAATTGTCGGCCAGCTCGTCGTAGGAGATCTTCGAGAGCACCGGGTCGGAGCTGGAGGGCAGCATCCCCGTCGGGCCCATGGAAGCAGCCACGAAGCGGGGCCGATCCGGCGCCTCGAACTTTGCGCACGCGGCGCGCGCCAGCCGCGCGGCGGCGACGTTTATCTCCCGGACTTTGTCGCCGAGTCCCCACTCCTTGAGACGGCGGGGTGTCGACTGAAACGTGCACGTCTCGACGACATCGCATCCCACGGCCAAAAAGGACTCGTGGATCTCCTGGATCACGTCGGGACGGGTCAGGACCAGATTATCGTTGCACCCTTCCAGCGCCTTACCGCCAAAATCCTCGGCGGAAAGATTGTACCTCTGGATGTTCGTCCCCATCGCGCCGTCGTACACCAGCACTCGGCGCTGTAACGCTTGCAGGTAGGGTGATTCAGTCTGTCGTTCGGTCATCTCAATATTGCGACGTCAGGGGAACCCAGGCTCAGCTCAACGTACCCGTTTTTCCGTTTTTCTGTTTTCCGTTTCCCGTTTCCCGTGCCCGTTGCCCGTTGCCCGATTCGGGTAACAGGTAACAGGTAACGGATAACGGGTACGGGTACGGGTAACGGATAACGGGTCACCACCTCGAGCCGGGTAACAAAAAAAGCCCGCGCAAATGGCGCCGGGCGAGCGCTTTAGCGGATTGTTTAACGTGGCCGCAAGTTGCTTTAAATCGCCACGAGTTCAGTTGTGCCCTTTCACTATAGTAGTGGACGACGCTCAGCCGGGCAAGGCAGTGAGCCCGAGTCCTGTCGGTCTCCGCGGGGCCGAGCCGGGCCTCGCCGAGTCAGATCTGGAGCTGGAAGTCATCGCCCGGCTCTTCGCGCATCGATCGACCGGTCGTGCGTGATCTGCTGTCGAACGACTGCACCAGCGCCAGGAGTCTGTGTCGCTCCAGCGGAAGCACGAGGTGCGCGAGAGTCGCGCGCTGAAGCTTGGTCGGGAGAAAGGGCTGGTCACTGTGAGATCTTCCGTAAACGATCATCGCGCCACCGGGCGTGAGAGGAAGCGTCATCCCGACTCCAGCTTCCTGCAGCGCGTCGGACGACACAACGGCCAAGGCCGGCAAGTCCTCACTGAGCGATCCCGCCGCTTCAGCGACCGTGGTTGCGAATGAAACATCGTGCCCGGAGCCGATCAATGTCTGCGCGAGCCCTTCGAGCAGCGCCACATCGGCCCCGACCAGAATCACTTTTGCCACTACGACATCTCTCCCTCGGTCGCCAGGCGTTGAACCGCTTCCAGGCCCACCTCGCTGACTTCGATGACCTTGGTCCGCGAGGACTGGCCAGACACGATGCACACATTGCGCCGCGAAAAGCGCACCGCCTCACCGCGACGATGCGCGTCGAAGGCGCTCACATCAATCTGAACAGAATCGATTCGGTCAGGTTGAGGAGGAAGTACGCCAGAATCGGCGTTAGATCCAAGCCGCCCAGGCTTGGCACGATGCGACGCATGGGCGCGAGTATCGGCTCGCTCAACAGGTAGCTCCAGCGGATCCAGCGCGAGTAGGGAGAGATCGGCAGCCAGGAGCTGATCACTCTCACCACCAGCGCGATCTTGAGGACGGTGAACGTCCAGCTCACGAGGAGATGGAAGATGCCCGCGGTCCCGTCGTTCGACGCGATGATCGACCGGACGACTTGCAGCCGGACTATGTCGAGGAAGGTGAGCAGCACAATCCCGCCGAGCACTACCGCCGCAAGCGCCCATAGCGGGGCGGAAGCTGGAGTACCGCCGGCGCGCACGACTCTTCGCTCGATTGGGACGATGAATGGATCCACCGTCGAGCGGCAGAAGCGCGCGACGGCATTGAAGGGACTGATCTTTCTGGCGCGAACCGCCCAGTCGAGGATGCAGATCACGCCGAACACCAGCGCTATCGACAGGAGCGCCATGCGCAGTACCTGAATGACTGCGTCCGCCCCCGACAGGAAGGTTTCCATTACTGCAGCGCTGGCTTCATGTGCAGCTCACGGACCAGAAATGCGAATCTGTCGGCGGCTTCGTCGATCAGCTTGGTCGTAGGCTTGCCTGCACCGTGGCCCGCCTTGGTCTCGATTCGGACAAGAATCGGATTGGCGCAGCCTTGAGCAGCCTGCAGCGTAGCGATGAACTTGAAGGTGTGTCCCGGAACGACACGATCATCGTGGTCAGCCGTGAACGCCAGTGTCGGCGGATAGCAGGTGCCGGGCTTGATGTTGTGGAGGGGTGAATATGCGCGCAGATACTTGAACTGCTCCGCATTATCCGACGATCCGTAGTCAGAGGTCCACGCCCAGCCGATGGTGAACTTCTGGAAGCGGAGCATGTCCATCACGCCGACTTCGGGAAGCGCGGCTCCGAACAGCTCTGGCCGCTGCGTCATCACCGCCCCGACCAGCAAGCCGCCGTTGGATCCACCGCGGATGGCAAGCTTCGGGGTCGACGTGTACTTCTCCCTTATCAGGTATTCGGACGCCGCGATGAAATCGTCGAATACGTTCTGCTTCTTCGCCAGCATCCCGCCCTCGTGCCAGTCCTTGCCGTACTCCCCCCCGCCGCGAAGGTTGGCGAGCGCGTAAATACCGCCCATCTCGAGCCAGGCAGTATTGGCGGACGAAAATGACGGCGTCGATGAAATGTTGAATCCGCCGTAAGCGTAAAGAAGCGTTGGATTGTTGCCGTCGAGCTGGATGCCTTTCCTCGCGGTGATGAACATCGGCACACGAGTCCCGTCCTTGCTCGTATAGAACACCTGACGAGTTTCGTATTGACTCGGGTCGAACGCGACCTTCGGCGCGCGAAACACCTCGTTCTTCCGCGATTTGAGATCGTAGCGGTAGATCGTCGTCGGATACAGGAACGACGTGAAGCTGTAGAACAGCTCGTCATCCCCCTGCTTGCCGTGGATCTCGTTGACGCTACCGATTCCCGGAAGGAGAAGCTCGCCCCGTAACGTGAAGCCGCCGCCCGTCATCGGGCCACCTCTGGTTACGATCGCAGCGGTGCTGGTGTCGTCGTAGATGCTTCCCGGATTTCGCTGCGGTTGCGGCTGGCGGCGCGGCAGCTGGTCGCGGCGGTCATCGCGCGACGCGCTGAAGAAGCGGACGCTGGAGTGCGCGTCCTGCAGATAGTTGGCGACAATGTCCTCGCCCGCCGTCGTCGCGCTCACGAGAGCGTCCTTGCCCTCGGCGACGATCGTGTTCCAGCGCTCCTCTCTCGGATTGTCGATGCTGATCGCGACAATCCGGCCTTTCGGCGCGTTCCGGTCCGTGCGCACGTAGAACATCGTCCGACGGTTGCCGACGAATTCGTGCTCGGCGTCGAGCTTGTCGATGAGACGAACGACTGGATTGTTGATCTCCGGCTTGCCCGGATTGTCCAGATCGATGAAGTACAGGCGTGTCCGGACGTCGGTGCCCTGCGCCACGGTGATAATGAGGTATTGGCCGTCATCAGTCACGCTGCCAAACAGAAGCCAGTCGGGTTGGTCAGGCCGATCGTAGATCAGCTCGTCGCGGGACTGGGGACGGCCAACGCGATGATAGTAGATCTTATGATTGCGGTTGACGTTGGTCATCTTGTTGCCGGATGTCGGCTCGTCGTACCGCGAGTAGAAGAAGCCCTTGTTGTCGTGCGTCCAGGAGATTCCCGAGAACTTGACCCACTTCACCGTGTCGGGCAGATCGCGCGCCGTGTTGACGTCGCGAACATGCAGCTCCTGCCAATCGGATCCGCTGGTCGAGATGCTGTAGGCGAGATAGCGCCCGTCGTCGGACGCCGCCTGACCGGAGAGCGCGACGGTGCCATCGGAAGAGAGCAGGTTCGGGTCGAGCAGGACGCGCGGCGGCGAGCTCTTGCCGTTCTGAACAAGGAGAACGCTCTGATTCTGCAGTCCGGTGTTCTGGAAGTAGAAGTAGCGCCCGCCCTCCTTGAACGGAGCGGTATAACGAGCGTAGTTCCATAGCTGCGTCAGCCTGTTCTTGATGGCCGGACGCTCGGGGATCGTGGCCAGGAAGGCGTCGGTGAGCTTGTTCTCGGCTTCCACCCATGCCTTTGTCTCTGGCGAGTCGGTATCCTCGAGCCAGCGATAGGGATCGGCGATGCTGACGCCGTGGTAGACGTCGAGTTGGGTGCCGCGCGCGGCGGCCGGATAGCTGAGTGGCGCGTTCTGCGTCTGGGCACCCACGGTGCCGGCGACGATCGTGAGCAGCGAAAGGAAGGTGCTGAAACTGTGGCGACGCATGTTGAATGGCCTGCTGGTGTGATGGTTATGATGTACTGCAATCTACGGCGCTTCGCCGGTTAGGTTCCACCGAGAGCGATCTCTTGCACATGGCGGTGAATTGAATGACCAAGGTTACGCGCCCCACGCAGAGGGACCGTCAGTATTGGCTCCTCAAGTCAGAGCCCGGGTCTTTCTCCTTCGATGATCTCTGGAACGCGCCCGATCACACCACTCACTGGGACGGCGTGCGGAATTATCAGGCGCGAAACTTCATGCGCGAGATGAAAAAGGGCGACCTCGCCTTCTTCTATCATTCCGGCACCGAGCCGGGGATCATGGGGATCGTCGAGATCGTGCGCGAGGGATACCCCGATCACACAGCGCTTGATCCGAAAGATCCGCACTACGATCCGAGGAGCAAAAGCGGGGAGTCATCGTGGTCGATGGTGGACGTGCATGCGATAGAGCGATTTCCGCGGCCCATCACGCTGAGCGAGTTGCGGACGAAGCCCGAGCTCGAAGGGATGGCACTGCTGCAGAAGGGAAACCGGCTGTCGGTCCAGAAAGTCGGAGCCGCTGAATGGAATGCTGTCGTTGCCCTCGCGAAGCAGGCGCCGGGCTGACCGGAGCGGGCCCTCGCCGCCTTGACGGGCTCACATTGGCGGAGGTATCTGTCCGGCTGTAATCTTTGCCGGAGCAATTCGTTCTGGCTGCGGGCATTCGCCGCGCTCCGCGGATCACTCGGAGGACGACTATGAAGCGCCTCATTATTGTTTTTGCCGTCGCGGGCGCCGCCGCTTCAACCAGCGCCTGCGCGTCCCGGCCGCCGGAAACTGAGCTGACCGCCAGCGATTTCGATCTCAATCCGCTGGTGGGTGAATGGCGTGGCGATTACAGCAACCCGGAGGCTGGCCGAAGCGGAACGATTGCCTTCACGCTGCGGGCTGGTGAGTCTTCGGCGTCGGGGAAGGTCATCATGATACCTGGCAAGGCCGATTCGCTGGCTTCTGCTGCCGCCATGGCTCGCTCGGTCATAAATATCAGTTTCATAAGGAAGGAGGGCCGCAAGGTGAGCGGAACCCTCGATCCGTATCTTGATCCCCAATGCGCCTGTCGGGTAACCACGAATTTCGAGGGCTCGTTCACCGACGCCCGCACGATCGAGGGCACGTTCACCACCGTTCCATCTCAAACGGGGCGCAACGTCACCGGCGGGAGATGGAAAGTCACCCGGGTGAAGCGGCTGTAGCGTCCCTTCCATTTATCCGGAAGGTGCGGTGCTCAGGAGCTCTGATCTTCGCCCTCGTGCCCCGCGAGCTCCAGGTGGAAGCGATGGAGAAAGCGGTGAACCGCCGGCGCGAAGAGAACCCCGACCGTCGTGATGAAAGTCACTCCACTGAAGAGCGCGTAGAACCCGGCGAACAAGTGAAGATGCCAGAGCGCGACACCCGTTAGAACTTGCGGGTCTGGCGGAGGCCCCTCGCCGGAGAGAATCATCGCCGAGTAGTAGAAGGCTTCCTGCCAGGTCAGGCTTCCGATCCAATGGTAGCCAATCATTCCGATTAAAAGTCCGCCGCCGATCACGCCAAGCGCGATGGCCGTGCTCCGAGCCATTCGCCGGTAAAATTGGGATCGCGGCGGTATCGGCATCACGTTCTCTCGCCCCGACACGACGCCAGCCGTTCTTGTGCTGAATGCCATCAAGATCTCCCGGTTCTCTGACATTGACCGACCGTGCTCGGCGGTTATCGCCTGCGGGGCCGTTGCGCTAAATTTGATCTAATCAACTGGAGAACAGGATGCCGAAGACCGGTATGACAGCCGCACCCGCCTTGCCCGCCACCAAAAAGGATTCCGTCAAACCACCCGCCGCTCCGGCCTCCGGCGGCGGGCTCGAGATAAAGGACACCCGCACCAGCAAGACGTACAACGTTCCGGTCGCCGAATGCGCGATCCGCGCCGTCGAGCTCAAGAAGATCAAGACGGACGATCCAGACGATTCCGGTCTCATGAGCTACGATCCGGCGTTTCTGAACACCGCATCGTGCCGCAGCGCCATCACCTACATCGATGGCGACAAGGGGATTCTCCGCTACCGCGGCTACCCTATCGAGCAGCTCGCCGAGAACGCCACCTTCCTCGAAGTCGCGTGGCTGCTTCGCCACGGCGAGCTGCCGAACCAGGAGGAATACGACCAGTTCGTGCACGACATCACGTTTCACACCTACGTGCACGAGAACATGCGGAAGTTCCTCGAGGGCTTCCGCTACGACGCGCATCCGATGGCGATGCTGAACAGCTCCGTCGCCGGGCTGGCAGCGTTTTATCCATCCGCGCGTAACATCTTCGACGAGACCGAGCGGAATATCTCGATCATCCGGCTGCTGGCGAAAACGCCGACCATCGCAGCGTTCTCGTACCGTCACGTGAAGGGACTTCCCTTCGTGTATCCGGACAATCGCCTCTCGTACGTCGAGAATTTCCTGTCGATGGTCGCGCGCATGAGCGAGTCGAAGTATGAGGCCAACCCGGTGTTCGCGCGCGCTCTCGAGATCCTGTTCATTCTGCACGCCGACCACGAGCAGAACTGCTCGACCAACGCCGTCCGCGCCGTCGGATCCTCACACGTCGATCCGTTCTCCGCCGTCTCTGCCGGAGTCGCCGCGCTGTTCGGTCCGCTGCACGGGGGCGCCAACGAGCAGGTGCTCCGGATGATCAATGAGATCGGCAGCGTCAAGAACGTCCCGGCATTCATCGAGAGCGTCAAGAGTGGCGAGGGCGGGAGGCTGATGGGGTTCGGCCACCGCGTCTACAAGAGCTACGATCCCCGCGCCAAGATCGTGAAGAGGCTGGCCGACGAAGTGTTCAGGGTCGTTGGCGTCGACAAGGATCTGGAGATCGCCCTCGAGCTGGAGCGCATCGCTCTCTCCGATGACTACTTTGTTTCGCGCAAGTTGTACCCGAACGTCGATTTCTACACGGGATTGATCTATCGCTCGATGGCGTTCCCGACGGATTTCTTCACCGTCCTCTTCGCGATCGGACGAATGCCCGGATGGCTCGCGCAGTGGGAGGAGATGCTGCTCGACAAGGAGCAGAAGATCGCGCGGCCCCGGCAGATTTACATCGGTCAGCCGGAGAGGCCGTACAGGAGCAAGCTCAAGACGAAGTAACTGGGACGGCAACGGCAACTGAACGAGTTGT
>JALYKM010000117.1 GCA_030774785.1 Gemmatimonadota bacterium
TCACCGATGGAAAGCCCAGCGCGATGACGATGCCGAATGGACAGATCTACAAGAACTCGATGGGACTGGACAGCACTGTCATTGCCACGACGCTGCGTGAGGTCGCGAACTGCCGCCGCGCCGGTATACTCATCAACACCTTCATGCTGGCGCGCGACCGGGCGCTGGTGGAATTCGTAAAGCGCGTGTCCGAGATCAGCAAAGGGAAAGCGTACTTCACCAACACGATGACACTGGGGCAGTTCATCCTGATGGATTTCCTGAGGAAGAAAACCCAGAAGATCTCGTAGTGCGAATCACCAGAGTTCTGTCTGCTCTAGCGATCACACTCACTGCCGCGTGCGCGTCTGTTCCGACGCGTGGAGCTGGTTCAGGGCGTTACGATGTGCTCATCACCAACGCGCGGATTGTCGATGGGACGGGCAACCCCTGGTATCGAGGCAGCGTGGCTACGGTTGGCGACCGGATTGCTTACGTCGGTCCCTCCATCCCTGGACTGACCGCGCGCCGCGTGATCGACGTAGGCGGCCAGGTAGTCGCCCCCGGCTTCATCGACATGCTCGGCCACTCCGAGTTTGCGATTCTCCGCGGACCCCACGCCGTATCGAAGATCACGCAGGGAATCACCAGTGAAATCACGGGCGAAGTCCACTCCGCGTGGCCGAACGTCGCACTCGGCGAACAGGCCGATCCCCGGTTTCCGTGGCGCTCTCTAGGCGAGTATTTCCGCTACATCGAGAACACGGGCATCGCCATCAATCTCGGAACCTACGTCGGCACGAGCTCGGTTCGCGAAGCGGTGATGGGCGAAGTGACCCGCCATCCCACCGACGCGGAGATGAAGCAGATGGGCGCGCTCATCGACTCCGCGATGCGCGATGGCGCGGTGGGGGTGGGAACCGGACTGATCTATCTGCCAAGCACTTTTTTCTCGACCGAAGAGCTCATCGCGCTCACGAAGTACGCGACGCCGTACAGGGGCGGATACGCCGCGCACATTCGGAGCGAAGGCGCGGGACTGCTCGACGCGGTTCGCGAGACGATACGAATCGCGGCTGGAGCGGGAACGTGGGCGGAGGTAAGACACATCAAGTCGCGCTCGCTGGAGCAGATGAAGCAGGCGGTCGCACTCATCGATTCGGCGCGAGCGGCGGGAATCGACATCACGGCGGACCAGTACCCATACATCGCCAGTGGAACCGGGCTCTCGGCGATGCTCAACACCTGGGTGCAGGAGGGCGGCGAAGACTCGCTCGTGATGCGGCTCAAGGATCCGGCCGTCCGGGCGCGCCTCAAGACGGAGCTCGGCGCCGACAGCGCGCAGGGGATTCGCACCGCCGCGCGCACCATGATAAACGAGGTCGGGGCAGACTCGCTCAAGATCTACGAAGGCAAGCTGCTGACCGACATCGGCAAGATGCGCGGGCAGGACGCGTACGACGCGGCATTCGACCTACTGATTGGCGATCGCGGCCGCACGAGCGCGATCTACTTCTCGTTCAACGAGGAGGCCCTCCGCTATGCGATGAGGCAGCCCTGGGTATCGGTTGGTCAGGATGCGGGGGCGATCAGCCCGGATTCGACTGGGAAGTGGCGGGAGAGGGGACATCCGCGCGGATTCGGGACGTTTCCGCGCATACTCGGGCGGTACGTGCGTCAGGATTCCGTGATCCCGCTCGAGTTCGCGATCAGGAAGATGACGTCGCTCGCGGCACAACGAGTCGGGATCAACGACCGGGGACTGCTGAAGCCGGGAGTGTACGCCGACATCACGGTATTCGACCCTGCCACGATCATCGACCGCGCGACCTTCGAGGAGCCGTCGCAGCTCGCGACGGGAGTGAGCTATGTTTTCGTGAACGGTGTCCCGGTCGTGGACGGCGGAAAAGTCACCAACGCTCTGCCGGGCCGAGCGCTCAGGGGTCCGGGCTACCATGGGAAGTGAAATGACGCGACTGATCCGGAAGTGATGCCATGCTCCTGGAGGGACGCGAGATCATTTCAGGTATTCGGCGGCAGGGAGGAAGGAACAATGGAAATCAAGTTCACTATTGGTGACAGCGCGCTCGGCAAAGTGCTGGTCGCGGCGACCGACAAGGGTATCTGCTCAGTGAGCCTTCGCGAGTCGGAGAGCGCGCTCGAGGAATCGCTCCACGCACAGTTCCCAAAGGCCCAGATCCAACGAGATGACCGAGCGCTCAAGCCCACGCTCGAGACCGTGCTCGCCCGGATCGCCGGCAGGAATCTCGACCGGTCGCTGCCCCTCGATCTCATGGGAACCGACTTTCAGCGAGAGGTCTGGAGCCAGCTGCTCGCCATCCCTCCTGGGTCAACCCGTTCGTATCTCGATGTCGCACAGGCGATCAACCGGCCGAAAGCAACGCGCGCAGTAGCGCAGGCGTGTGGCGCCAATCCGGTGGCGGTTGTGGTGCCATGCCATCGGGTCGTGATGAGCGACGGCTCGATCGGAGGCTACAGCGGACTGCCAGGGGTAAAGAAGGCGCTGCTCACGGCGGAGGGAGTCTCGCTCGCCAGCGCGGCGAGCTAGCGATTGTCCAACTGCAACTGAACGAGTTGTCAGGTGTCAGAAGTACAGGTGATAGCGTTCAGGTTCGCTACGTCAGGACGTTACTGACGCGGGTCAGGGCACAAGCAACCGCCTTTCCCATCACGCCAGTGAGTGACGTCCCGACGTTTGCAGCTACCAGCTGCTAGCTCTGCCTCTGGCAGCTGACAACTCGTTCAGTTGCCGTTGCCGTCCCAGTTACTTCGTCTTGAGCTTGCTCCTGTACGGCCTCTCCGGCTGACCGATGTAAATCTGCCGGGGCCGCGCGATCTTCTGCTCCTTGTCGAGCAGCAT
>JALYKM010000118.1 GCA_030774785.1 Gemmatimonadota bacterium
CGCGAGCCTGTCGCCGAAGACATCGCGCCACTGGCAGAGCGTGCGCTCGGCTCCCCTGAAATCGCCGGCGCGGAGACTGGATGCGACCGGCCCGGACGCCGGACCGGTCAACACCTGCAGTCCTTCACTCCGCTCCGCTATCTGTTGCCAGGAGATGCGCGGGCGTCCGCGCGATTTTTTTCCGTCTCCCTTCTTCCATGTCGAGAGCTCGCCTACCCGTGATCGCGTAACGAGGGATGCGAGGTTGTTGAATCCCTCCTTGCTCCGCGCCAGAAAGGCGGCTGGGCATCCATCGATGTTGAGCTCGGCGCCGACGATCGGCCTGACGTTCTGCCGGCGAGCCTCGAGCCCGAAGCGGACGATCCCACCAAGGTCCGCGGTGTCGGTGATCCCGATGGCAGCGTAGCCGAGCGCTGCCGCGCGAGCGACGAGTGCTTCCGGCGAAGCGCTGCCGTCGCCGAAGGAGAAGGCGGTATGGGCTCTGAGCTCGACGAATCCCATGCCTGAGCTTATACCGAATATATACCGAAGACAAGGGGCGTATAATGATCGCACAGCGCACAAGTCAGAGAGCTACGCGCTACTATCGAATAGTTCCGGGTGCGCTTCTCTCACACGCTTCGCCTTCGGCGCCTTCTTGAACGTCCGATTCGTTCCCGCCGTGCTAGGCATATCCACGGTCTTGCCTGCCAGTAGTTCACCAACGGTGAACAATTGCACCCTCGAGTGCTTTCCCCACGGCGATTCGTAGAAACCAGCAGACGCGGCCTCTTTCCGCATGTCGCGCGTCGGCTCCTCAAACGAGATCAGCACCCCGAGTTCCGCGTCTTCCCTCGTGAGCACGCCGACCAGATCGCGCACATGACTCGATGTCACATGCCCTGCTTTGACTGAAAAGATTGCCTGTCTGGTTTGGTTCCCCTTCTTGCCTTCCTCGTGAAAATACAACTGTCCGTCAATTCCTTTGTCTGCGCCTTTCTTCTGTTCAACCGGCCGCGCGCCGACCAAGCCGAGCGCCCACCATTGAAACTGATACTGGTCGGTCTCGGCAAGTTCTTCGGCATCCTTCACCGTTGTCGGTTCGCCAATCACCTCGAACTTCGCGCTATCGCCATAAGTATCGCGCAGCCGCGTGCGGATCAGATTGATCGCAAGGTGTGTAATGTCTATTCCAATCCAGCGACGATTTAGTTTTTGAGCGGCGGCAATGGTTGTTCCGCACCCGCAGAATGGGTCGAGCACGACGTCGCCTTCGTTGCTGCTGGAAGCGACTATCCGCTCCAGTAATGCTTCCGGCTTTTGGGTGGGATATCCCAGTCGTTCAGCGCCCTGGGAACTGATTGGCCCTATGTCGGTCCACATGTCCTGAAGTGGGACGCCCGGCATTTCGTCCAGGTATCGCTTGTACCGCGGCACCGCTCCAGGCCTTGTCTGAACGACTCTACCCTTTCTGACAAGTTCCTCCATTTGCGGCTTCGAGTAGCGCCAATAGCGCGTTACACCCATGACCTGGTATTGAGGGTTTCCTTTTGCCGCTCCTCCCGGCCCGCTCAGGTTGTCGAGCCCGTAGCGCCTGCCGGTTTCTTCTTCTACGTACTTGTAGAAGTCTTCGGTGTACTGTTCATCATACGGAGTGTAAACGGGATTCCACTTCCAATCATTGCCGTTCGTATAGAACAACAAGACGTCGTGAATCCGGCCGTGCTGTTTACGGCCCTGCTTCGTATCGCTGTGCGCGCTGCTCCGCTTCCAGATGATCTCCGTCCGGAACTTGTCAGGGCCGAACACGGCATCCATCATCAATTTGAGATAGTGACTCGCCGTTGGGTCGCAGTGCAGGTAGATCGAGCCTGTCGTCTTTAGTACGCGGCGGAGCTCGATGAGACGGGGTGCCATCATCGACAGATAAGCAAGCATGTCGTTGTCGCCGAGAAAGCGCCGGAATGCCTGAAGCATCTGTGACGGCTTGCCGCCCCGCTCGACAACTTCCTCGTACGCGGCGGCGGCGGTCGCATCCCACTGCCAGGTATCCTCGAAGACCTTGATCTGAGCGGCAGCCCGAGTTCCATCCTGCTCTGCGAAGAGAACGTTGAAATTCCGGGCGCTATTGAACGGTGGATCCAGATAAATCAGATCGACGCTCCCATCCGTGACATACCGGCGGAGAATGTCGAGATTGTCGCCGTAGTAGAGCATGCTCGGCGCGTCGGCGTTTGGCGAGGGAAGTTCTCTTGGGCACATAAGCCTAGTGGCTAGGAGTGATTCGATCGTACCGGAAAAACGTCGTCGTTCGCCTTTTGCCGCGCGCAGGGTAAGAAGAAGTTTGGCGGTGCGACTAGGTGTCGCAAGGTCAATGACTCCCCACAGAGGCTGGCTTCTGACTAGAATTCAACCACTCGCCCGTACCTTCATCCCATAATGGCAACTAGGTTCTCCAACTCCAGCCAAAACGGCTACAAACCTTCATACATTCCCGCCGCGATAGCGGCGGGCCTCGTATTCGTCCTTTATCTCCTGACGCTCGCGCCATCGGTCGCGATGTGGGACACGGGCGAGTACATGGCGGCGGCCAAGGTATTGGGCATCCCGCACCCGCCCGGCAATCCGTTCTTCATGCTGCTCGGCCACGCGTTCGCGTCGCTGCCGATTCCGGTCTCTTATGCCGCCAAGATCAACATTCTCGCCGCCCTGGCGAGCGCGTGTTCCGCGGGCTTCTGGTTCCTGATCACGGAGAGGATCGTCGCTCGCTGGACCGTCGAGCTTTGGCAGCGCCTCGTCGTCGCCGGCCTCGCGACTCTGATTGGCGCGACGGCGTTCACGGTGTGGAACCAGTCGGTGGTCAATGAAAAGGTCTACACGGTTTCACTTCTCTTCTTCACGATCGTGTCCTGGCTGATGATCCAGTGGATCGAGGAACCCGATTCTCCGCGCGCCGATCGCATTCTCATCCTCGTCGCGTTCCTCCTCGGACTGGGCTATTCCAATCACCCGGCTGGCTTCCTCCCCCTCCCCGCTGCCGCCGTGGCTGTGGTGATGGTTCGCTGGCGAACTCTTGTTCGCTGGAAGCTCGTTCTCGCCGCTCTCGGCGCACTCATAATCGGGCTGACACCGTTCATCTACGAGCCTGTGCGTGCCGCGTATTTCCCGGGAATCAACGAAGGGGCGCCGACGGCGTGCAATACCAAGCTCGAGGCTAGCTGCACGTTTACCGAGCTCACCAAGGACAGGTTGATGGCCAACATCAACCGCGAGCAGTACGGAAAGAAGCTCGAGCGCGGAGCGCCGTACTCCGCACAGGTGGGAATGTGGTGGTTCTACTTCAAGTGGCAGTGGCTGCGCGATTCGCATGAGACCATGCAGGGTCTCCAGTTCGTGGTGGCGTTCCTGTTCCTCGCTCTCGGATTGTTGGGCGGTTACGTGCACTGGCAGCACGATCGAAAAACTTTCTGGTATTTCGGCCCGCTCATGTTCACGATGACGCTGGCCCTCATCTACTATCTCAACTTCAAGTACGGCTGGTCGCAGGATCCCTTGGTACGCGATGTCGCGCGCGAGGTGCGCGACCGCGACTATTTCTACATCTGGAGCTTCTCGGCTTGGGGCGTCTGGGCCTCCATCGGTCTGAGTTTTCTCTGGGAGCAGCTCGCCCACGTAATCGGCGGGGAGGACAAGGGAGAAGAGCTGGCAGCGGCGAGGAAACGCTCGGGCGTCGCGAACTGGCCATCGCGGCGCGGCTTCATGCTCGCGTCGCCGATACTGCTGATCGCGCTCATTCCGCTCGTCGCCAACTGGAGGTTCGCGTCACGCGCTGGGCATCACTTCACCCAGGAGTGGGCGAGGGATTACCTCAACTCCCTCGAGCCATACGCCATCGTCATCACAAACGGCGACAACGATACATTCCCGCTCTGGTACGCGCAGGAGGTTGAAGGAGTGCGTCGCGATGTTACCGTAGCCGTCACGACGTACCTGGATACCGACTGGTTCGTGCGGCAGATGATCCGTCGTCCGATCGCGGACTACGAC
>JALYKM010000119.1 GCA_030774785.1 Gemmatimonadota bacterium
TGGGCATCACGACGAAGGGATCACTGCCTCCGAGCTCGATGACTGACTTCTTGAGGTTCTTGCCAGCCGCGCTCGCGACCGACCGACCCGCGCCTTCACTCCCCGTGAGCGTGACGGCAGCTACTCGCCGGTCAGCAATGATTCCTTCCACGGCGTCGGAGCCGATGAGCAACGTCTGAAAAGCTCCATCGACAAAGCCCGCGCGGCGAAAAACGTCTTCGATCGCCAGAGCGCATTGGGGGACATTCGACGCGTGCTTGAGAATTCCGACATTGCCGGCCATGAGAGCCGGCGCCGCAAAACGGAACACCTGCCAGAAGGGAAAATTCCACGGCATGATGGCGAGCACGACACCGATCGGCTGAAACGCCACCCACGCCTTGCCACTTTCCATCCGGACGGGCTCATCGACGAGAAGGCGCTCCGCGTTCTCTGCGTAATAGCGGCACGCCGCCGCGCACTTCTCGGCTTCCGCCATCGCCGCCTTGTAGGGCTTTCCCATTTCCAGCGTCATCAACTGCCCCAACTCGCGACATTCTGCCTCGAGAATCCCGGCAGCTTTGCGCATGTGCGTTGCGCGCTCGGAGAATGGAGTCCGCCGATGCTCGCGATAGGCAGCCACGGCGCGATCGATACATTCGTTGACTCGAGCGGCGGTATAAGGCTCGAAAGTGCGAGTGGTTTTCCCAGTAGCGGGATTTGTGGTCGTGATGCTCATGATCGACGCATTCGTTTCACTTCGCGTGCCGGAGATCGCGCTTAGCTATCCGGAGACGTGGGTGATGCGGATCGCTCAGGTCCATGTCGTGCCATGGTACCTCGTAGAGAGTGTAGAGCTTGCGGCTGTGCAGGAAGCGCCTGATCGGTCGAATAAGAGTCCACGCCGACAGGCGCTCGATCAACGCCGAGGCGCCGATGAGGTAGGCCTCTACGAGGCATGACTTCTCGTCCCGCTCGACGCGAAACTCCTCGATGCGCCCGACGTTTTCTCCATCGGCATCGCGCACCTTCGTGCCGAGGAGAAGCTCGACGTTGACTTCCATCCTACTACTCCTCCTCCTCCTCCTCCTCCTCGTGTCCGCCGCCCGGGATTCGCTCGATGATGTGGCGGGCGATCCAGATCTCCCAATCAATCGCCCCCGTCTCTCGGGCTCTGACGTCCAGCTTGATATCCTTGCCGGCGGTCACCACGCGCGACCACGGAATTCTCACGGGCTCAGCGCGCTTCGGACCCCACATGCGAGCCAACGTGGTGGCCAGCCTTGCGAAGACTGGATGCAGCCGCATCCACGGTGTCGTACCGACGATCTGAATGTGCGTGATTCTAGGCTGGGAATGCTCTCCGATGTGCATCACCAGGCCATCGACGCGACCCATTTTGCAATTCTCACGGTCGACGAGCTTCTTATCCAGAATGTCGCGCACCAGATCCATTTCAGCCTCCCATGATCTCGAGCGGGATTGAGATCACCGCGAGGACGAACGAAATCAGAATTATGATCGCGACTACCGAGTTGCTGATCCAGCCGTTGCGATGCTTGCCGAGGTAGATCGGGTCGTTCATCAGAAACAGCAACGGCGCAACTGCGAGTGGGAGCGTCGCCGCCGTGAGCGCCATTGACATCATCGTCACTTTGACCGGGTCGACTCCAAAGAGCAGCGGAACCGCAGCGAGCAGGATTATGATCGTGTAGGTGAAACAAAACCGCGCGTTTCTGGAGGGAGTGAGGTTCTCGCTCCAGCTCCAACCGAAGCCCTGAGCGAAGAAATAGGCAATAGCGAGCGATGTCTCCAGAGCCGCGCCAAGACAGGTGAGCAACATGGATGCGGCGAAAAGAAAGAAACCCCATTTGGGAAGAGCGGTCGTCATGAGTAGTGCAGTCTGCTCGAAGCTGTCGATGTCGATGCCATTCGGCCGGAGTGCCAGAGTCGCGGCGACGAGCACCGCCATCGAGAGCACTCCACCGAAGCTCATTCCCAGTCCGGCAATGATCCGATTGATCGGGATGTAGCTTTCATCCCACTTGTCCTCGATCGCACCCGATGAATAGAAGTACATCAGGTGTGGGGAGACCGACGCGCCCAGAATGCTTACCGCGATAAACCCGTACTTCGCTTTCTGATCGCCCGGTAAAATGGGAAGGAGACCGTAGGCCGTGCTGCCCCAATCCGGGTGTAACTTCACGGCCGCCACGATGAAGCAAATCGTGACGAGTCCCAGCAGCGAAACGCCGTTCTCGATCAGGCTGAACGTGCCCTTCCACATCAGGAGCCAGACGACGAAGGAGACCGGAATCGCCCACCAGGGGAATCCGATTCCGGTAAGGATCTGCAGCGACAGTCCTATTCCGCCCAGCTCCGCCACGAGCACCATGAATAAAACAAACACGATGCCGACGAGCATGATCGAGAAAAAGGGGAAACCGAATCGTTCGCGCATCGCATCGACGATCGTGTGCTTGCTCACTGCAGAGAAGCGCCCCGACATCTCTACCAGGAAGGTGAGACAAAGTGTACCGAGCAGAATGGCCCACAGCAG
>JALYKM010000120.1 GCA_030774785.1 Gemmatimonadota bacterium
GACGCGCGCTGCTTCAGCATCGCCTGCGCGTCTATACTCGCCAAGGTCACCCGCGATCTCCTCATGACCCGGCTCGGCCGGCGATATCCGCACTATATTTGGGACCACAACGCCGGTTACACGACGCGTGAGCACGTCGCGGGGCTCGCCGCTCACGGGATCACGCCGCACCATCGCAAGAGCTTCTGCCGCATCAGCGATCTCATCCTGGAGATCGAGCACCAAGCGGAGCTGGAAGATCTGGAACAGCGCGCGCTCGACGATGTCGGATCACCGGACGAGGACGATCTCGACGACGATATGATCGCGGACGGCGATATATACCTCGGCGATCCCGAACACGACCTGGAAGAGCGGCTGTAATCGCGGCGCGAGCCGAATCACAACACGAAGAGGGAATCACGTGGCGGATGCTCTGGTTGGACTGATTATGGGCTCCAAGTCCGATTGGGACACCATGCAGCACGCCGCGCAGATCCTGGACGCGCTCGGCGTTCCCTACGAGACGAAAGTCGTATCCGCGCACCGCACTCCGGATCTCCTGTTCGAGTACGCCGAGGCGGCGGAGTCGCGCGGGATCGAAGTGATTATCGCGGGAGCGGGCGGTGCGGCGCATCTTCCCGGGATGGCAGCGGCGAAGACGACGCTTCCCGTGCTCGGAGTCCCTGTTGAATCGAAGGCACTGCAGGGCATCGACTCGCTGCTTTCCATCGTGCAGATGCCAGCTGGCGTGCCGGTGGGAACACTGGCCATTGGCAAGCCCGGCGCGATCAACGCGGCGCTGCTTGCTGCGGCCATAGTGGCGACCAATCGACCCGATGTGCGCGAGAGGCTTCGCGCTTTTCGCGCCGAGCAGACGAGCGCGGTACTCGCTCAGCCGGATCCGGCCGCGCGCGAGTGAAAGTAGGTGTACTCGGCGGGGGGCAGCTGGGAAGAATGCTTGCGCTCGCCGGCTACCAGCTCGGCATCGAGTTCAGGTTCTTCGATCCGAATTCGGGTGCGCCAGTGGGGCAGATCGGGGAGCTGATCGCGGCCGATTACGAAGACCACACCGCTCTGGAGCGGTTTCTCGATGGACTCGACGTGGTGACTTATGAGTTCGAGAGCATTCCGCTGTCGACCGTACGATTCGTGGCGGAGCGCGTAAGGGTTTTCCCGCCAGTGGCGGCATTGGAGACCGCGCAGGACCGCCTGTTCGAGAAGAATCTCTTTCAGGAGCTTGGCATCCCGACGCCTCCTTTCGCGCCGGTCGACAGCCTCGACGATCTGCGGAGCGCAGTTACGCGAATCGGATTGCCGGTTGTCGTCAAGACACGGAGGATGGGCTACGACGGCAAGGGGCAAGTCGTGATCCGTGACGCGGCGTCAATTCGTGAATCCTGGAAGAAAGTGGAAGGCTCGCCGCTACTGGCGGAGAAATACGTCTCATTCCAGCACGAGTTGTCCGTGATTGGAGTACGCGACCCAGCTGGCCGAGAAGTGTTTTATCCGCCGATCGAGAATCTTCACCGCGAAGGGGTGCTTCGAAGATCCATCGCTCCCGCGCCTCACGCGACGCCTGAGATTGCCGCGGTCGCGATCGATTATTGCCGTCGCCTGATGGACAGCCTCGAATACGTGGGCGTGCTGGCGCTCGAGCTGTTTTCGGTGGACGGGTCTCTCCTCGCCAACGAGATGGCCCCGCGCGTCCACAACTCGGGGCACTGGACGATCGAGGGTGCCGAGACGAGCCAATTCGAAAATCACCTGCGCGCAATCCTCTCGCTTCCGCTGGGTGTCACGACGCCGCGTGGAAGGTCGCTGATGCTGAACATCATCGGACACATTCCACCGGCTCAGTCCGTATTGGCTGTGGAGGGGGCGCACCTTCATCTATACGGGAAAGCGCCCACCGAGAAGAGAAAAGTCGGACATGTGACCGTGGTGGCTCAGAGCGCGGAAGCGGTCGAACAGCGCGTCGGGGACTTGCTCGACGCGCTGGGTCTGGGAAGGGACGCTCTGTGAGGGCCTCCGAAACGGGCTTTACGGATGCCGAGGCCTGCCAAAAGCCCGTTCAAACTATGGGCGGTCACCGGCTGTCATATCTGCAGCCACAGGGAATCCCTATTGCAGCGTATTCAAACCTTTGAGCCGTTCGAGCTATCCAATCACGCAACAAAGCAAGGACAACGATCGACTGCTGGCGGCCTCCAACGCGGTACGGGTACCAATGGGTGACTCGACGGACGTGGCCCTGGCAGCGGGCGGGGATCGTCAAGCCTTCGAGCGGCTGTACCGCACGCACGCGACCAGGGTATACTCGCTTTGCACGCGGATGTCCGGAAGCAGGTCGAAGGGCGAGGAGCTGACTCAGGATGTATTCGTAAGAACCTGGGAAAAACTCCCGCAGTTCAGAGGAGAGAGCGCGTTTTCCACCTGGCTGCACCGGCTGGCGGTGAACGTGGTATTGAATGCGAGAAAGGTCGAGGGCAAGCAGGCCTCGAGAACGGATGACAGCGATGTGGGTGACGAGCGCTGGGACCAGGTTGCGCGTGCCCCGATGCACATTGAGAGGATGGACCTGGCAGAGGCGATATCGAAGCTGCCAGCAGGAGCACGGAGAGTTTTCGTGCTCCATGACGTGGAAGGGTACAAGCACGAGGAGATTGCCGAGATGTGTGGAATCACCTCGGGCGGAAGTAAGGCGCAGCTGCACCGCGCGAGACTTCTTTTGAGAGAGGTGCTGGAACGATGACGAACTCGAACATGACCTGCGAAGCATTCGACGCCGCGCTCCCGGATTACCTCGAGGGAACGCTGAACGATTCGCTGCGCGCTTCGGTCGAAATGCATTTGAGAGAGTGCGTGCGTTGCGCCAGCCTGATAAGAGACATCGAGAACATTCGGAAGGAAGCGGCGGCGCTGCCCGATCTCGTTCCGTCACGCGATCTGTGGGAAGGCATCGAAGCCCGGATCGCTGCACCCGTAATTCCACTCGCGGCTCGGCCCGAGCGTCAGAGGCGCTTGGCACCGGCGTGGATGGGCATCGCCGCGGCCGCACTCATAGTGAGCACGGCGGGAATAACGTACACGCTCACCGAACGCTCACTCGCGCCGCGCCAGGACGGGCCCGTTGCACGGGCCAACCCGCCGGCCAGCCAGACCGAGCCCCAGATCGACGGTGGCTCCACGCAACAAGCGTCCCCGAATACGGCCGCGACTGTCCCGCGGCAAGTCAATGGTGGCAATTCGACCAACGTCTCGCAGGGAGGCAGAGCTGCCGGCCAACGCGCCGGAATATCGGCCAGCCTGGCTAACCGGGACCAGAGTGATCAGTCGCATTCGGACGCGGTGTATGGAAAAGAGATCGAGATGCTTCAACGGATCGTAAGCCAGCGGAAGACTCAGCTCGATTCCTCGACCGTCGTTATCATCGAGAAGAATCTCCGGATTATTGATGCTGCGATCGAGCAGAGCAGGGCTGCACTCGCGAAGGATCCGGCGAGCATGCTTCTCAGCGAGCAATTGACACACGCGCTCGACAAGAAAGTCGAGCTCCTACGCACGGCAGCGCTGCTGCCGGCAAGCACATAACATGAAAAACGAAATGAAGCTGAACCCCTTCGTCGTTGTGGCGGCGCTGCTGATGGCGCTTCCGCTCGGAGCGGGGGCGCAGGAATATCGCACGCGAATAGACACGACCGTCAGGCTGGACCGGGGTGGCGCTGTAGATCTGTCCCTCATATCCGGCAAGATCCGAGTCACGGGCTGGGATCGCCCGGACGTGAAAGTCTCGGCCTCCATCGACAGAGGCATGCTTCGCTTCGACGCGAACTCCTCGCGGGTCACCCTCAGCGTCGATCAGTCCGACGACGATAGAGGCCGGAGGCACCACAACATCGGGGACGCGAGGTACGAAGTCTCGATTCCGCGAGGGTCGCGGCTCATACTCGAGGCAGTCTCGGGCGACATCAATGCCAGCGGCTCGCAGGGGGAGATCGAGGCGTCGAGCGTGAGTGGCGACGTGGATGTGACTGCGGGGGTGCGAGAGGTAAGCGTGGAGGCCGTTTCGGGATCGGTCCACGCCGCGCAGATCAATGGAAACCTCAGAGCCGAGACCGTCAGCGGAGACGTTCGCGTCGAGACCGTGACAGGCAACGTCGAGGCGACCTCGGTGAGCGGCAACATCCGGCTCATCGGAGTTCAATCGAAGGATGTCCGCACTGAAACGGTGAGTGGCGATGTCGTGTATTCGGGCACCATCGAAAGCGGTGGGAAGTACAGCTTCGAGTCCCACTCCGGAACTGTGCGACTCAACATCCCGCGGGGAGCGGGAGCTCAGTTCAGCGTGGAGACGTTCAGTGGGGATATCAGTACGGACTTCCCGGTTACCGTTGCGCCCCGCAAAAGAAGGGAAGGTCGCATGGAGTTTACGATCGGTGACGGAAGGGCGAGGGTCACCGCGCAAACCTTCAGCGGACGCATTGTGATCAACAGCGGTTCAGACTCAACCACCCGGAGAGATGATGAATAAAATGAGAATTTTGGCGGCTCTCGCCCTCATGGTTGCGGCGCCTGCACTTGGCGCGCAGCAGGAATACGGGCGTGACTCCGACACCTGGCGTTGGGACGGTCGCGTCGATTCCGGCCGCTGGATGAACGTGTTCAACGTAAACGGCTCGGTGGATTTCGCGCCCAGCACCGATAACATGGTGCATCTCGTCGCGCAGAAGAGATCGAATGGTCGCGGGATGGACGATATTCACTACGAGGTCGTGCAAGCCGGCGGCAACGTGACCATTTGCGCGATTTGGAACAACAGCTCGCGTTGCGAGGACGGTGGAACGCAATCCATTCGGCGCAACGATCATAACGAGACGCACTCGTCGGTGAAGATCACCGTGCAGGTGCCCCGGGCGGTAAGGGTGGGCGCGCATTCGGTCAACGGCGGTGTATCGGTGAGAGATGTCGGCGCTGAGGTACGGGCTAATACGGTCAACGGCGGTGTGAGGGTTCGCAATGCCGGCGGCCCGGTCCGCGCGGCGACGGTGAACGGGGGAGTCGATGTCAACACGGCCGCCGGTCCGGTCACTGCTGAGACGGTGAACGGGAATGTCGATGCCCGCATGGCGTCATTGCGGGGTGACGACGACATGAACTTCAAGACCGTGAATGGATCGATCTCCATTTACGTTCCCGAGCGCTTCGATGCGAACTTCCGCTTCGACACCGTCTCCGGCGGAATCGACAGCGATTTCCCGATGACGCTGTCGGGACGGTGGGGCCCGCGTCACGCCTCGGGTACGATCGGCAAGGGTGGCCGGGACCTGAGGGCGAGCAACGTAAACGGCAGCATCGAGCTCAGAAAGCAGTAGCCGGTACGAGCAGCATCAAAAAGAGGGGAGCCTGTCAGCTCCCCTTTTTTTATTTCTGCGACAACGGATCGCACTCGCGGTAATGGCCGTACAGCACGACTCCCATGCATTTTTCTTCGCGATGAAGACACGTCCGGTAATTGATGCGAGCGCCCTCCCCGACCAGGGATTCAGCCATCATGCGCCTGTCTGGTGGGGCAACACGCTGACGATGCTGATAGAGGGCGCCGGATTCGCGATCCTCGTCTTCACTTATTTCTATGTCCGCAGGAACTTCGATACCTGGCCGCCAACCGGGACTCTGGTACCGGACCTCGGCATCTCCACGATCAATCTCGTGGTGCTGGTGGTCGGCATCCTCCCGATGTGGCACGTCGCCCACCTCGCTCCGCGACACGACAGGCCACGGGTGCTCGGGTTCTGGCTACTGGTGTGCGTCCTGTTCGGGATCGCCGCGGCGATTCTCCGCCTGATGGAATTCAAGGGCGTTCATACCCGCTGGAACTCCAATGCGTACGGAGCGATCCTGTGGTCGATTCTCGCGGTCCACTTCGCGCACATTCTCGCCGCCACCCTCGAGACGCTCGCCATCGGGATTCTCATGTTCAGGGGACCAGTGGAAGAAAAGCATTTCGTCGACATCTCCGTCAACGCTGTCTACTGGTACTTCGTGGCGCTGTCGTGGGTCGCGCTGTACGCGATAGTAATCCTGGCGCCGAGGTTCATGTGACGACGTCGTGCGGTCCTCCGCTACCGGCCTAGCGGCCGGGCTTGGCCGCCGCGAGAAGGGTAACGCCGACGTAAACGGAGCGTTGAGAGCCAGGCTCATAGAATTTTCCTCCAGCCGCGTTCACGCTCACGGACGAGATATAGCGTGTGTTGAACAAATTCTGCGCGCCCAGGGTCAGCTCCGCGGCAGACCGTCCGAGTGTAGCGCTCGTCACGATCCTCGCGTTGAAGATCGCGTAACCGGGTGAGCTCTCCGAGTTCGCGTCGTTGACGGCCATTCTGTCGGCGACTGTGCCTTCGGTGACGAATGTGGCAACACCGCTGCGCAGGGCGGCGCTCGCTTGCAGCGTCTGGCGTGGGATGCCGGGGATCCGGTTGCCCGCGTAATGCGACGTGTCGACGGTGAAGTCGGTGAAGCGATAGTTGGCGTACGTGTACGCGCCGCCAAGCTCCAACCCGCGCACCGACGCACCGACCCCCAGCTCTGCGCCGCGGCGGGAGGTACGGCCCGCGTTTCGGAAGTAACGCCGTCCACCGCTCGAGGGAATGTCGAACGGAATCAGTTCGTCGTGGACGCCGGCGGCGAAGAGAGACGCGTTGTATTGGAGCCCGCTTGCTGCAACTCCCTTCACGCCCACTTCGTATGTCGTCGAGCGCTGCGGCTTGAGATCACGATTGATTCCGGCAGCGCCGCTGGGCTGATTCCCAAGCTCTGTTGCCGTCGGGGTCTCGAACGCCGACGAGACGTTGGCATAGGCGCTGTGCGACGTGGAGAGTCGGGCAAGAATTCCCACCATCGGGCTGACTGCGTCCAGTAGCCGGCGTCCCGAATCGTCGGGATTGGTCGCGCTGATCAGTCGGTCCTTAACGCGGAAGCGCACGGCGTCAGCGCGGGCAGATGCGGTGAGAATGTACCGTTCGCCGAGCTGAAGCTCGTCACGGAGGTAGGAGCCGACAGAAGAGACGATCTCGCGCTGGTCGAGCGTCAATATCCCGCGCTCGACTCCGGTATCCGGACAAGTGGCGGTGGGAGCTATCGGCCGCGGAATGTCATTACAGTTGGTGAAATTCCGGCGGAGATCATTCTGGAGCTGGACCTCGGTGCCAAGGGTCACCCTGTGATCCGCGCCCAAAAGAGAGAAAGGGACAGTCGCTCGGACGCTCCCGCCGGACGTCGCGCGGCCGACGTCGACTATCGCGAAGGTCAGCGGATTGTCGAGCGATCGAGTAGCCGCGTAGGCAGTCGCTTCGATTTCTCCCCGGGCGCCCGCGCCGCGCGCAGTCATGCCGAACTGTGATTGCGTGACGGCCTTGCGCGCGCGCTTTCTGATCGAGAGGGGATCGGCGAGTCGGGGATCCAGCTCCAGCTGTGCCCGCGTCAGCGCCCCCGGATTCTGCGCGACTGGCGTGTTCATTCCCAGCCATTCGAGCGCGTACGATCCGCCGCCGCGATCGAGCGACAGCCGCGCGAATCCGTTGGTCATCCGCTGCCGGGAATAATCGCGGTAGCCATCGCTCTCGGTGCGCGCGACGTTGGCCTGATATCCGAGGCTTTCGGTGGCGCCGCTGGCTTTGGCGACGATCCTTCGTGACCCGAACCCCCCGTTCCACAGGCGCAAGGCACCGGATACGGGAACTTGTGGAGGCTCGCTGGTCCTCAAGTCCACTACGCCGCCTCCTGCATTCCCATAGAGCGAAGATGAGCTGCCGCGCATGACCTCTACGCGGCCTACCGACTCGAGATCGAGATAGTCCACGGGCGTCTGCCCATCGGGAAGTGTGAGCGGTATTCCATCGCGCAAAACTCTTATGCCCCGCACTCCGAACGCGGACCGGGCTCCAAACCCGCGGATCGAAATCCGCGAATCCTGCGACGGGTTGTTCCGATTCGAAACCGAGAGGCCGGGAATCAGCCAGAGTGTCTCGTCGAGCGAGAGATGGCGCTGACCCGGGCGGGCGGAATCGGGCGTCTGGACTGTGACCGCGAACGGGAGGTCGAGCGGGGATCTGTGCGCGCCGCGACCGACTTCTACTACGACTGCCTTCAGCTGCGTCGCAGCGGTGTCCTGCGCGCGACTGAAGCGGGGTAGAAACACAAAAAAAGCAACGGAGCCAGCCGCCAGGCTGAGGCCATTTGCATTCATCGTTCTATATATAGAGGACCGCGCGCGCTCCGGACATATCGAGCGTACCAAAAGATTCAGCGCTTACCGGCGGACTGCGTGAGACGATAGCGGCAATTGCGAAGCATCAGCCTTCGTCGAGAACTTTCCTCACGGTTTGTAGAAGGGAGTCGGATGTAAACGGCTTCTGCAGAAAACTCCTGGAAGGCTCGATGAATCCGCGCCGTATGATGTCGTCGTCCGTATAGCCGGACATGTAAAGCGACTTGATTCTCGGGCGAATCCCCGAGAGACGCTCGACCAGACCTCTGCCGTTCATCCCCGGCATCACGATGTCGGTGAGCACGAGGTCGATCCGACCTTCTTCCCTGCTCGCGATGTCCATCGCTTCGCGACCGTGTTGAGCGGCGATGACGCGATAGCCCTGCTTCTCCAGAATGCGCAAGGTGAGCCCTCGCACGGCAGACTCGTCTTCCACGAGGAGGATCGTCTCGGATCCACGCTTGGTCTCATTCGATGCCGGTTGGTTCTCGCTCGTCGTGAACGCGGCGGCAGCGCTCACTTCCGGGAAATAGATCTTGAGCGTCGTTCCGAGTGCTGGCTCGCTATAGATCCAGACGTAGCCCCCCGACTGCTTCACGATCCCGTAGACGGTTGCGAGTCCGAGGCCCGTGCCCTTTCCCGCTTCCTTGGTCGTGAAGAATGGATCGAACGCATGCTCCCGGGTATCCCGGCTCATTCCGACGCCGGTGTCGCCGACGGCGAGCACCACGTACCGTCCCGCTACAACCGGAGCGTGCTCGCTGGTGTAGTGCTCATCGAGCTCGACGTTCTGCGTCTCGATCGTGATGCGTCCGCCTTGCGGCATCGCATCCCGCGCGTTGACCACGAGATTGACCAGAACCTGCTCGAGCTGCCCGGGATCGGCCACGACGTACCCGCGGGCGCTACAGTTCGATGTGATGGTGATGTCCTCCCCTATGAGTCGACGGAGCATCGGCTCTACGCTCCCCACCACGCTGTTCATGTCGAGCACGCGCGGCTGAAGAATCTGTTTGCGGCTGAATGCAAGCAGCTGGCGTGTCAGCGCAGACGCGCGCTCGGCCGCGCTTCTTATCTGCTTCACGTCTTCGCTGCGGGGATCCGTCGGATCGAATCCTTCCATGATGATCTCGGTGTTCAGCCGAATGACCGTCAGGAGATTATTGAAGTCGTGGGCGATGCCGCCGGCGAGCCTTCCCACCGCGTCCATCTTTTGAGACTGGCGGAACTGCTCCTCCAGATTTCTCCGCTCCGTCAGGTCGATCGACACTTGGACGAAGCCGAGCACTTTGCCCCTCTCGTCGCGAACGGGAGAGGTGGTGAGAAGGGCGGGGAACGCTTTCCCCGACTTGCCTTGCACCATCAATTCGCCGGTCCAGGCCTCGCCAGCGGCACCACGCTCGACAATCTCAGCTCCGTGCTCCCGCAGGAACGGCGAGGGGGTGAGCTCCTGGATCGATTGGCCAACGGCTTCCTCAGCGGTCCACCCGTAGAGGAGCTCGGCAAACTTGTTCCAGAAGATCACCATTCCTTCCGGGTCGGTCGCCACTACCGCCTGCTGCACGGCATTGAGCAGCTGTGCCTGGAATCTGATTGCCGCCTCCGACCGCGAGCGCTCAGTCACGTCCGTCATCGCGCCGATTATCCGCACCGCGGCGCCAGTGCTGTCGCGCGCGACGTAGCCGCGGTCACTCACGTCTGCGTAAGTGCCATCCGCGCGCCGGTACCGGTATTGATCGCTCCAGCTCGCTCCACCGTGATCAAGAACGCCATGGACGCCAGCCACGACCCTTTCGCGGTCGTCCGGATGAATATGATCGTACCACCACTGGATTTCTGGATAGATCTCGTTCTGCTTGTGGCCGAATACAGTCTCGACCGAATCGTTCCAAACGAGTGCGTTGGTTTTGGTGTCCCAGTCCCAGATGACGTCCGTAGTGGCGCGCGCTACAAAGCGTAATCGTTCGTCCGTGACGAGCACGGCCCGTTCGGCTTTGCGCTGATCCGTGACATCCACCACGATCGCGACCGCGGCGACGACGTTGCCTCCTTCGTCGATCACGGGCGCCGAGCTCATGCGAATGAAGCCATCAGTGCCGTCGCCCCGCTGAATTCGAATCTCCTCACCACGAACCGGCTCCCGAGTTATGACTGTCCGCGCCAGTGGCCACTCGAGCGCCGCGTAGGGTGAGCCATTTTCATGGAAGCCGGCCAGCTCGTGATAGCTCTCGAGATCATCCGCGGGCTTGAACGAGGTGCGAAAGATCGCAGTCATTTGAGCGTTCACCGAAACCAGGCGGCCGGACGGCACCTCTGCTACGATCACCCCGACCGGCATCTGCTGGTGCACCTTATGAGCAAGAGTGCGCTCGGCGACGAGCCGGAGCTGCGTATCGTGCGCGGCACGCTCGGCCATGCGACGCTGAATCTCCGACATGACGCCGGAGGCGAACGCCGTCAGGATCGCGAGGTCCTTGTCCGTCCACTCGTGCGGCGCTTCGTCGAGCGCGCACAGCGCGCCCAGGACGTGCCCGTTATCCGTCGTGAGCGGAACGCCGGCATACGCGCGCAGCTTTGTGCCCCGCGCGGAGAGCTCTGGCTCGGTCCGCGCGTCGCTCACCACGAGCGGTTTTCCAGTCAACACGACATCCTGGCAGAAACTCGCCTCGAGCGGATTCCAGCCGGCTGACGCGACGCCATTGGTGCACGTCGCGCTCTTGAAGTATTGCCGCTCGGGCTCGACGAGCGAGATTATGACGGTAGTAACCCCCAGGATCTCCGCCGCGAGCCGAGTAAAGTCATCGAAGCGCTCTTCTTCAGATGTGTCGAGAAGTCCCGTCTTGTGGAGAGCCGCCAACCTCGCCGGGTTGGCTAGCGTTTGTGAGTTTGGCAATGACCGGGATTGGAGAGGAGAAATCGCACACTACTAGACGAGCGACGCCCGTCTCTAGCCACACGCTCTACTCCTCGTACTCGTCGGACCCCGCACCCATAGACACGACTGGATGTCTATCATGTCGCGGCAGGTCGGTCAGGCAGCAGCCGGAGTAGCGGTGTTGTTGTCGGCTTGTGTGGCACGAGGAGGGGCGAGCGGGATGGTCATCGTGAACACGGACCCGACGCCGACATCGCTTTCCAGCAGTATGTCTCCGCCCATCCCCCGCGCCAGCCCGCGGCTGATCGCCAGGCCCAGTCCAGTGCCGTCGGTCGTCCGGGTCAGTCCGCGATCGAGCTGCACGAACGGCTCGAACACGGCTTGGTGCTTGTCGCGCGGGATACCCGGGCCATTGTCTTGGACGTGAATCGAAACCGATTTTTCGTTCAGGGTGCTATAGACCCTGATGCGTCCGCCCTCGGGCGTGAACTTCACCGCGTTGGAGAGAAGGTTGATCATGATCTGGCGAAGCTTGTCCGGATCGGTGCGTACGTACACGTTGCCGTCGGGCGAATCGCACTGGTAATCCAGCGACTTTGCGCGAGCGAGGGAACTGACCACGGCGTCGAGATCAGCGATCAGCGCCCGGAGCGGCACATCGATGATGTCGAATCGCAGCTCAGTAGCCTCGAGGCGCGTGAAGTTCAAAATGTCGTTGATGATGCCCAGCAGGTGCTCCTGGCTCCGCTTGATGCGCGCGAGGTCGGATTTCTGTGAGTCGGTGAGCGGTCCGCGCAGCTCCAGCTCCAGGAGATCCACATAGCCGCCGATCGAGTTGAGCGGAGTCCGCAATTCGTGACTCATGACCGCGAGGAACTCGGCCTTCGAGCGGTTGGCCGCGTCTGCGGCCGCCCACGCCTTCTTGGCTTCGCTGATGACGGCGCGGAGCTCCTCGTTAGTGAGAGCGAGCTCGTGTGCGAGCTCCCTGGCCTCGTTGGTCTGGTGCTCGAGCTGGCGGGCCTGAGTCTGAAGGAGATGATTGCTCTCTTCGAGGGCAGCCATGCGCGCAGCCGCAACCTGGCGCTGCCGAGACATCCGCACAGCGCGAATTACCGCGTTGACCTTTGAGAAGGTAAATGGCATTTTCGCGCCCGCAATTCGGGTCACTTTGGAGACGATTTGGGACCGCAGAGAGACACCCGTTGCAGGTGCCGGCTACCCGGGGCAAACTCTAGCCGGCTTTAACGCAGATTTGTGATATCTCCCGCATGCTTTCCAGCAATATTACGCTAACCCAAAAGCTCGGGCATTCGAGTGCGGGTCAGCGGCTGACTCGACGGACCGTCCGGTGTATCTTGAGAGCCAAGCGAAGACCCGGTAGCTCAGTTGGTAGAGCAACGGACTTTTAATTCAGAAGAGTCTCATCGCGATGTTCGGCGATGTTGGTCGATGATGTTGCCCGAACTGCGTTTACGAGGGGGTCGCCGAAAGGTAGCCCCCTCGTGTTTTGCGATGGTTGTCGCACATGTGGGCACAATTCGGGCACAGACGCTCATTCCGACTTGCTCAGATTTTGCTCAAATCCAAGGCTACCTTGTGAGAGCCGCATGACGTAGCGCCCCAGCGGTTGAAGTTCCCATGCTGCGTCTACAAATCGCTCCACCTCAGCAAGCAGCCGCGCATAGGTGCGAACGTGCATCCCCGGCGGGCGTTGGAAAGCACCGCTGGGTCCGACAGCTAGTCGTCGCATGAACCGCTCTGCATGTCGTTCCGCGCGGTAGCCCGCGCCAAGCCGCTGCGACACGTACTTAACGTGATAGCACTCGCGACATGCGAACGCGCGCGCGTTGCAACCTTTCGGGCGGTACAGAACCTCGCACCGACGACGGCATCCACTCCGGGGGCATACGAACCAGTACCGCAATCCGCCGTAGGTGGGGCGAGTCGTCGCTAGCCTCACGAATAGACTCGTTTCGGATAACCATTTTGCTGCCGGAACGTGCGGCCCTTCACGTTGGATCACCCAAGACATCGGACCCGTGTTCGTGCCGATGCTCAGTCGTACGCGAAATTCGCTCGCGTCATCGCCGTTCAATTCGACTTCGATGGGTAGGCGAGGCGAGGCGCGGACACAAGCGTCGATGGCCGGCGAGAGCAGGCCTGCGCGCCGAAGTTCAGAAAGTCGGACGCGGATGCAGTCAGAGTCGAGCAAGGAATCAGAACGACGGCCGAATCGGCCAGAGTTCAACCCACCCATGACCGCACCTCACGCGCGCGCGCGCGAGAGCGATTGTTGCGAAAAGAACAGTGATATGGAATCGACACCTCGGTAATATAGAACGGCCATCTCGGGGATAAGAACGCGACATCGGTATCATCACGCACCAGCCGCGCTACGGGACAGACCAGATCGTTTCGACACGCAGGTCTTACAGACATCGTTGACGTGGCGATCACCTACAACGATATCCGTTCGCAGTCGAGCCGGCGGAACTCGATGAGCTTTTGGCCGAGCCTTCCGAAGCCAGCTAGAGTCAGTGCTCGGGGAAGGACTATCCAAAGTTCTTCCCCGTCTCGACGGGAAGAACCGCTGACGAGGCGATCGATAACGCGATTGCCCGCTACGAGCGAAAGCATAAGCTCGATGCTGCGAGAGTCCGCGAAGGGGCAGACGCGCTTGGCGCGTGAAGCTTAGCCCGGACCGGATTCGGGTGGCGTTCCCTCTGTGGTCGGCGGAATCGGGGAAGGTGGAGGGAGACTCCGCGTAAGGAATCCGAAAACTTTCGCCGCCAAGGCAACCCTACCGTCGTCTGTCATTGAGCGCAGCCGCTGCGCCAAGTTCTCAAGAAGCAGAGAGCGGCCCGCCGGAGCGATTGTCCGCAGGTTGATCCACCCGCCGCCCTCAATCCCTTCGAGATACAGCCCATGAAAAACCCTTCCCCGCTTGAGATCGCCGAGCAGAGAAGGGGTAGCAGCTTCATCGGGAACCACTGTGACACAAAGAACCGTGTCGGACTTGTCTATGTCGCAATCGTTGCTCAAAACCACTAGCCCGCTTGAGCCTTCGATCCAATTGGGGCGATATAAATCGCCTTGCGAGAGCTGAGTTCGAAGGGACTCAGCGAAAAGCCCCGGCAAGCGGGATTCTAGATGTCGAGCATGTGGGAAGTGTCGCCGCCCATCATGCTTCGTCCCCAACGCGTCAGCTCTGCGAGGCTAACGTCGCGATCCGCTCGATCTTCGGCCTCGTCCGGCTGCACGAGATGGCGAACGTTCCCGGACACAAGAACGACGAAGTCGTGTGTGAAAGCCTCGGGGCGAGGAGCTGTCTGTGCACCGGCGACTAAGCTTCCCACTAGGGCACCTGCCGCCAATTGAGGGGCCGCAAGTGTGATCATCGACCCGCTGAACTTCATCGAATCCTCTGTTAGTTGAGTTGCGCTTTCAAACATTCGACACTCGTTGCGAACGGTTCCGACTACGCTCTACCCACGGCATCAAGGAACGAGACGGTATTCGTCTTGAGGTAATTGTACACCTGTTCGATGTAAAAGGTAGGCGCTTGGGCCTCCTGGTTGAGCGCGATGAACTCCTTATCGGCCATCGCCTCCTTGAGAGCGGGAGGCAACTGCAAGTGTTTAAGATCGACCCGAATTGCCTGCCACCTCGCTAGCAGCGTAATGACGACTAGCTGTGGGTCGGGGATAACCGGATCAAGGCTTAGCTCTACGTACGCCCCCGGTAGCGGTGGTGCGGTGCCCTCCCCGATGGTAATCGGAGCGTTCGAGACGAGTTTGACGTGCACCTGGTCGAACTGCCTCGCCAGCCTGTTTTGAACGTGGTCCCCGACCCGCGTGACCTTATCGCGCAGGTAGGCGGCCGCACCCTCTGATTGACCCATTTGAGCCGTCGCGGTCATCGACACCTCGACCATGCCGACCTGTCCAAGGCGCGCACCCCAGATGTGGCGAGAGGCTTCGTAGACAGTTTCCGCCGCGTCCTGGACCAGCTTAAAGGCCTTGGAGGAGTTCTGTTCGGCAAAGAGGAGTCGGAAGTTCGCCGGCACTTGTGCGCCGGGCGGTGGCGGCCCCATGACGAGGGCCATGTTGCCAACCCGTACCTCTGACACCTGCTCAAGGCCTGCCGATCGATTCAAAAGAACGAGTTCAGATCCCTGCTGAACCATCTCCGGATACTCCAAACCTGCGCTCAGTATGCGCTCGTAAAACTGCAAATTGTCTTGGCGCTGGGTTGTCGCGCCTTGCAGTGGGACGGGCGGATGTAAATACGCGATTGCGGTTCGCCGGACTTGGAGCGAGGAGTCGACGATCATCCAGTGCATGTCATGGGATCGTAAAGGTGCCGCCGCTCTTTTGCCTATTCAAGCCCTGCGCAGGTACAGTGCTCGCTCAGTGAGTTAGCTGGTACCCTTACTTGGCGGGCCGCTTGAACGACGATGACTTGTTTGGTTGAATCGCGTATGAGAAGACCACCACGTCCTCGTCAGCTCCGTGGCCCCTGTACTTGAGTTTTTCGATCTTCGTCGCCGCGAAATATCCCGCGGTGTTCTGCCACACGAGTATCTCTCCGAGGTGCGGCGCTCTTGTCCGAGACGAGGTGTCATACTGTGATGCATCGACTAGGTCCGTAATCTCTTTGACTCCGACTGCCAGCGCGTCAAGACTGAGCCCCATAAGCTCGTTGAAGCTGCCGAGAAGGTTCGGTCACGACGGCTTCCCGCGAATACGCCGCGCAGACGACGCTTCCGGCTCCGATAGGACCACGCCCAGCGCCGGGCGCGTGGTGTCAGGGCAAGTCCGCCGGGCTCGGGTCCATCGCTTTCAACTTCGCGACGGGACGAGAAAAACGAGTGAACGGCGCAGGCCAGAAAACGGATCAGAAAGAATTGTCGTCAATTTCTCGCGCAAACGAAGCGAAGCTAGCTCGGGTGCGTGTGCTCATCCCGACAGCCGAATCGGTCCGAAAGCCATAACGGTGTGCCAGCCGTGCTAGCTGTTCCGATCCGGCTCGAACTCAAGAGCCACTACGGCATGGGCGATCGTGGGCTCAGGCTTTCGCGCGCGCGGCGAGACGGCCCCAAAGGCAAGGACTCCTTCGCTCGGCACGCTTGGCTCAGACTCCGGCGATATGCGTTTGGCCCCAGCCCAGCCATATCAAACCCGTTGTTAGCCGTCCTCTTATCCAATGGTAGTAAGGATGTACTCCATCCCTCGTTGCTTGCACCACATATCCGCCGCTTTCCGCTTGCGTTGCACGTCGTCGGAATCAACACGGCTAGGATCCTTCACCTCGATGACGGCCTTTCTGCCGCTCTCGTATTCCACTAGGAAGTCGGGCAGATAGCGCCGCTGGTGCTTCTGAGTGTCAATCCAAGGGATGGTGATGCCGTGCCGCTTCATCCACCTGACCACGTGCGGGTCGCGCTCCAACCGGTCCATCATCCGCCGCTCAAGATCGCTCTGGTACTTCTCGAAGTTCCATGGGCTCTTTTTCGGATTGTCGTACTGGCCGTGTATGCTAATCGCCATATTCGATAACCCCCGCGATCAGTCCCGGTATGGCTCCGATCTTTGTCTTCATCTGTCCGAGCATTCTCCAAGCGAAGTCCACATTCGTACGTTCGGCCAGGCCAAGTGAAGATCCGATGAGGAAATTTCTGCGGACATGGTGCAGCAAGGCACCGTAAACTCGATCCTTGAACGTCGCGGCATACCCGGCTTCAACGGTCAGTAGTTCTGCCATATCAAGTAGGGCCGCCTTAACAGCCTCGCGCACCTCTTGGTCAGAGGCCTGCGCAACCGTGCCAGTGGAACCGCTCTCGTCAGGTGCAGAGTGGATGGTTTTCCACCCGTGACGACCCAACTCTTGGCCGACAACGCCGGCGATGCTTAGCTTGGTGATTTCGACAACCGTGGGGTCGTATTGGATGCCGTCCAACGCCGCTTTCCATTGTTCAAGCGGCTTCGGCGGCGGCGCGATCTCGCCCACGTCAAACTCGCCATCGTCCATGACCGCCGGATCAACCGTCGGGAGATCAATCACCAAGTCCGGCTTCTCCAGCTCCTGCTTAGGCAGGGGTGGCGGCAGGTCCTCAGTTTCGTCGAACTGATCGTCAATCAAGACGCCCGTGCGTTTTTTCGCGTTAAAGATGTCCCACAGCCACTGATGCTCCAGCTTCGGATGATCGACCACGGCGCAAACCTGCGGCTCCGCCGGATCAACGCCTTTCACGCGCACGCGCCGCAGGCCGCGCCCGACAATCTGCTGACCATAGACCTTGCTCCCGAACTTGCGCAGGAGCAGGATGACACCCACTTCCGGCACGTCCCACCCTTCGCGCAACATCAGTACGCTTACCACGGCCCGATACGGCGTCCCGGCCTTTATCTGCTTGCCCAGTTCCCGAGCCTCCAGGCGGTCCGCTTCGTCACTGTCTTCGGTGACGAGTAGAGTTTTCACTTTGAAGTGCATGCTCAGGGTTCGCTCGGCCTTCTGCGCATCGGCCTTGCACACCGCCACGACAAAAAGAATCGGCTGATACCGCGATTTTGCCCGCCGTTCCTGTTCCTCCAGCCGGCGCAACGCAATCGCCATTTGTTGGCGCATCGGCTCGTCGTCCGTGACCCATTGCGTGGCGTTCAGGCCTAGCCGATCCACCTCATCCCAGTCAATCTCTTCGACCTTGCGGTGCTCACCCGATCGGGCGTCAGTGTAAGTCAACTGGACGGTCTTGATGTCCGGCTGGTAGACTACCGGCGTCTTGATAATGCCGTCGGCCAGCGCGTCGGTCACGCCGTACTCATAGATCATGTCACTGTCTGGCTCTCGACCGTCAGCACGATCAGGCGTCGCCGTGGTGTCCACGCGCAACACAACCCTTTCCCGCATTCGCTTGAGCGTCGCTTCGTATTCCGTTGCGGGCGAGTTGTGCGCCTCGTCATTGAACAGCGCGAAATCAGGCCCGTTCATCAGCCCCGACAGATTGCTCTGCCCGCTTTTGTTGCTTAGGTAGAACTGATGGATGTTGCCGAGAATGACACTGGCGCTAAACAGGCTTGCCCAGCCGCCCTCCTTGCTGCTGCCCAGAGTGGTGAGCACGAAATCCTGCGGTCCGCTGTGCGCCCAGTCCGGTAGCAGGTCGCGGTCCTTAAAGACCCTGCCACCCTCGAAGTCGTCCTCCAGCCGATCCCGTACGATCAAATTGGGGCAGAGCATCGCGAACTTCTGGATGTTGTGTGCGATGCGCAGCCATGCGATCACTGCCGCGATGACCGCCGTCTTGCCCCCGCCCGTCACTATGTTCAGCAGAACGCCATCCGACCCAAGTTCCGCCTTCCCTAGAATCTCATGCGCATAAACCACTCGCAGGAACGACTCCCATTGGTGCGGCCAGAGCGTTCCCGGCCTCGCTTCTTGGTCATCGTCATCTGAGGTCAGGAATTCGACATACTTGTAGGAGTCCGGTTTCAGACCCGGCATCCCGTCTCGCCGCCAGTCCCGGAAAGCATCCTCGTACCGTGCGAAGCGGTTGAACATGGGTCAGTCGAGCTCGATCTCGGCGGTCCACAGGCCCTCGCCGCCCACGTCGTCCTGCACCCGGCAAGCGATGCGCTTCCTGCCGCTGGTCGGGAACTCGTATTGCGTCTGCACCTCTGGCTCCTTCTTGCTCCCGTGCACGAAGGAATGTCCCGGCGAGCTGCTGAATCGCTTGCCGTATTCGAAGTCCCACTGCACGTTGATAATCTTCGCTCCGGCATTCAGAACGGCCGTGTCACTCGCGTCGAATCGATAGGTGCGTGGAGCGATGCGCTTGTAGCCGACCTCCACCCTCGGCGGCTGGACGAAGGTCAGGAAGTTCTCGTAGTCCGCGTTCTTGGTTGAAAGCGCAGTGACGTGTTCGCGGAAGCGCGCCGAGTCGATGCGGATCATGTCCAGCCGGACGAAGTTCAGGTCCGTCTGCTCCAACCGCCGTAGTCGCTCGGCCGCCTCCACCGCGTCGCGCCCGAACGCCCACCCCAGCATGATGCCGTCGCGCAGGTTGTCCTGCTTGTAGCGCAGCGTCTTGCGCATGGCGTTGGCGAACGCCTGCACGTCCGCCGCCGTCACCGCTTTCTTCTGGTCCGGTTCGCCTACCCAGATGGGTACCGCACCCTTGTAGCCGTGCACGCCCGCCTCATGCTCTTCGAACACAGCGCCAAAGGCGCGTAGAACGAAGGCGCGGAACTGGTCCAGTGGGGCTTCTGACAAGCGCCGCGCCTCGTAGATGCCCCAGTGCTCGATGGTGAAGTCCGGGACGGGGAACATCTTGCCCGTCTGCTCCTCGACTTGCCGCGTCAGCCGGTCGGCCGTGATCGCCACAGCAACACGCGACTGATCGCAGGCGATCCACCGACGCCCCATTCGTTGCGCCTGCATCGGCGTAACGCCACCCCCAACAAAGAAATCAGCCACAACACCACCTTCCGGTGCGGCAGCACCAATAATCCGCTCCAGCAACTTGTATGGTTTCTCTGTCGGGTAACCGACGTGGGACAGCGAGCCCTTCGGATACCGCTTGGCAATGGCAGCTTCAATCAAGTCGCTTGGTGCCTCAAGGCTTTCCATCGCGGCTTTCAGGATTGCCTCTTCGAGTTCGCTCTCCGTCGGATACTGCTTCCACCAATCCTCCGATACCTTTCCTTTCGGCAGGTCGTACGTGTCGGCAACGAACCCCGATCCAACTAAGCCCTCTTTGAAGTTCGCGACAGTCTTGGCGTCGTGGGATGTCCTCGCCGCGTCCCTATTGAAAACCCACGTATCGCTCTTGGTATACCAGAGAATGGTGTCGTGCTTTCGGTTGAACTGCCGCATCCCCGGCGAGCCCGGTCCGGTATAGCACCAAATGATCTCATTGCGCAGCTTGTCCGCACCAAAGATCTTGTCCATTTCGACCTTTGCATAGTGAACCGCATGCCAGTCGAGGTGGACAAAGATGCTTCCTGTCTTCTTGAGCAGGCGTTTCATTTCGTAGAGTCGGGCGTTGAGCCAGATGAGGTAGCCGGGCATCCCGCCTTCCCAAATGTCGGAAAACGAGCGCAACTCATTCTGATCGCCGAAAATCACGTTGTACTGTCTTCCCGAGAAGAAGGGCGGGTCGATGTAGATCAGGTCAATGCTCTCCGAGGGAAGCTGCCGCATTACGTGCAGATTGTCGCCCCAATAGAGTCGGTTGGGTTCCAACGCGGGATGGCCGAACTGGACGCGCTCGGCTACCTGGAACGGCAACAGGACTTGGGGGAAGAGCTTGCGAAAACCCTTCCGCCTGTCCCAGCCCAACGGTTCCTTCTCGACCGGAACGCTGCCAAAGCGTGTCGGTGGTCGCCAGAACTCCTCCTGCGCGGGCAGAGCGTCCGGCCGCTCGTCTCGCTCCTCGACCTCCGGTGGCGCGATGAAGTCGCCCTTCAAGGGGCCGGTTATCGGTTTGTCGTCTTCTTCTTTGTTTCTCTTTGGCATCACGTCATTTCCTTGATCGGCGGCATCGCGCCTTCTTGGACGGCTAACTTGATGATAGACAGCTGACCGGCTCGTTCATCATGTCTTGGCGAATAATGGCAACGCTGCTAGCGACTCTATTGCGGCGAGCGATGAAACTTCGCCCACGTCGGATCGGGCCGCAAACGCGCTTGGTGTTCTCCAGCGATCTGCGGAGCGGAGGTTGGCTCGCTCAGGGTCCACTTCAAATCGCCGAGCCTTCTCTATCCGGCAGGGCAACACCAAGAATTCGCGAAAGAACTCCGGCACTTCCTACGCACCGAGGGGCTGCCTAGTTCGCTCGCGCCAGTCGCCCCGCCTTCGCCGCGATGATGCCTGTGAGCCGGGGCGTCGCCTCGTCCTCCGGGAATCGCTCGGCGATCTCGCGGGCAAGCGCTGATAATCTGGGAATCGACTTCGTGCGCCGGATCAGATGGAGGTAATGCGCCATCGCGAGCGCGGACATTTCTGGGCCGTCGAGGACGGCACCACAAGGGGGGCATAGAATACGGAGCATACCTTTAGCCTAAGCGGCCGGCGTCAGCCAATCGTCACCAAATCACCACCAGCTCAATCAATATCGCAAACTAGGTCAGACTGACCGGCGTTTTTTGACGAGCAAGCCGGAGCAAGCGGCTAGCGAAAGGGCCGTTCGAGGGGCTATCGGCGGAGCTTGCGGCGCTTCCGTGACCGTCGTTGAGCTTCTGCATCGCGCATACGGCGACAGCCGTCGCGATGGCACCACATGAGTTGACCAGATTTCGGTAGGCGGTTGCGTGGTACCTCCCGACCGCATCCGTCACACTCAACGGCCCTGCCACCCCGCCTAACGTCAGCAAGGAACTGCGCTCCGATCGCGCCCCACAGTTCGCCCGTCCACACCACGGTTGGACGATCCCCTGTGTGCCAAAGAAGGAGCGGCCTGACCTGCTTCGCCCCAAGCCACCAATTGACGACGCCTTCTGGAATCCGTCGCGCTGCGTCGGTGTAGGCGACCTTACTGCCTCCAGCACCAGCTGCCAGCTGTCGGGAAATCGCGCCAGCGGACTTGACGGTGTAGTCGTGCCGGAAGCTTCTAACTGAAAAGTCCTCAAGGGTGCGCGCGACAATACTCAGGTCTTGAACCTCAAGTCGTTGAGCCCGCCGGATTCGGAGAGCGAGTCTCGCTGTTGCTGCGAGCAAACCTCCTAATTCCGTGTACCAAGAGACAACTTCGACACCATCCACGGCACGGTATGGCAGTCCCAAGTATCCCATGCCACTCCATTCTTCAGTGTCGAAGAGAGGACCGAACGTAAGGACGAAGTCCCTGACACGATTCGGTGAAGCGCCGTCGAGCATTCGAAGGCGGTGGAACGCCCCTCGCACCTCTCGTTCATTCGCCAAAGACACGGTAGCGGGATCATTTGGAAAATGAGCAACAACAGCCGGCTCTCCGTTTACGGCGTACAGGTCCACACGCTCAGGGAGAGGCCATCCGGCAACTCGTTGAGAGCCTTCAACCGCTTCTAGTTCCCCTGCGCGTTCAAGCTCTTGAAGACTGCGGGATCGCCTGGGCATCGGATGTCATAGATAGTCATAGATAACGTACATGCGCGCGCTCGCTCTCGCCACGATCATTCATTGTCTCTCACGAACGCAGGAGCGCGAAATGAAAGAAGTGATGATCGGTTTGGCCGAGGCAGCGGTCGAACTGGGGTTGCCCTACCAGGACACGCATCGACTGCTGCTAACAGGAAAGATTGGCGGCGAGAAACGGGGTTCGCGATGGTTTGTTCGCATCGCAGATGTTGAGCGGCTCAAGAAAGCGCAGATCGCTTTATCTCCCGCGAGGGGCAGCCGCACGTGAGCGGCAAGAGCACTCGGGATTACTTCGCATCGAGCGTGGCGGACCAGACCAAGCTCGTACCGGAAATCGGCGCGCTGAATCAGTGGCAGCGAGAGATAAGAGTTGGCTCGCGCAAACTTACCGACGCGGATCAGCTCTGGCGCGCTGCGTGCGCCGAAGCGAACGCGCGAGAGTGGACGTGGTATCCGCCGACGTGCAATCATTTTCGGCTGCAAGCCGCCGAAATCCTGCGACAACTTCATCCCGAACTGACCGCCCGTCGAGTGTCGTCGCCCTTTGCCGCACTCCGGCCGGCGAAGCTTCGCTGGAACTTCGCCCGATGAGCGCCTACCCCGTCATGCTTGAATCGGCGACGCTCCGCGCGATCGTGACCGTGAACGGGCGCGCCAAGTGCCCGGTCTTCCTGTATCTCCGCTCGGATCAGGATACCCCTCTCGCTGTGGAAACGCTCGATCTGGCGGCATCGAGCGATCGAGAAATCCTGCTCGGTCGCATCGCAGATGATTTGCGGTCGGAAGCCGCGCGACTCCTCGTGCAGTTAGCCGCGGTTGCCGCCGCTGCTGCCGCGTCCCAGCCGAAGCGGAAGGACAACACGGACGCCGACCCATACTCTGCCGTCGAGGCGTGGCTGACACCGGTGAATGGCGCGCACCTGCTCAACGCGCTCGCGACGACGCTTCGCCGGTATGTCGCCATGCCGGCAGAGGCCGCGCACGCCGTCGCGCTCTGGATCGTGCATACATACGCGCCCGACGTGGCGGACTTTACACCGTATATGCTCGCTATGTCGCCAGTTCGAGAGTGCGGTAAGACGACGCTCATTGACGTGTGCGAGCCGCTGGTCTTTCGCCCACGCCGCTCGGACGGCATGAGCGCCGCAGCACTCTACCGCACGATTGACAGCGTGCGCCCCACGATCTTCCTCGATGAACTCGACGCGCGACTCGCGGGCGACGGGGGCGAGAACCTTCGCGGCGTGCTCAATAGTGGATTCTCGCCGAGAGGCCGAACGACGATCTGCGTCGGCGATCAGCATGAGGCGAAGGATTTTCGGACCTACTGTCCGAAGATGCTGGCGGGAATCGGCCGCCCGTGGGACACCGTGCTCTCGCGTTCGATTCCCATTCGGTTGGCTCGCGCTACGCCGCGCGAGCGGGCGACGCTGGCGAAGGTTCAGGGCGCAACCATCGGCGACGAACTGACGCCACTCCGGGCCCAATGTGCGCGGTGGATTAACGACGTGCGCGACGATCTCGCGGCCAGGCGGCTCCCGCCCGTTCCCGCTATGCTCTCGGCACGTCAAGCGGATATCTGGCGTCCGCTCTTCGCGATTGCGGATGTAGCGGGCGGACGGTGGCCGAGCCGTGCGCGTGCCGCTTCAGAGGCGCTACATGGCGTTGTGGACGATGAAGGCGACTTTGGGTTGGTCATACTCGCCGATCTCCGCACGCTCTTCGCCGAGCGGGAAGCTGATAAGCTGCGATCCGCGGACGTGGTTGCATACCTCGTTGCGCGCGAAGATCGCCCGTGGCCAGAGATGCCGGGTGGACGAGCACTGTCGGCCACAGGACTCGCGAAGTTGCTACGCCGGTTCAACGTGCGACCCGTCAACGTGCGGGATTCGGAGGGCGTGGCGAAGGGGTACAAACTCGCGGAACTCACTCCGGTGTTCGCTCGGTATCTGCCAAACGAAAGCGACACCCCGCCCACCCCCGATTCACCCGCTACAGCCGCTACACGAGTGCTTTCAGGTGCGAGCGGAGACGGTGTAGCGGGGGTAGCGGCTACATCCGGGGAGGCTGGTCCCCCTCTTTCTCTTGACGACGCCGAGTACGAGCGCGACGAGAGAGAGGGGATGGCGAATTCGTGACCGGCGATGCGTGGTTCGATGCGGGGGCTACTTGATGCAGTCGATCGTCGAGCGGCTGGGCTGCACCGAGAAGTGCTCGGCGGACCATGAGTCCGCTGCGCGGTCGGAAGTCATTGGATCTCATGAGGTTGCGCCCGCGTGTGCCCGGAGTGTGCCCGTTGACCCCGAGAGCTGAGGCTCTCCAGGCGCTCGTCGACGGCGCGCCGCGCGCAGACTTGCCCGCGCTCGCCGGTGACATAGCCACCGCGCTTATCGCGGCGATCACGCGCGCCGCCACGCCGCCCGCAGTCGGTGCGCTGCCATCGGCGCAAGATCGGGCTGGGGTTCTCCTGACAGTGGAGGAAGCCGCGCTACGGTTGAACGTCCCGACGAGCTGGATATACCGGCACTGGAAACAGCTGGGCTTTGGCCAAAAGCTTGGGCATCGAACTGTCCGGATTGAAGCCCTTGCCTTGGATCGGTGGGCAACCAGACAGAGACCTCGTGTTGCTGTCGCGGTAGAGGATTTGACGCGAACAAAGTCGCCGCGTGGCCGGGATTAACCATTATCTGGCGGTAGATCGTGTTTTACGGCGGTAGATTGGCGTTTTATGGCGGTAGATGGGATTTGCAGGCGGTAGAAGCGGCGATATGGCGATAGTCCTTGTTTTTATGGCGATAGAATGGCATTTTATGGCGGTAGAACTGAACTGCCGCCACAATAATCGATGAATCATGGCCCGTAAAACCAACGCAGAAATCAACCAAGAACTCGCCCGGATCGAATCCTTTATCCGTAGTCACCCAGAAGGGATCAGCCTGCGTGATATCATAGAAGAGTCCTCTGTGCGGACGCAGAGCCCGCTGCCGGAGCGCACGATGCTGCGTCGCCTGGAGACGCTGGAGGTCACCGGCCGCATACGGTCGGACGGGCGAACTACTGCAGCACGGTACTTCGCGACTCCGGCGAAGAACGCCGCGGCCGAGAAATCGGCTCCAGCAGCGACGCCTGAGCTAGCTGCCATGGGAACGGCAGCGGGAACAGGGACGGCGACGGCGACAGTCTCCGAAGGGGAAATCCCTTTGACGCTTGAAGGGGAGGCCGTCCGCGCCCTGGTCAACCAGCCGATGATGACCCGATCGCCTGTGGGTTACCGGGAAAAGCTCCTGCGGGTGTACCGCCCGGGCAAGACATGGTACCTGCCGGAGCGCGCGCGCGCGCGACTACACGAGCGAGGGCGAACTCCAGATCCCAAGACTCCGGCGGGAACCTTCGCCCATCAAATACTTGAGCGTTTGTTGATTGATCTCGCGTGGGCCTCAAGTGCGCTCGAAGGCAACACGTACTCTCGCCTCGACACGAAAAATCTCCTGGAATACGGCATTCGCGCCGATGGCAAGGGGGCTGCCGAGGCGCAAATGATCCTTAACCACAAAAAAGCCATCGAGTTGCTGGTCGATGCCGCAGAGGATATTGGCTTTAACCGCCAGACGCTCTTCAACCTTCACGCCGCTCTTTCCGAAAATCTCCTGGACGGTCCTCAGTATGAGGGCCGGTTGCGTACGCGAATCGTGAATGTGACAGGGACAACGTTTACACCCTTGTCCATCCCGCAAAAGATCGAGGAGCTGTTCGACCTCATGCTTGAAAAGGCGAGTGCCATCCCCGACCCATTCGAACAAGCTCTTTTCGTAATGGTGCATATACCGTATTTGCAGCCGTTCGACGATGTCAACAAGCGAACCTCGCGTCTGGCTGCGAACATCTCCCTTATCAAGGCGAATCTGATTCCGTTGTCATTTATTGGAATGCCGCACAAAGCGTACGTTGATGGCCTCCTGGGGGTGTACGAGTTCAATCGAGTGGAGCTTTTGCGTGACATGTTCGTGCTGGCGTACGAACGCTCGTGCGATCAATACCAGGTTGTGCGCGAATCTGTAGGAGAGCCCGATCCTATTCGGCTCCGCTATCGACTCGAGTTTGCCGAGATGATTCGCGACATCGTCCTCACGGGGGCGGCACCGCAAACCGGAACGCTGCGGATCTGGGCCAAAAGCCACCAAATCCCCGACGTCGACCAGGAACAATTCGCCCTGACCGGCCTCGAACTGCTTCTCGCGCTCCACGAGGGTTCGAGCTCACGCTACGGTCTGCGGCCCAGCGAATTCCAGAAATGGAGCCGTGAGCTAAAAGCCAACGGCTGACCGGTTTCGATGTGACTCTGCCCCGAGCGGGAGTTTTCTATTCACGAGAGAGGACCAATGAACCAACGAATCGCGGGAACTGGTGGGGTTTTCCAACGTGGCCGTACGTACTGGATTCGGTATTCGTATCGCGGCACGAAGATGCGCGAGTCAAGCAGATCGACTCGGAAGGGAGACGCGGTAAAGCTCTTACGTAGGCGACTTGCCGAGATGGGCTCTGGGCGACTGATCGGCCCGGACGCTGAACGGACAACCTTCGAGGATCTCTGCGGGATGCTCTTGACCGATTACCATGTGAATGGGCGACGCTCTGCAAAACGAGTCCATATCGCGCTTGCTCATCTTCAAGAGTTCTTCGGGCTTGATCGATTGCCCGCTATCACAAGCGATCGAATTGGAAGGTTCATCGTGAGCCGCGGCGACGAGGGAGCGGCCGCCGCAACTATTCGATACGAACTCGCGTGTCTCCGGCGCGGTTTCAGGCTGGCAATACGGACTGGCAAGGCGATTCAACTGCCCTATATCCCCCATGTTTCGGTCGACAACGCGCGGAAAGGGTTCTTCGAGCCGGCCGACTTCGCCGCGGTCGAGCAGAAACTTGCGGAGCCCCTCCGCGCGCTTGCGCGCTTTCTTTATTTTACCGGATGGAGAGCTGGCGAGGCGCTCGGACTGACATGGGCTGGCGTCGATTTCAGAGGAGGCGTTGTCCGCCTCGAGCCGGGTGTTACGAAGAACCGCGAAGGGCGTGAGTTTCCGTTTGTCCCGTTCCCGCAGCTTTCAGAAGTACTGTGCCAGCAACGGGAACGCACTTCCGCAATAGAGTTACAACAGGGCCGTATCATCGCTGCTGTTTTCCATCGTAATGGATCGCCAATCCGCTCTTACGCCCGCGCCTGGAATGCGGCGTGTGCCGCGGCAGGGTCTTCGGGCCACCTCGTGCACGATCTCCGGCGCACGGCAGTGCGCAATCTCGAGCGAGCTGGAGTCTCACGATCGGTGGCAATGAAGCTCACGGGCCACAAGACCGAGGCGGTGTATCGTCGTTACGCGATCACCTCGGCGGCTGATCTGTCCGAAGGCGTGGGCAAATTAGCAGCGCTGCACTCAGGCGACGTACCATCTCGAACCGTGCTTCCGTTCTCGACGGACACAATTCGGGCACAATCAACGGCGTGAGGGAGGGATGCGCCATTCACGCCGGTTGTCTAAGTTGTTTAGCAGTGTGAAGTTTGGATTTTTCAGACCCGGTAGCTCAGTTGGTAGAGCAACGGACTTTTAATCCGTAGGTCGTGGGTTCGAGACCCACCCGGGTCATTCATGCCGAAGCCGAAGAGGAACAGGCCGCCCGACGTTTCTCGCGCGCTCAACGCCTTGCGGCGAATGGTGCGCGGTCTTCGCTCGTCGGCGGAGGCCGTCGAGCGGGGATTGAGAATCAGCGCCGCGCAGCTGTTCGTGCTGAGCGAGCTGGCGCAGGTCCCCGACCAGTCAGTCAAGGATCTCGCGGCGGTCACCA
>JALYKM010000121.1 GCA_030774785.1 Gemmatimonadota bacterium
AGCTCGGCAAGCTCGGAATCATCTTCTGCTCTTTCGGAGAGGCGGTTCAGAATCATCCGGAGCTCGTCGAGAAGTACCTCGGGACCGTCGTGCCGCACAGCGACAACTTCTACGCCGCATTGAACGCCGCGGTGTTCAGTGACGGGTCGTTCGCATATGTGCCGAAGGGCGTCAAGTGCCCGATGGAGCTGTCGACCTACTTCCGCATCAACAGCGCGAACACCGGGCAATTCGAGCGCACGCTCATCATCGCCGACGAGGGCGCATCGGTGAGCTACCTCGAGGGGTGCACGGCGCCCAAGCGCGATGAGAACCAGCTTCACGCCGCGGTCGTCGAGCTCATCGCGCTCGACAACGCGACGGTCAAGTACTCGACGGTTCAGAACTGGTACTCGGGCGACGCCGAAGGAAAGGGCGGCATCTTCAACTTCGTGACCAAGCGTGGCAAGTGCGCGGGCGTCAACTCGAAGATTTCGTGGACGCAGGTCGAGACAGGGTCAGCGATTACCTGGAAGTATCCAAGCGTCATTCTCCAGGGTGACAACTCCGTCGGCGAGTTTTACTCGGTTGCGGTTGTCAACAAGAAGCAGCAGGCCGACACCGGCACGAAGATGATTCACATCGGGAAGAACACGCGGTCGACGATCGTCTCGAAGGGAATCTCGGCCGGCGAGGGCAACAACAGCTATCGCGGACTCGTTCGCGTGCTGCCGAAGGCGGATGGTGCGCGCAACTACACGCAGTGCGACTCGATGCTCATCGGCAACAGGTGCGGCGCGAACACGTTTCCGTACATCGAGGTCCAGAACAGCACCGCGACGCTCGAGCATGAGGCATCGACCAGCAAGATCGGAGAGGATCAGATTTTTTACTGCAAGCAGCGCGGGGTGAGCGCCGAGCACGCGGTGTCGATGATCGTGAGCGGCTTCTGTCGGGAAGTGTTCAAGGAGCTCCCGATGGAGTTCGCGGTCGAGGCGCAGCAGCTGCTCGGCATCACTCTGGAAGGAAGCGTAGGCTGATTCACTAACTCTTCATGGCCTTGCGCAATCTCAACGACAGAATCCGCGCTGCCTGGGCTTGGCTTCGCTCTGGACCCAGGACGCCGGGGTACCCTTTCACCGCCAATTGGACGCTCTTCAGTCAGGCAGTGTACGCGGTTCAGACAACAATCAATCAATGGTTTCGTGCTCGAAATAAATGATCTGCACGCCGGAATAGGCGATCGGGAAATACTTAGGGGAATTACACTTCGGGTGAATGCTGGCGAAGTGCACGCTGTCATGGGCCCGAACGGGTCGGGGAAGTCCACGCTGGCGCAGGTGCTGGCTGGGAATCCGTCCTATGAGGTCACTCAGGGAACCGTCAGCTACAACGGGCAGAATCTCCTCGAAATGGACCCCGAGGTGAGAGCGCAGAATGGGATCTTTCTCGCGTTCCAGTATCCGGTAGAAATCCCCGGCGTCTCCATCGCCTACTTCCTCCGTTCGGCGTACAACGAGATTCGCAAAGCGAACGGGATGGAAGAAATCGATCCACTCGAGTTTCTCGATCTGGTCGAAGAGAAGCTCAAGCTCGTCGACATGGATCAGGCGTTGCTCTCGCGCTCGGTGAATCAGGGATTCTCGGGCGGTGAGAAGAAGCGAAATGAGATCTTCCAGATGGCGGTTCTCTCGCCGCGACTGGCGATACTCGACGAGACCGATTCGGGACTCGACATCGACGCACTGCGCATCGTCGCGCAGGGAGTCAACACGCTCCGCTCGCCTGAAAACGCAACGATCGTGGTCACGCACTATCAGCGTCTTCTCAATTACATCATACCCGACTTCGTGCACGTGATCGCGAACGGCCGCATCGTGAAGTCGGGAGGCAAGGAGCTCGCGCTCGAGCTCGAGGAGAAGGGCTACGACTGGTTACAGAACGTCGGCGCGGGTGCGGGAGCAGCCGCTTGAGCGACGTCGCGACCAGAAAGAGCTCTCGTGACAACGCGGCGGTCGGGAAGGATGGCGCAGATCCGGTGAACACTCGAATGCTGAGTCCGATCGAAGCGTATCGCGCGGATTTCGCGCATCAGCCGGCGGCACCGGAGTGGCTTCAGTCTTTGCGCGCGCAGGGGATGGCGCGGTTCCAGGCACTCGGATTTCCGACGACCAAGAACGAGGATTGGCACTTCACCAGTGTCGCGCCGATCGCTGAGCGGACTTTTCGCGCCGCGATGACGCGCAAGTCGGGTATCTCGTCGGAGGGAAGCACCGCCGGAATGGTCGCCCCTGCCGATCTCCGGCGTTTCACCTTTGGCGAACCAGGATGGCACACACTTGTCTTCGTGAACGGCGAGTTCTCCGAAGACCTGTCCTCGTACGCCGGGTTGGGACCGAAGGTCCGGGCGAGCAGCCTAGCCAAAGCGATTCGCTCAGGCATTGGGCGTCCCGAGCGCCATCTCGCCAAGATCGCGACGTTCGACAACCATGCCTTCACCGCACTCAACACGGCGTTCATTCGAGACGGCGCGTTCGTAGAGCTCCAGGCGGACGCCGTTGTCGACGAGCCGATCCACCTGATTTTCGTTTCCGAAGGTCAAGGAGAAGCAATCTCGCATCCGCGGAATCTGATCGTCGCCGCGCAGAATTCCCGCGCGTCGATTATCGAGAGCTACATCTGCGTCCGTGACACTTCCTACTTCACCAATGCGGTGACGGAGATCTCGCTTGGCGAAGGTGCACGCGTCGATCACTACAAGATCCAGCGCGAAAGCGAGAAGTCGTTCCACGTCGGCACGACGCAGATCCGCCAGGCGCGCGACAGCCAGCTTCACTCGTTCTCGTTCGCGGTTGGCGGCTCACTGGCGCGGACCAACATCTACACGTCACTCGACGGAGACGCGGCGACCTGCACGCTGAACGGCCTCTATCTCGCTGACGGCGTCCAGCACATCGACAATCAGACGAGCATCGAGCACATCGCGCCGAACTGCCCGAGCCACGAGGTTTACAAGGGTGTGCTCGACGGCCGCTCGCACGGGGTGTTCAACGGGAAGGTTTACGTGCACCCCGAGGCGCAGAAGACCGACGGCAAGCAGAGCAACAACAACCTTCTGCTCTCGCCGACGGCGCGCGTCGATACGAAGCCGCAGCTCGAGATCTTCGCCGACGATGTGAAGTGCACTCACGGCGCGACCGTTGGGCGGCTTGATGAGATGGCGATGTTCTACCTGAACAGCCGCGGCATCGGGCCGGAGACAGCGCGGACGCTGCTCACCTACGCATTCGCGGCTGACGTTCTCGAGACGATAGAGCTCGAGGCGATGAAGAAGGAACTGGAGAGAATGGTGCTGGCTAGGTTCGCGGGGAACGCGGCAGCGTGAACTGCAACTGCAAACTGCAACTGAACGCGCTGCCCGCTGCGAGAGGCACAGCTATCAGCTGAGAGCTGCAAACGCCGGGACGTCACTCAGTGGCGTGATGGCACAGGCGGTTGCTTGTGCCCGGAACGGCGCCAGTTACGTCCCGACGTAGTGAGGCTCTTGGCTATCAGCTGCCCAGTCTGGCAGCGGGCAACGTGTTCATTTGCAGTTGTAGTTGAAAATCCTACCTGCCAAGTAGGTACAGAATCACTATGATCACCATCACCGCCATGATGATCACGTTCGTCGGCACCCTGCGCGGCGAATCGGGATCCAGATCGCCGGCCAGTATCGGGTGTTTGATAGTGTTGCGGCGGGTGTTGATGTCCTTCTCTCGCTTCGTTGCGCCAGCGGGCTCGATCACCGCGACGCCGAGTGGAAGTCGCTTGGTGGTAAAAGTGAGGATGGCTGATCCCACTTCGACCTTGTCGCCCTCACCGAGGGAGCGCGGCTCGGTCAGCGTCATTCCGTTGACGGTGGTCGGATTGACGCCACACGGGTGCAATACGAACTTGCCATCCTCCGACCTCAGCTCGGCGTGGTTGCGCGAGACGGCAGGCTCGCGAATGAGGATATGGCTCGCCGCATCGCGACCGATCGTCAGTAGGGAGTTCCTGACGGGATAGGCGCGCCGCTCGAATTCGTATATGAGGTGGGCGCTTTCATCGCCCGGGGCTTGTAGAGCCATAAAAGCCATTGGATCTCCGTGTTCTTAAGGACGAGCGAGGGCGCGAGCAGGCTACATTAAGTCCCCCTAAAAAGTCCCCCCAAAAAGAGGGAGAAAAAGGTCATCGGGAGGGGGGGCCTCGAAGGCGGCGGCCTCTACGCGTATTTTATCGCGAACCACAATTCAACTCCCCGGAGAGGGCATGGCGACAAAACTCGAGAAAACCCTGAAGCGCGAGATTGAGATCGACGGCAAGGCCTACATGGTCGCGATCTCTCCCGAAGGGGTTAAGGTGACGCAGAAAGGCTTTCGCAGGGGTCCGGAGCTGACCTGGCGCTCCATCCTCAGCGGCGAGGCCGAGATGGGACAGCAGCTCAAATCATCGGTGGGCGCGACCGAAGGCGGGGATTCGGAGCAGTAAACCCCTCAGGGGTTGGACTGCGGGTTCATGTTCATCGGGACGTTCGGATTGCTCTGAACGTCTGACAGATGCTCCTGAATGATCACCCACCGTCCTCCCCGTTTCTGGAAGACCGCCGTCCACGCACCGCCGATGACGTGATTCATTCCCGTCGGCGTCAGGTGCGGGACGCGATACGTGCTCGTCATCACCGCCGCGTCAGGGGCGAGCACATCCACGTTCATCGAAGTCCACTCCCACCGGGGCTGTCTCATGTTCTGGCCAACGTAGGTCCAGAACGCTTTGATCCCCTGCTCGAGCTGCGGGCGCGTCGTGGTCATCACACCGCCGCTGGCTGAGATGACGCGCCCCTCGGTCGGGTAGAGACTCATCAGATTCTTAACCGGGTCAGGCCTGGAGAGATCGTAGGCCGAGGCCACGAGCCGCTTGAGGGAATCGGCAATCGCCTTTTTTTCGACCGCGGACATATCGGCCGCCGTCCTGGCCGAGCAGGCAAAGGAGCTGGCGATCGCGCCGGCAGCTGCCACAGAGGCCAGGATCGAGAGAATCCGGCGCCGGACGGGGGCAGAGCGCGGAGAGGGGTATCCCATGACGGCGAAGGTATAGAGCGACTAGCGGGCCAACAACGAAGCCGGCTGCGCCCAAGACTTATGCGCGCCTTTCCGTTCGCTACGCCCAAGGGTGCGTAGGGTCGAATGCCGAGTGAGAAACTCAGTCTCACCGCGGAGACACCCGCTGTCTCTCGCGGGTGACATCTCCCGCGGAAAGTCGCAGTTAACCCCGTTTCCAGAGGGGAGAATGACTGGCTTGACCGTTGCCTCTATAGAGCACCGGCGGGAATCATCCGTTCTTCGCTGTGTTGCAACGACGTACAGCAGTCATTCCCTGCTCATGGGAAGGAGTTTTTTATGCGGAACACCTATCTGTTGCTTGCAGGGGCCGGCGCCGTGCTTCTGGCCGCGTGCAGCGGTGACAGGAAAGCGGCGATGAACGATGATCTCAAGAAGGACCTGGAGCTCGCCTCCTCGAATGACGGGATCACTCTCGCCAACAGCTCCGGCAATGCCGGGACGCAGGTAGTGTCCGCGATCGAGCGGACGACTCCGCCCACCCGCCAGCCGACTCCTTCGACTCGCGTGAGACGTCACCGCGCGGCTCCGAAGGCGCCGCCTCAGGTTGTACAGGCGGAAGCTCCCGCCACGGTCGCCGAGACCGAGCCGCAGTCGGTTGCTCCCGAGCCGGTCGCCAACGATCCGACCCCTGTTTCGCCGCGCCCCCAGCCGGTTGCGGTATCCTATCCCAGCGGCCCGTCGTCTGGTGGTGACGATGGACGCGTGAGCACCGGTTCGACCGCTGGTGCCATCATCGGCTCGATTCTGGGTGCAGTGATTCGCGGTGGCACAGTGGGTGACGTCGACCACTGCGATCCGCGGACGGATGGACGCCGTTCACGCGGTGGGATCTCGATCAATCAGCGACTCCCAGGCCGAGTCGGCGGTAGCAGCAGATCCGGCGGCATTTCCATCAGCGGCATTCCAATCGGCCGTATCCCGCGCTTTTAAAGCAGAAAGGGATGCGGTCGCGCAATCAGACCGCATCCCTTTTTTTCGCTTTCCGAGATGACAACCATGAACACCACTTTCTCGAGGATCGCTACTCCGGTCCTCTTTGCCGTTACGATAGCCCTGGGAGCCTGCAAGCAGGGGGACCGGCCCGAGGACGCGCTCGCTCAGGACACTTCGCTGGCTCATGACCTTCAGCTCGCGAACGCCGACACACTGGCGCAGCCACAGCTCCAAGACGTCCCCGTGACGGTCGAGCCAGCACAGAAGCCAGCGGCGCCGGCGCCCCGGGTCTCGCAGCGCCAAAAGCCTGCCGAGATTCTGACGCCGAGCAGAAATCCACGCCCTGTCGCGACGGCGCCTCGTTCGACGCCGCAACCGGTCGAGCCAGGCCCAACCCCTGTCACCTCCAACGGGAATGTGGTAACCGAAGGCAATTCCGGATCCGAGCGCGAGATCGGCACAATCGCGAGCGGCTCCGAGATCTCGCTCTATTCGGGTCAGCGTGTTTGCACCAACACTTATGCGGTGGGCGACCGTTTTACGGCGAGCGTAGCTGAATCAGTCCAGGGGTCGAACGGGGTGTCGATTCCGGCGGGGGCGACTGCGGTGATCGAGCTGACGTCGCTCAAGCGGAGCGAAAACGCGAATGACAACATCACGATGGAATTCGTGGTGCGCTCGATCGCGTTCAACGGCAAGACGTATGCTGTGAACTCTGCGGTTACTTCGGCGCAGGTCGAAAAGGTGCGTAACGGCGACGCGAGCAACGACGCGAAAAAAGTCGCCACAGGCGCCGTGATCGGTGCGATCGCCGGACAGATCTTCGGGCACAAGACCAAGTCGACGGTAATCGGAGCAGCGACCGGCGCGGCGGCAGGAGCAGTGGTCGCCGGCGCGACCGGGAAGTACGACGGATGCGTTCCCAATGGCGGGCGCATCTCGCTCAAGCTCAATCAGGCGATGGTGGTGCAGCAGTCGGTCTGATTCGACAAGCTGATATGATTCGAAAGGGCGCGCTCCGGTGAGCGCGCCTTTTTGCTTCGCTAGGTGGTGTAGTTCCTGGCGATGCGGCGCCCGTAGTAGATGCCGATACCGGTGCCGACCATGCTGACGATGAACGCCGTGGTCATTCCTACGGTCGCACCGAGAGCCCAGCCGGCGTACCCGCCTACTGTCGCGCCGATGAAGGAGAAGAGCTTTCCCATACCAAATGGACGACTTCTGGGCGGGGTTGGTACACGTCAGGCTGGCAATCACAAAACCGAAGCAGGGAGCTCTCAGCCAACGATGCTCTTCAGCTGAGGGCTCTCATACTGGCGTAACTACGCCGCGGAATCTTCGGAGTACAGCCAGGCCCCGACCCACGCTGAAACCCAAAAGTTCACCAGTCCGATGAACGCAAAAGTCCACCAGAGTCCCGCCGACATCATTCCCATGTGCATGAATCCCGACATGAAGATCCCGGCGAGGAGCCAGAACAAGACCGCGGCATAGGTCGCCGTCTTCATCCCGGGACCAAAACGCGGGCGAATCGCCGCGTAGGTCCATACCAGCAGAATCCCGAGCACGAAGTCCATGACGATGTAGCCGACTATTGAGGAGCCCGACATCATCTGATCGGACAGGCCCGGCTTGAACGCGTCTGATTCCGCCTTCATGCGCGCGCCGAGGATGTACGTGTTCGATACGAAATCGATGACGTTCATCACGACGCCGGCAGCGATGCCTCCGATCAAAACCTTTTGCGTGTTTATCGCCATGCTATCCTCGGTCTAGAAAGGTGGATGCGAGTGCGGCCACATCCAAGGGAGTGTCTATGTCAAGGGCAGCCACGTCAAGAGGAACACATGTAACCTCACTCGACCGGCTCCGCAGCCAGGTCCCGGCACCCGCGTCGTCGGTGAGGCGCATGAGGTCGTCCACGTGCTCGCGCGCGAATACGGCCGGCACGCCGATAGTGTCATCGTAGGCGGAGGCCACGATGCGCCGTTCGCCGTCGAACGCAGCGACCAGCCGCCTGAGTGCCGCCGCGTCAACGAGCGGTTGGTCAGCAAGCGTGACCAGCACGGCGTCGCATGGACCGTCCTCTAACAAGGCAGAAAGACCTGCGGCAAGCGACGAAGCCAGGCCCTTGCTCCATTCCCGGTTTACAACGGTCGTCACGGACACGAGGCCAGATAAAGCTGGCGCGATCATCGCTGCGTTCGCGCCGAGGACCACCACCACCGGGCCCGCACCCGCTTCAACGGCGGCCGCTGCGATCCGCCGCACCAGCGGCTCGCCTTCGTGCACGATCAACTGCTTTGGGAAACCCAATCGCGTCGATGCTCCCGCCGCGAGGACGACCGCTCCGATGCGAGGCGGCGACTTGGCGCTGATCAGATGCTACCCGTCGTCGCGACGGCCGGAGCCGATGCGTGGAGGGGCGCGCGACGATCGCGCAGGTGTCCGCCAGCGCGACCGCTCGCCACTGCCGAGACCTGGGAGATGATCGCGAGCGCGATCGCATCCGGGCCCTCGCCGCCGATGTCCATGCCTACCGGAGCGAAGAACCGTTCGCCGATCGCCGGAGGCGTGCCGTTACTGGTGGTCAGTTCCGCCAGCATCCGCTCCGTCCGGGCGCGCGGGCCCAGCACGCCCAGGTATGCTACGTTGGCCTCGAGAAGCGCCTGCACGTAGTCGCGGTCGCGGGCGAAATGGTGTGACATCACGACTGCGGCGGACCGAGGAGTCAGCGACACGACGTGCGCCAGTCGGAGCGCCTCCGCACACTCGACGACACGTACGCCTGGAAAGCGCGCGGCGTGTGCAACCGTGAGGGGACGGTGATCTATGACGGTCACGTCCCAGCCAAGTTGCGCCGCGAACCGCGCCACGGGTGCGGCGTCGGGGCCGGTTCCGCAGATGAGGAGTCGGACGGCCGGCATCACAACTTCGAACGCCACTTCGATCGCTCCGATCTCATGTACGATGCCACGCCGTCCGGCGGCGAGCGCCTCCGGCACGTAGTGAGCAGCGTCCGCCAGAGCAGACCCAGTGCCCCACTCGCCAACGGATTGTATTTCGGCGCTGCCGAGAAGCGCATGTGATGCAACCGCCGGCAAACCAGTTTCGGAACCGGGCACCCTTATCACCGTCGCGATCACTGATGGCGTATCTCCAGCAAGCGCCTGATCGATGAGCGCGGCGACATTTCTCGCCCGCATCGGCGGCAGCGGCTCCAGCAGCACGTCGATAAGTCCGTTGCAACCGAGGCCGAGGCCCCAAGGGGCGTCATCGTCGTCACGCGTGTCATACCTGACAACTTCGGCACAGCCGGTCGCGTACACCCGCCGTGCGTGTTCCGCGAGATCGGATTCGAGGCAGCCGCCACTCACCAGTCCTACGGTCGAACCGTCAGTGCGGACAAGCATTCGCGCGCCGACGCCCCCGTAACTCGAGCCGGTAACGCGTACGACGGTTGCCAGCACCACCGAATCGCCGTCTGCCACAGCACGCGAAAGCGCGTCCACGACTTCGCGGTGCGTGGTCACCGGTCGTCTACCGTCATCAGGAGTCTCTATTTGCAAACGCCATTCATTTCAATGTGGCGGACGGGCGCGGCGTCGTCCAGCGCTCCACCCGCTCCCCCGAAAAGCTTGCCGCGTACCCCGCAACGTCGCATGTTCCGGCTCACTAATCAGCAGTCATCGAGGTCGCGATCGGACATGCCAGCAGTCGGTAACAGCGTCGCGCGCAAGGATGGGATCGGAAAGGCCACGGGGAGCGCACGGTACGCGGACGACATCACGTTCCCCGGCATGATCCACGGCCGCACCATTCGCTCGACGATTCCTCGTGGCCGCATACGGTCCATCCGCCTCGACTTCGACAGAGCCGGTTTCACCGTCGTCGACTACCGCGACATTCTTGGACGCAACTCCGTAGATCTGATCGAGAAAGACCAGCCATTTCTCGTCGAGCACGAGGTGCGCCACATGGCGGAGCCCATTCTGCTGCTCGCGCACGAGGATCGCGAGCGCCTCAACGCGGCTCACGTCGAGATTGAGTACGAAGAGCAGCAGCCACTCTTCGATCCCGAGCAATCGTCTGAAGTGTTCAAGAAGATCGATATCGTAAAGGGAGACCTGGCGAGCGCGCTCGCGGCAGCGGACCTCGTGGTCGAGGGAACGTACCGCACGGGGCATCAGGAGCACGTCTACATAGAGCCGAACGGCGTCATCGCCGTGCCGGAAGAGGTAGATGGACGGGGAGGGGTCGCGATCTTCGGCTCGGTGCAGTGCCCGTTCTATGTCATCAAGGCGCTGAGGTGCCTTTTCGGGGCGCACCCCCCCATCCGCGTGATACAGACTGAAACGGGCGGTGGCTTCGGCGGCAAGGAAGAGTATCCGTCGATGATCGCGGGACACGCCGCGCTCCTCGCGCTCAAGTCAGGCCGGCCAGTCAAGATCATCTACGACCGCACCGAGGATATGATCGCCACGACCAAGCGTCACCCGGCGATCGTGCGGCATCGCACTGGCGTAATGCGCGACGGCCGCATCGTGGCGATGGACATCGATGTTCTCATGGATGGCGGCGCTTATGTCACCCTGAGCCCGGTAGTGCTCTCGCGCGGATGCATCCACGCTGCGGGTCCCTACCGTTGCGATAACGTCAACATCCGCGGGCGGACAGTGTTCACCAACACTCCGCCCAACGGTGCATTCCGCGGCTTCGGTGCGCCGCAGACCCAGTTTGCCGTCGAGGTGCACATGGAGCGCATAGCCGAGGCACTCGGCATGGACTCTGTTACACTGCGCAGAATCAATGCACTGCGTTCCGGCGACACCACCGCCACCGGGCAGACACTGCGTCAGGACACCAGCGCGCTCATGGTTCTCGACGAGGCGGTGCGCCGCACGGACTTTCTGCGCAAGCGCGAGCAGTACAAGGGGACGAACCGTGCGTTGGGTCTGTCGTTGTTCTATCACGGCGCCGGCTTCACGGGTAGTGGTGAGCTCCACCTGAAATCGAGGGCGAGGCTCGATCTGACGCCCACCGGCGTGCGGATCGCCACCGGCAGCACGGAAATTGGTCAGGGCACGCGCACGACCCACGCGCAGATCGTGTCGGACGCGCTCGGAATCCCTTACGAGGATGTGGAGGTTGCACAGCCGGATACGGCGCGGGTTGCCGACAGTGGTCCCACAGTCGCCTCGCGCACGTGCATGGTAGTAGGCAAGATCCTCGAGAAATGCGCGCACGAGATGAAGGAGCGCCTGAACGGGTTGTCCCCAGCGGAGTACCACGCGCGGCATGGCGCGTTCTCCGTGGAGCAGATGTACGAGCCTCCCGACTGGATCAAGTGGGACGATGCAGCTTATCGCGGCGATGCTTACGCCACCTACGGCTGGGGATGCGATGTTGCCGAGATCGAAGTCGATCCCGACACGTTCGAAGTGCGCCTGTTGAAGCTGACGGCGGTGCAGGAGTTCGGGCGGCCCATCCATCCGGCGCTTGCCCAGGGACAAATCGAGGGCGGAACGGCACAGGGCCTCGGTTACGCACTACTCGAGCGTGTGGTAATGCGCAACGGGGCGATGGCCAACTCGCAGCTCACCAACTACACCATTCCGACGACGCTCGACATGCCGGAGGTCGATGTGGTGATGCTGGAGAATCCCTACCCCGGTGGTCCATTTGGCGCGAAGGGGCTGGGCGAGCTTCCGATGGACGGTCCTGCGCCCGCAGTGGTCAATGCACTTCGCTGGCTTGGACTCGATGTCCGCGAAGTCCCCGCAACGCCCGAGCTCATAGCCAGCTGCACAGCAGCCGCATGAAGTTCGTTCTGAACGGCGCGAGCATTGATGTGAAAGCGCATCCCATGGCGCGGCTCCTCGACGTGCTGCGCGAGGAGTGTGGACTCACCGGAACGAAAGAAGGGTGTGGCGAGGGTGAGTGCGGCGCCTGCACGGTTCTCGTGAATGGGGAGCCGGTCTGCTCCTGCCTGATCCCCGTGACGCAGGTCCAAAGCGCAGACGTGGTGACGATCGAGGGACTGGGGGACGATCATCCACTGCAGCACCTCTTCATGAATGAAGTTGGAGCGCAGTGCGGCATCTGTACGCCAGGTATGATCATGGCCGCGATCGCGCTCGGTCCCGCGCCGACGCTTGATGACGTAAAGACGGCGCTGGCGGGAAACCTCTGCCGCTGCACTGGCTACTCGGCGATCTACCGCGCGGTGCTGAAGTGGAGGGGAATGCCGGACGCTACGGCATCCGCGAGTGCGGTGCGGTGAGAACGGCGATATCGGGGCTCGACGTCCGCAGCGCTGCATCGCTCGGCGAAGCACTCGCCATTCTGCGCGATGATCAGCGGACGCCGATAGCTGGAGCCACCGACCTTTACGTCGCACTCAATTTCGGAACTCTCGAGCCGCGACGGTTCCTCGACATCTGGTCGGTGAACGAGCTGCGCGACATCTCGATGAAAGGAACAACGCTCGTCATGGGGGCGCTGGCGACTTATACGTCGCTGATTCGCTCACCTTTGGTGGCCGCCCAACTGCCGATGCTCGTCGACGCGTCGCGACAGGTGGGCGGGGCTCAGATACAGAATCGTGGAACCCTCGGCGGGAATGTCGCGAACGCATCGCCGGCTGGAGATTCGCTGCCGGTGCTCGCAGCCGTTGACGCCGTGGTCGTGCTTCGGAGCGCGGTCGGCGAGCGTCGCGTTCCGATCACGAAATTCTACACGGGCTACCGTGCGACGGTGATGCGCCCGAACGAGCTGATCGTCGCGATCGAGGTCCCGCTGGTGGAAGGCAGACAATGGTTTCGGAAAGTCGGCACCCGAGCCGCGCAGGCGATCTCCAAGATCGTGGTCGCCGGCGTGAGAGCCCGGGTGCCGCGCATCGCCTTTGGGAGTGTTGCGCCGACGGTGGTGCGGGTTCCGGAGACCGAGCGTTCACTGGCCGCGGGGGCCACGATCGATGAGGCTGCCCGGGTTCTCTCGCGAGAGATCGCCCCGATTGACGATCTCAGATCGACGGCGGAGTATCGGATGCGCGTGGCGACGAATCTGCTGCGGCGCTTCTGGATCGAGACGGGGTGACGGACCTCGTCATCCGCGGACGGCGCGTCGTAACTCCGGAGGGTGCGCGCGCGGCCTCGGTGCATGTCGCGGAAGGGCGGATCGTCCGTATCGGCGCGTGGGCAGAAGGGCCGCCCGATATTCCGGTCGTCGACGCTGGCGAATCCATCGTGATGCCGGGGCTCGTCGACACGCACCTGCACATCAACGAACCCGGACGCACGGAGTGGGAGGGATTCGAGACCGGGACGCGCGCTGCAGCCGCTGGAGGAGTGACGACCATCCTCGACATGCCGCTCAACTCCATCCCGGCGACGACAACAGCCAATGCGCTGGAAGCCAAGCGCAAAGCGGCGCGCGGAAAGACTGTTGTGAACGTCGAGTTCATCGGTGGCGTTGTTCCGGGGAACGTTGGTGAGCTCGAGGCGCTTCGTGACGCGGGGGTTCGCGCATTCAAGTGCTTCCTCTCCCCGTCGGGGGTGGACGAGTTTCCAGCCGTCGGCGAACGTGACCTGCGCAAGGCGTTTCCCGTACTGGCGCGACTTGGGCTTCCGCTGATGGTGCACGCCGAAGATCCGGCGTGTCTGCTCCCAAGCCGCGGCAGTTCTCGAAGATACGGGGATTATCTCACGACGCGGCCAATCGCGGCGGAGCGCGCTGCGATCTCGCTGTTGATCCAGTTGATGGCGCGCACTCCCACGCCCGTTCACATCGTTCACCTCTCTTCGGCGAGCTCGCTCGACATCGTGCGGACCGCCCGCGCGCGCGGACTGCCGCTGACCGTCGAGACATGTCCGCATTATCTCACCTTCGCGGCGGAAGAGATTCCCGACGGTGCCACGGAGTACAAGTGTGCTCCGCCCATCCGTGACAAGGCCGAGCGTGATGCGCTTTGGGAAGCGCTCATTGCCGGAGACATTGACCTCATCGTGTCGGATCATTCGCCATGTCCGCCGGAGATGAAGGAGACAGAAGGAGATTTCTTTTCCGCGTGGGGCGGGATTGCATCGCTTCAGCTCTCGCTGTCTGCCGTATGGACGGGAGCTCGCGCTCGAGGGTTGAAGCCGGAGCGGATTGCGCAGTGGATGAGCGCGGCGCCGGCGCGGCTCGCAGGGCTGCAAAGCCGAAAGGGAGCGCTCACCGCCGGATACGACGCCGACATCACGCTGTGGGATCCGGAGGCGCGCTTCGTCGTCGACCCCACTGAGCTCTTGCACCGGCATAAGGTGACGCCGTACGCGCGCCGCGAGCTGTTCGGCAAGGTGTTGGCGACGTATGTCGGTGGACGTCGTATCTTTGGCCAATGACCGTCGCTTCCAAAAAGCGCACCAAGTCTCCGCCCTACACCGATCTTCCCGATCTCGCCGCCGAGCGGTTGGGTGGGGTGGTGATCGCGGCAAACGACGAATTCTTCGCGCCGAAGGAAAACCTGGTCAAGGCAAGTCGTCCTGAGTGGCGTGAGGGCGAATACACGGACCGCGGCAAGTGGATGGACGGGTGGGAGACGCGACGTCGTCGCACGCCTGGCCACGACTGGGCGATTGTTCGCCTCGGCGTGCCGGGGATCGTTCAGGGTGTGGTCATCGATACCAGCTTTTTCACCGGCAACTACCCGGAAGCTGCCAGCATCGACGCAGCTACGGTCGACGGGTCGCCTTCGGTCGATGGGATGATGAGCGAGGACATCCAGTGGCAGCCGCTGCTGAAGAAATCTCCGTTGAAGGGAGACTGCGCGAACCCGTTCGCAATCAAATCAAAGGGCCGCCGGGTAACGCACGTCCGTCTCAACATCTTTCCTGATGGCGGAGTCGCGCGGCTCCGCATACATGGGGAAGTTGTGCCCGACGAAGGCGTGTTCAAACCGGGGCGCGAGGTCGATCTCGCCGCGCTCAAGAACGGCGCCTTCGTCGTCTCATGCAGCGATATGCATTACGGGAATCGCCAGAATCTCATTCTGCCCGGCCGTTCGACGCATATGGGCGACGGTTGGGAGACGAGGCGCCGACGAGGTCCCGGCCACGACTGGGCGATCGTTCGTCTGGCACGGCACGGCGTGATCGAGCGCGTCGAGCTCGACACCGATCACTTCAAGGGCAACGCCCCGGGCAAATGCATGCTGGAGTACGCGGACGCCGGCGCATCGTTTGACGCACGCACTGCGCGTTGGAACGTGCTGGTGCCGGAGACGCCGCTTGAAGCGCACCAGCAGCATCGCTGGGACAATCTGTCGCCCAGAGCGGCGACGCATGTCCGGCTGAACATTTACCCCGACGGCGGCGTCGCACGGCTGCGGTTGTTGGGCCGCGTTGCCACCTGAAGCTAGCGTGAAGGTAAGCGTCGCCGAGCTCGACGCGATGTCGGAGTCGCAAGCGAGCAAGCTGCTCGCCGAGTGCTGCGGCGCATCCCGATGGGTGTCAGAAATGTTAGCGCGGAGACCATTCGGATCGCGCGCTGCCGTCCTCTCGGCGGCGGACGAGATCTGGAGATCATTGGAGCCGGGCGACTGGCGGGAAGCATTCTCGCACCATCCGCGGATTGGCGAGCGGAAGAGTGCCACGCCGCAGAGCGAACGTGGAAGATCCTGGGCGGCGGGCGAGCAATCAGGAGTTGAGCGAGTTCATGATGATATACGCGCTGAGCTCGCGGCGGCGAACAGCGAGTACGAGCAGCGCTTCGGGTACATCTATATAGTATTCGCCACTGGAAAGAGTGCTGAGGAGATGCTCGCGCTTGCCCGCGAGCGGCTGCGAAATGATGCGGACGTTGAGCTCCGCGCTGCGGCAGAGGAGCAACGGAAGATCACGCGGTTGAGACTCGACAAACTGTTAGAGAAGGAGGAGGTAGCGTGAGCACGCTCACCACGCACGTGTTGGACACGGCACTTGGTCGGCCGGCGGAGGGGATCCGAGTCACGCTCGAGTGTGGAGACGACGTTCTCGGATCGGGGCTGACTGACGGAGATGGAAGGGTGAGTGATCTCCATAAGAAGGATGCACCGTTGGGTCAGGGGAGCTACAGGCTGACGTTCTACGTTGCCGACTACTTCTCGAAAGCCGGGCGCGAATCCTTTTTCCCGGAGATCGTAGTCAACTTCCGCATCGGCGAGGGCGCGGAGCACTACCATGTGCCGCTGTTGCTCAGCCCGTTCGGGTACTCTACTTATCGCGGTAGTTAGGGATGGGACAGGCAATTTCTTATTGAATGTGTGCTGCGGAAGCGCATCGAATACCGAAGCAGGGAGCTGCGCAGCTCAATCGCTTGGAGCTTTCATACTCGCGTTATAGATGCGCGAGAATTGGCTACAATGACGGAAGGTTGAACGCGGAGCACGCGAAGGACGCGGAAACTGCGCGGAGTTTCTATTTGTTATTTCCTAGTAGAGGTCCGATACGCGACGGATGCATCCTGAGCGGCAGTGAACAAAGAATCCCTGCCCTGGTGTTAGGAGACAGACCGCCGCTCGGAACGATCTGTAGCATCCGTCAGTTTCCGTAGCATCCGTATCAAAGTCGTTCAGCCCGGCGCCATGAAACCCGTCCTACCGGGTAACTGCACCTTGAGCTATCCATCGACGAAGAATCGCCCGCTCCACCTCAGTGATGTTCGTCTTATTCCCCGGCGGCATCGTCCGCGTCGCCACCGCGCGTTCCCGAATCCGCGCCACATGAGCGAGGATCTGCTCGGGCGTATCAAACCTCACTCCCCCTGGTGCTACACCGAAGGTGACATCACTCGGCTCTGCCGAATGACAGGCAGCACATCGCCGGTCAATGACACGACGTGCTTCGGTGAAGGTCACCGGCGCGGAGGAATCAGAGGCGCCGACAGTATTCGCGGCCGACCCGAAACGCAGTATGGCGATCAACGCCAGCACACTCCCCACCAAGGTCCCCGCCAGAACCGGCCTCCACGCCGGAAAAGTGAACCGGATGTTGAGAAGATGGCGGACCGCCGCTCCCGCGGCGATCAAGACGAGCACCAGCAGCCAGTTGAGCCTGCTCCCGTACACCGCAGGAAAGTGGCTGATCACCATCAGCACGATAACCGGGAACGTGAAATAGTTGTTGTGGATCGACACGCGCTTCGCGCGCGCTGAGACGGCGGGATCGGCACCACGTCCCTCGGAGACCGCCGCGACGAGCTCGCGCTGTGAAGGGACGATCGTGAAAACGACATTGGCGGCCATGATCGTGCCGAGCATCGCACCGACGTGGAGAAAGGAGGCGCGGCCGCTGAGCAAATGCGTTACGGCGATGGCGATTGCGGTGAGGCCGGTGATCCAAATCGCCAACGCAACCCGCGGCGCGCGCGGCGCCACAAACCGCTGCATCGATTCGTACAGCGCCCAGCCGCCAGCGATCGCTGCCAACGCGACCAGCACCGCCGTTCGATGACCGAGGGGCGCGACCGCGACATCAGCGAGCGTCGCGCGACCGCCGAAATAGTACACGACTATCAGAAGAACCACGCCGCTCCACCACGTCGTGTACGCCTGCCACTTGAACCAATGCAGTGGCCGCGGAAGCGGTTGTCCGCCAAGGAGCGTCTTCTCGACGAAATAGAACGCTCCACTGTGCAGCAACCAGATGTTGCCGAGCGTTCCTTTGGAGCCTGGGCTCCCCGACGTTTCGGGAGATGCAGGTCGCAGATTCCGATCGAGCCAGTTGAATAGCATCGAGTTGCCGGCCCACATGATGGCGGCAATCACGTGGATCCACCTGGCAACCAGATCGACGAGCTCGATGGCGCCGCCGCTCACGTTCTGCCGCGCATGATCTTCACGAACGACCGTCCGCGAAATTCATCCGCGGTGAGGCCGGTCATCTTCAGCGCTTCTTCTTCGGTGATCGCGCCCGAGTTGATCCCGCGCAGGAAGAAGTTGAGAAGCCCCTGACCGGTTGCCGCATCGTCGAACACGTCGCCGACGAGCGTCGCCTGCGCAGCCTTGCCGACGAAGTTGCTGAGACGAACACCCGCGGCGTCGATTCCGTCGAGGAAAAAGCTGTAGAGCGCCGCGTAGCGCGTCACGAGCTGCGCCGGGTGGAGATCCCACCCCTGATAGAAGCCGCCGGCGAGGGAGTGGCGCACGTCGTCGAAGTGGAGTCGCCACGCGTGATGCACGCTCGCCGCGTTCTCCGCCTGCTGCTTCTTGGTGAGCTTCGGGCCGCCCTTGGCCTCACGGTGGACGGGCACCGGCATCACCGTCGTCGATCCGTCGGAGAGCCATACGTCGGTGCCCGCGAACGCGACCTGCATGAAGTGCTTCGCGAACTCGCAGGCGGGATGCTGCATGCGCTGATACGCCGCGGTGATGTTGATGGCCGCCGTATAGTCGTAGGTCCCGAAGTGGGCGCCCCTGAGCCTCCCGTCCGACGCGTCGAGAATTCGCGGGAGGAGCGAGCGGCCGCCGGTGTCGAGCACGATCTGCGGCGTCTCGACCATCGCCTCGAACCGCAATGTACCGTCGGCGAGACCGAGCTTGCGCTCGAGCGCGCGAAGAACGGTGACGGTGTACTCGACCTGCTCGAGGATCGTGATCTTCGGGATTGTGACGATCCAACCCTTCGGCAATCCGCCCGCGCCCGCCTCGACGAGCGCGGTAAGGACGAGATCGAGCGTGCGAATGCTACGCCCACGCAGCTCCTCGTTGAGTGGCTTGATGCGCATGCCGATGAACGGCGACAGCGTCGCGTCTCGCATCCCTTTCGCCAGCTCGCGCGCGACGACGCCGGCATGGTTGTCCTCCTCGGCGTCAGGGCGGTTGCCGTATCCATCCTCGAAGTCGATCCGAAAATCCTCGATCGGCTCGCTAGCGAGCTTGTCGCGAACTCGCCGGTCTATTGTTGTGAGCGCCGGATGCTCTGAGATGCCAAGCGCGGCGCCGAGCGTGACCGGTTTTTGCGCGTACTGATCCATCACGCGGAGAGCAATGGCGCCGAGCTTGGGAACCGAGTCAGACTTGAAGAGCTGCGCGCCGCCGTAAACGGTGTGTACCGGCTGGCGGCCGGGACTCTCACCGGGATGCGCTTTGGCGAACGCCAGGTTCGCTTCGCGGAGCGCTGCCGATGCCTCGGCGAGCGCAGACGGATCCAGACTTGTATTCATCCGTTGCAGGCTGTGGTCTTCACTTCCGGACCGTGTCGTCATCCGTTGTAGATCTTTCCGCCCTTGGCGCGGTACATCTCGAGCACCGCACGCGCCTCATCGCGCAGAACGTTGCGCACGATCCGGATCCCGCGTTTCTCGAGGTAGTGGTACGATTCCGGGAAGACTGGCCCCTCGTCGAAGTTGAGCTTCGAAGCATCCTCGCGTGTGGCGCCGTAAACAACGCGCTGCACGCCGCTCCAGAGCGTGGCGCCCAGGCACATGGCGCACGGCTCGCAGGACGTGTACAGCTCGTGAACCGGCAAGTGCGGAGCGTTCAGAGTGAAGGAGGCGAGGCGGGCCTGGGCCATCATGAACGCCATCATCTCTCCGTGTAGCGTGCAATTGTTCAGGCGGACGACGCTGTTCATTCCCACCGCTATGAGTCGGCCGGAGGGCGCTTCGAAGACTGCGGCGCCGAAGGGCCCTCCGGTCGCCCGCTCGACGTTCGCGCGCGCGACGGCGATCGCGAGCTGCATCCGCTCCTCGTCGGTAGGATAGGCCTGCTCCCAGTCGACCACTGAGTCAACCCAGTCAGGGTACTCGACATGGACAACGGGGTGCGGCGGGTCGCGTCTCATTCGGAAGAAGGTTGTGGCCAAAGGTCGGCGTGCGGAAGGCTGGAGGAGCCTCACGTGAGCCGTCAGCGTTTAGCTGGCTTTACCGGCCCGAGAGCTTTCGTTGCGGAGTAAGCCATTTCTGCGGCGGCTACGAGATCAGTAACCAGTTGCGCGTCAATCTCGAGGAGCCCCTCGTACTCTCCGCTGTTGCGGATCCCGTGCGCAGACGCCAATACGCGCCAGACCGAAGACTTTAGACCAAGGGTATGTGGGAGCACCTGAAACACGATGTATCGGTTCGTCGACCGATAGCCGTGCCAACGGAGGGCAGCCAGCGCGATCGCGTGTGAAGCGTTGTACGCAAGATCGAACCGGCTCTCCAACGCAAGCGCTACATTCTTCGAATCCGTCAATCGTGTCCTCGCGGCTTCCATGAGCCCATCGAATTCGTCCTGGGATCCCGCTTCTGATTTGAGCGAGCCGATCTTGACGAGGTTGTCGAGCTCAAGCGATGGCATTTGCAGATCCGACCACGAAATGCTTAGGACCAGCCCAGATGCGCCGTATGAAAGAGTTACCGGAGCTCAACTTACGCTTCCATTCGCCGGGACGTAGAACACGGGGATGGATGGATCGGCCCAGGATTCTTTCCACTGGTTGGAGAGCTTCGAAAATTGTCGGGTAATCGAGACCCTCGGCAATGACTATCAGGTCGACGTCACTTCGGGAGTGATCCCGCCCCTTCGCTACTGAGCCGTAGACAAATGCCGCGTGAATCTTCTGTCCAAACGGAGCTAATGCATCAGCGATCGGGGAGACAAGTCCAGCGGTTTTAAGAATCAAGCCGTGGAGCTCCTGAAAAACCGGGGATTCCTGATTTGCCTTGTAGACTTTTTGGTTCCCTAATTTTTGTACGGTGAGAAGCCCGGCCGTCGCCAAGCGTACCAGCGTTCTGTGTACAGCGCCGACACCGGAGCCTGCTATGCGGATTATTTCTGTGGTGGAGAAGCTCCGATCGGGCTCTCCGAACAAAATAACCAGCACGCGCTTCTGCACCTGGTCGAAGAGGGCGTCTGCTATGCCGCCGGCAGTGTTTCCCATATTGGGAATTATCATTCCCATAATGGGAAACATAGTTCCCAAAAAGGGAATCGTCAATAGCGTGACGCCCTGTTAGGTAAAGGAACCGCCTTTTCTTTACCTTGCCATGACCCTTGGGTAAACATGACACCTTAAGAGAAGCCGAACTGGTAGCACTACTCGAGGAGTTACTCGGCCCTCCCACCAAACCATCTGGTTAATGGCCCACGATCCAACATCAGAAATCCGCCGGCTGGTCGACGGCTTTGCCGCACACCGCGAATCGTATGCGCATCCCTCCTACAAGGAGGCGCAGCTTCGACGCGAATTCATCGACCCGATGTGGAAGGCTCTGGGGTGGGACGTCGACAACACCAGTAACTACGCCGAGCAGTACAAGGATGTGATTCACGAAGACGCGATCAAGGTCAGCGCGGATGCCTACACGAAGGCGCCGGACTACTGCTTCCGTATCGGAGGCGTCAGAAAATTCTTTCTCGAAGCGAAGAAACCATCGGTCGATGTAAGCAATGATCCCGAGCCTGCGTTTCAGCTGCGACGATACGCCTGGTCGGCGAAGATGGCACTGTCGGTTCTAACTGACTTTGAAGAGCTCGTAGTCTACGACACTCGCGTGAAGCCTGACGCGACCGATAAGGCGTCAGCCGCCCGTATCATGGTGATTCCCTTTACAGAGTATGTCGCGAGGTGGGAGGAGCTCGAGGGAATATTCAGCAGGGAAGCGGTACTAAAGGGCTCATTCGACAAATACGCGGATAGCAACAAGAAAAAACGTGGAACGGCAAGCGTCGATGCTGCCTTTCTCGACGAGATCGAAGCATGGCGGGACGAGCTCGCGCGGAACATAGCGATTCGCAACGACGACATCTCCCAACCCGAGCTCAACTTCGCGGTACAGGTGATCATCGATCGAATTGTGTTCCTCCGTATCTGCGAGGATCGCGGTATCGAGGAATACTCGACGCTGCTCGGCACCAGCAACGGCGTGAACATCTATTTACGCCTGGTGGAACTGTTTCGCCGCGCGGACAAGAAGTACAACTCAGGTCTCTTTCATTTCTCGCACGAGAGAGCGAGAACAGCTGCTCCGGATTCACTGACACCGAATCTCGACATCGACGACGCGGTTCTGAAGAAAATTCTTCGGTCGCTATACTATCCCGACAGCCCGTACGAGTTCTCGGTCCTTCCGGCCGACATCCTGGGCCAGGTATACGAGCAATTCCTAGGGAAAGTCATCCGGCTGACGCCTGGCCATCAGGCGAAGATCGAGGAGAAGCCCGAGGTAAAGAAGGCCGGCGGTGTCTTTTACACGCCGACCTATATCGTCGACTATATCGTGAAACACACGATCGGGCCTCTGCTCGATGGAAAGACTCCCAAGCAGATCTCAGGAGGGAGGCAGGGTCCGCTGCGGATCCTCGACCCGGCGTGCGGATCGGGGACGTTTCTGCTCCAGGCGTACCAGTATCTGCTCGACTGGTACAGGGATGCGTACGTAGCGGAGGGCGCCAAGAAAAAAGCCGGTGGACGAGCGCCAGTGCTCTTTCAAGCCACCGGAGGCGAATGGCGGCTCACGACATCAGAGAGAAAACGAATCCTTCTGACCCACATCTTTGGCGTCGATATCGACTTTCAAGCTGTCGAAGTGACGAAGCTGTCGCTGCTGCTGAAAGTGCTGGAGGGGGAGAGCGATCAAACATTGCAGAAAACGTTTCAACTATTTCAGGAGAGGGCACTACCAGATCTCGATCAGAACATCAAACGCGGCAACTCCCTAGTTGAGTCGGATTTCGAGGGGTTGGGCCTTCGAGCTGATGGCGATTTCCTTCAAGGCGTATACCCTTTCAACTGGCGCCAAGAGTATCCGTCCGTCTTCGCAGTCGGGGGATTCGACGCGGTCATCGGCAATCCCCCTTACTCATACAGAAACGCTACTGAAGACGCTCTTCGGGAGTACTACGATGCGCGGTACGAAAGCACAGAAGGGAACTACGAGTTATATAAATTGTTTCTTGAAAAAAGTTTGGATCTCACCCGGGCTGGCGGACGCGTAGGTATGATCGTCTCCGCATCCTTCCTCATACTCACAACTTTCACGCGCCTTCGGAGATTCTTGTTAAACACTGCGACGGTCGATTTACTGGCGCCACTCGGCCCACGAGTATTTTCAGATGCAACTGTCGACACGGCGATTGTGATTCTCAAGAACGCAGAGCCTAAGAAATCTCACCGTGTGGCAGTAGTAGCTCCATCGGTGCCTACGGACATTACAAAGGTTGCGCCACAATCCATTCGTCAGTCCCGCTTCACAGAGAACCGGGAACACGTTTTTGACTACCGATTGTCTGACGAGAGCGCGGCAATCCTAGACCGTTTGTTCGACAAATTTCCGCCGATTGAGGAGGGTTTTGAGTTCGGGGTCGGGATAAATACGGGGTATATAAAAGACGAGCTGATTGCGACTAGACGCATCAATTCGAGGTATCACCCAATGGTTTCGGGAACCGGCATATCCCGTTACGGCGCCGTCGTCCCCGATGGGTGGATCATGTACGACAGAGAGTATGTGAAGGGTCGCGGAAAGCTAGGAAGGTCTCTGCCCGCGGAACACCTTCTTTCAAATCCCAAGATTCTTGTTGTGCGGACACGGAACCTCTCGTTGAAACGCAGGATCGTGGCAACGTTTGATAGGTCAGGGGCTTACAACCTCAACAGACTATCGAATATTGTCGCGCGCGACGGCTATGCTCTTCAAGGCCTTTTAGGTGTTCTCAACTCTACGCTTTACAACTGGATTTATTCTACTCGCTTTTTCGACTACGAAATCAAGCCAGTATACCTCCGTAGTAGTCCGATGCCAGACGTCTCAGACATGCAGCTTAATCGACTCGTAAGTCAAATGCTTGCGGTGCAAGCGCGGCTTGACGGCGCACGCACGGCTCCCGAGACTAGTTCGCTAGAACGCGAATCCTCTGAGCTTGATCGCAGGATCGATGATCGTGTCTATGAGTTATATAGGGTCTCGAAAAAAGAAAGAACCTTGATCGAGATTTGGAGCGCAGACACAACTGCGTCCTAAGTATGAACGCTTCAACTTAGGTTGAACATATACTAAGTTGTTAGAGAGACAGGGGTGCCTCGCGGGGTCGAAGCTGCCAGTGCAGGCGGCGACGCGCGGCTGAGAAAGTCCCTCAGAACCTGATCCGGTTAGTACCGGCGTAGGGAGTCGAACGATGGAAACAGCAGGAACGGTGCAGGCGCCCACAGGGCCGCCTGCCATGGCGAGCGGAGCGAATGGCTTCGCCACCCCCCGACAAGCTGCGGCAGTGACACAAATGCACTACGCGCGTCGAGGCGAGCTCACCGACGCCATGCGCTTCGTCGCCGAGCGCGAGGAGCTCACACCAGAGCTGGTGCGCGACGAGATCGCGATCGGACGTCTCATTATCCCCGCCAACATTCACCACCTGGCGGGCCTGCTCGAGCCAATGGCCATCGGCAAGGTCGCACGGGTAAAGATCAACGCCAACATCGGCAATTCGCAGGTGTCGTCCGACGTGAATGGCGAGATCGAGAAGCTCGAAATCGCGGTCAAGTACGGGGCCGATACGGTGATGGATCTCTCAACCGGCGGCAACATCGACGGGATTCGCCGCGCGATCATCGCGGCGTCGCGAGTCCCGATCGGCACAGTGCCGATCTACCAGGCGGTTCAGGGCGGACCCGACGGCAAGTGGGACAAGCAGCTTGAGGAGCTCACCGCCGACGACCTGCTCGACATGATCGAGCACCAGGCAAGGCAGGGCGTCGACTACATGACGCTCCACGCCGGGATCCTGATCGAACATCTCCCGCTGGTGCATGGGCGTATCACCGGCATCGTGAGCCGCGGCGGATCGCTGCACGCCGTGTGGATGATGGCGCACCGCAGGCAGAATCCACTCTACGAGCGATTCGACGATGTTCTCGACATCCTCCGCCAGTACGACGTCACTGTCTCACTCGGCGACAGCCTGCGCCCCGGCTGCATCGCTGACGCGAGCGACCGTGCACAGTTCGCGGAGCTCGACACGCTTGGTGAGCTTACGAAGAGGGCATGGGAGCGCGACGTGCAGGTCATGGTCGAAGGTCCCGGACATATCCCGATGGACCAGATCGAGATGAACGTCCGACGCATGAAGGAAGTGTGCAACGAGGCGCCATTCTACACACTCGGTCCGCTCGTAACCGACATCTCTCCCGGCTACGATCACATCTCGAGCGCGATCGGCGCGGCGATGATCGGCTGGTTCGGCTCCGACATGCTCTGCTACGTCACGCCGAAGGAGCATCTGGGGCTCCCCAACGCCGAGGACGTGCGGCAGGGTGTGATCGCCTATAAGATCGCCGCGCATTCAGCCGATGTCGCGCGCGGACGAAAGGGTGCGCGCGACCGTGACGACGCGCTATCGCGGGCGCGATACGCCTTCGATTGGAAAGAGCAGTTCCGCCTGAGTCTCGATCCCGAGCGGGCGCAGGAGTATCATGACGAGACGCTTCCGGCCGAGTACTTCAAGAGCGCCGAGTTCTGCGGGATGTGCGGGCCGAAGTTCTGCTCGATGCACCACTCGCGAACGATCGAGGAGGGAATCGCGCAGATGGCCGCGGAGCTGGAGGAGCGACAGGGACGCCCCACGACCCCTGGCGGTGGGGCGAATGGGAAGCAGCAACAGCAGCTAGCCGGTGCTTCAGCGAGCTGAGCTCGAGCGATTCTGCGAGCGTTGCAGCAGCGCCGCTCGCGTCTCTCGCGTATGCGCCACGCTGTTCTGCGCGGTCATCGGCGCTACTACGTGCGTCAATCTCCGTGCGCCGAATGACGCGACCTCGAAGAGGATGCCGCCGGTCGTGGTGACGAGGCCGGATGGAGATGACGTGTCGGTCAGGGCCGACATGCGTCCGATGCTCGCATCCGACTCCGCGTATTTTCGCGCGCACCCGCTGATGGTGCCGGTAGAAGGCATCTCGCCCTCGGAGCTGACCGACACCTACCACCAGGGGCGTAGCGGCGGGCGTATCCACATGGCGACCGACATTCTCGCGATGCGTGGCACTCCGGTACTCGCGGCCGCACCAGGTCGCATCATCAGGCTGGCAAACGGCGGCGCGGGAGGAATCACGATCTACGTCGCGGACGCCAGCGGACGATACCTGCATTACTATGCCCATCTCATGGGCTACGCACCCAACGTGAAGGAGGGCCTCGCCCTTCAGGAGGGTGACGTGATCGGATTCGTTGGGACGACGGGGAACGCTCCCCCCAATACGCCGCATTTGCACTTCCAGGTGATGCGGAGCGACGCGAACTACTGGAACGGAACGCCGATCGATGTTCGTGGATTCATCACAAAGCCGGGAAGGATGAGAAATTGAAGGGTCGGGAGCGTGCGGAGCTGCGTGCGGAAGCGCATCATCTCAATCCGACGGTGCAGGTCGGACAGCACGGGTTGACTCCGTCGGTAATCGGTTCGCTCGACGATGCGCTGCGGACACGCGAGCTCGTCAAAGTGAAGCTCGGGAACAAGGACGACGTGAAACCCAAGGATGTGGCGAACTCGCTGGCACTCGCGACGAACTCCGCGGTAGTGCAGGTGATAGGGCGTACCGCGACTCTCTTTCGAGAGAATCCTGACCTAGACAAGAAGCGCGGCGAGCTTCCACCGTGGCGGCAGTAGCTGGGCATTGAGCCATCAACGGAGTAACTGAACATGGGCGCAGCAGCAGTTGCCGCGATAATGCGCAGACGCGAGCGGGAGGTCGTAGACGATTTCCGCGCTGCCAGTGCGCTCTCCCCCTCGACTGCGCAGTCCTACACCGCCATCGGTCTCGGACATTCACTCGCGCTCAAACGGCTCCACAACCGCGCGGTCATACGGGAAGCTGCTCCGGGCGCCTACTACCTTGATGAAGAGGTGTGGGCGGCCGTACGAAGGACCCGTAAGCGTATTGCCATGGTCCTCATTGCGATACTGGTGGTGCTTTTCCTCGGCGGCCTGCTGGGGACCATCAAGTGATAAAGCCCGCGGTTGCTATTCAATCGCGTGAGTCTATTTTTCGGACAGGAATCGCGTTTGGCGCGGCAGTAGAAGCGCTACCAGGAAAGACATGCCTTACGTCATAACGGAAGCCTGCAAGAACACTAAGGACCGCGCCTGCGTCGACGTATGCCCGGTCGATTGCATCTACGAGGGGGCGGACCAGCTCTACATCCATCCGGACGAATGCATCGATTGTGGTGCCTGCGAGCCAGAGTGCCCGGTGACGGCGATCTTCCCGGAAGAGGACGTGCCCACGAATCTCAAGGAGTACGTTCAGATCAATCGCGAAGTGTTCAAGAGCGAAACCCCTCCGGGACGGCCCAACCGGTAGCCATCCAAGTGCGAGCGACTGGCGGAATCCGGTGCTCGGCCATCAATATCTGATCCCATGACTCCTCCCATCGTTCCCGGAAAGAACGGAATGTCCACCGTGCTGCTCTCGCATCCCTCGGGCAGCTCTGCTGATGTGTATCTGAACGGCGCGCACGTGACATCCTGGATTCCCGCGGGCGGCAAGGAAGTGCTGTTCATGGGGAAGACGGCGACGTTCGCGCCCGGTGACCCGATTCGCGGCGGAATTCCGGTCGTGTGGCCGCAGTTCGCGAACACCGGGCCGTTGCCGCAGCACGGCTTCGCAAGGAAAACGGAATGGCAGCTCGCGGAAACCGCCGACTCGTCGGAGGATCCATCGTCAGTGAAGCTCGTGCTGGCCGACGATCATCGCACTCGCGAGCAATGGCCGTATCATTTCCGTACGGAGCTCACGGTCACGATCGACGACAAGTCGCTCCAGGTGAAGCTCGACGCGTTCAACACCGGCGACGAGCTGTTCAGCTTCACGGGGGCTCTGCACACCTACATCGCGGTCGCCGACATCCGCGAAG
>JALYKM010000122.1 GCA_030774785.1 Gemmatimonadota bacterium
CAGACGGGCCGCCACTGTTCGGGTTTCTTCCCACCTCTCACAGAAGGAGAAGCCCATGCGACCAGCAGCGACCCGCCCACATGCTCCCTCTACCTTATATCTCGCCTTCGAGCTTGGCAACACGGAATGGAGACTCGCGATGAGCACGCGAGTCGACCAGACTCCGCTGGTGCGCACCATGCCGGCGCGCGCGCTCAAGACCCTCGAGGCGGAACTCGCTCGCGCGAAAACCCATTTTGGGCTGGCCAGGGCCGCGCCGGTCCGGAGCTGCTACGAAGCGGGGCGCGACGGGTTCTGGCTGCATCGCTATCTCGTGAGCCGCAGCGTCAGCAACAGCATCGTCGATTCCTCGAGCATCGAAGTGAATCGCCGGCGGCGGCGGACCAAGACAGATCGCCTCGATGCTTGCAAGCTCTTGACGATGCTCCTGCGTGCAGACGCCGGCGAACGCAGGGTGTGGAGTGTCGTCAACGTGCCGACGCTCGCGGCAGAAGATCGGCGTCAGGTGCATCGCGAGCTCTTGTTTGCCCGGCGTGATCGCGGCCGGCATACAAACCGGATCAAGGGGCTCTTGGCCAGTCAGGGCGTGCCGCTCGCGCGGATCCAGGAGCTGCCGACGCATCTGGCAAGAGCGCACCTCTGGGACGGGTCGCCTCTGCCGCCGCTCTTGTGTGGGCGACTAGAGCGCGAATGGGAGACTGTCTGCGGCTACACGATCCGCATCCGGGCACTCAAAAAAGAGCGCCGCCAGGTGCTCCGTGCAACCGATGATCCAGCGATTGCTCAAGTACGACAGCTCAACCAACTCCGCGGCATTGGCATCGACAGTGCGTGGCTCTACGTGATGGAGTTCTTCGCCTGGCGGCAGTTTCGCAATCGCCGCCAGGTCGGCGGTCTCGCTGGGCTGACAGACACACATTATCAGAGCGGCGACTTGCAGCACGAGCAAGGGATTTCGAAGGCCGGCAATCGGTGGGTCCGAGCCCTCGCAATCAACACCGCGTGGGCGTGGCTGCGGTTTCAGCCGAAGAGCGCGCTCGCCCGCTGGTACGAGAAGAAATTCGGAGCTGGGAATAGCCGGGTGCGGAAGATCGGCATCGTCGCTCTGGCGCGAAAGCTCTTGATCGCGCTCTGGCGGTATCTCGAAACTGGAATTGTTCCGGAGGGTGCCGTGCTCCGCGCATAAGCCCTGGGGGTCCACGGCGGTTTCCATTCATATGACTGGAGGGAGCGGCCCGCATTTGCTGCCGGGTCCGCGGAGTCACGCTCTGCGTACCGTTCGTTAGAAGGGGTCCGCTCCCCGCCTCGCTTCAAATTCGCCCTTGGGCGGATTCACAAAGTTCGGGTGCTCGACCTCGGTCGACACGGATAGGAGGTTGTTCACGGGCATCACGCTCGGAACGTTCGGATGAAGCGGCCAGTCGTTTTGGTGGAAGGCAAAGCTTGCGAAATCGCAGCGGCGATGAGCCGTGTTATTGATCCTGCTCGCTATTCAGTCTTTCCAGGAGACTTGACAGATGACGCCTCATAGGAGGCAGTGCGGCGGTACTCAGATAGGTCTAGCGTGGAGGCGCGACGACGGCGATGATCGCCCCATTGTTCTGCGTCGGGACGGTCTGTTCGCACACCATTGGCCTTCCAAGGCTTGCAGAGTTTGCAGCCGGCTCGACGGTTTCTGACCCGCTTGCGCTTGTGGTGCGCCATTCAAGACCTCCTCAGGCGCTCCTGCGCGACTTGGATCGACGTCTAATGATCGCGCTCAGGGCACGGAGCGCTTCGTTAACCGCATTAGAGTCGGGGAAGTCCTTTGCGACATCGGGATCCAAAAGCACGACGTTCGTGCCTTCAGCATAACGAGAGGCGTACTTATTCCGGCGGCCTTTGCTGAAGTCGTATTCGGGGAGGATTTCATCGTCGTCTACTTCCCGAACAGCTTTGGCTCTAGCGGGCGCTTTCTTCATAGTTATTGCGCTCAGCGCGAGTTACAGGACGAGCACTAATGAGACGAATGCGCTCTCGGCGTTCAGTGAACATTACCGCCAAGAGACGTGATCTTCCAGACAAACCTATTATGACGAACCTTTCTTCACCTCGCGAGTGCCTGGAATCGTCGACGATTCGGCCAAGTGGGTCGCCGAAGACAGTCGATGCTTCGTCAAAAGTTACTCCGTGCGTGGCATAATTGCGGGCCGCCTTTGCGCGATCCCATTCGAAGGTGGCCGCCATACTCGAATCTAGCTCGTGATTTGGGCATCTGCCTAACGCCTTAGTTCAGCTGCAAGCACACTATCACCATTGCGACGAAGTCGGATCCGAAAAGTGCTTGTCAGCTGCAACGTTCGTTAGAACTTATGTAGGAACTGGCGGCACATACAGACGGGCCGCCACTGTTCGGGTTTCTTCCCACCTCTCACAGAAGGAGAAGCCCATGCGACCAGCAGCGACCCGCCCACATGCTCCCTCTACCTTATATCTCGCCTTCGAGCTTGGCAACACGGAA
>JALYKM010000123.1 GCA_030774785.1 Gemmatimonadota bacterium
CGTCTGCTGCAGGGTCATATGACAGAAGCCCTCCCGGCAATGCCTGCGTCAAAGCCCCTATCGTAACGCGATTCACGTCCCAGAGTTCGGTGATCCGCGTCAAGTCATCCGCAGTGCGACCACTCATGCGCTCACGCATCTTCTCTCCACGGGAAAAGGGCTGTACCACTTTCTCAAAGCGACGCCAAACTTTCGCGTCTACGAGAGCGTCGGCGCCAAGGCAGTCGATCGCGAATTCATCCGCTCCTAACTGCTTACACCACTCGACGAGCCGCCAGGTTTCCGCCGCTGAAAAATCGCTGGGAGCCAGATACCGTTGAACTACCACCAACGCCTCACGGTTGTAGTGGAAACGAAAACCCCGATCCGCCTGAGCGAATCGGGGTTTTCCCGGGCTGCGAGCACAGGCGCTCTAGAAGCGTCGCTCAGGCCGATCGGTCGGATCGGGCCCCGGACGGGACGCGGGATTCGCATCCACACGATCCTTCAGGTCGTCCGCGGTATCCGCGATCTTTTCGCCCACCTTGCCAAGCGTCGAACGGCCGCGAGTGAAGCCTTCGTTGGCATAACCGCGGACCCCATCCCACGACCCGTATTTGCTATCAGCTGTCCAGCCGCCGCGCAGATCGGACTCGACGTCCTCGAAGGAACGATTGCGGTAATCGGGGTTTCGGCTCGCGAGTTGACCGAGATAGTACGCGGGTTTCACTTCGTCGTAGGTGCGGTCGCCGAGACGACCGGGTGAAGATTCGTACTGGCGACGATAGAAGGCGTCGTCATCCGGCGTGATCGCTGTCGCGGCTTCCGCGATTGCGCGCCCCGACCACCATCCGCCCATCGCGCCCACGATGCCACCTATGATGGTCCCTACCGGTCCAATGGCGGATCCAACCGCGGCGCCCGCCAAAACCCCGGAAACCCCGCCGGCCGCTTCGCCAACTTGATCTGCGACTCCGGGATGGTCGTCGTGCTTGCCCAGCGCCTTGTCCTTGGCGCGTTCAATGTTGGTGTCGGACGTGTCCGGCACTCTGTCCTCGTACGTCATATGCTTCCCTCGTGTTAGTGAGACCTGTAAAGGGAATTGGCAAGTTCAGTACCAACTGATCAGCGCGCAAAACCGATCGGCCAGCGCCGGGCCCGTAGTCGTGGCGCCTACAAAAAATCATCGCTCCAGAGCTCGCGGGCGACGCGCGGGGTGGTCGCGCTCAGGGATTGCCCGGGACCGGCTCCCATTTCGTCGCGAATGAAATGGGCGCGATTGCCCCGATGCATGAGGCGTCCGGCTTGCGCGACGGATCCTCCAGGAACTGCGTGAGGATGGATGCGTGGCAGTCCGAGGGCCGAGGGCCATGCCCCTCATTGGGGAACTCAAACAGGTGCGCTCGGCTGAGCGTCGATGCGATTCGGCGAGCGTGCTCGGTCGGCGTCCTGTCGTCGAAATAGCCGGTAAGAATCAGTGTTGGAATGTCGCTGCGTACCGGCGTGTGTGCAGACGCATCGCTGAATCGGGTCAGCCACTCCTCGCAGTCGCGGTCGACGACGCGCCGGAACGGCGCTCGCACGAGAGCGTTGACGGAATCCAACGATTTCGGGTAGGCGGAACTGTACGTATCGTAGCAAACGACTATCTCACGGAGTACGCGGTGACTCAGGTCCCCTGGCCCCGCCGAACCGTCTCCAACAATCTCGCGGGCTGCCCGCATCCTGTCTCCGGCGCGCAACTCGTGGAGGAGCAACGGGAGGCGGCCGAGGCCCATTCGCGACCGATTCAGCAAGCGATTCCGAATGTCGGCGACGAGCCGACTCCCGTCGAACCACACAGAATCGGTGGCACGATCGGGATGCTCGATCGGTACGGGAAGTGGCGACTTGGTCAGCAATTCATAGACGGCGTAGAAGTCCTGCTCCACGGATGGGAATGCGTCGCGACACGTCGACTGTGCGGCGCACGCCGCGAACACGTGCTCGAATGCCCGCTGTGTCGATAGCGGCTGCTCCAATCGATAGGGGGATCCGCGCATAACCGGACTTTCGAGCACCACGCTGCGGATGGCCTGGCCGTCGCGAACCATCGCCTCCTGCGCCAGGCGTGCGCCGTAGGATTCACCATACACATCCCACGACGTGTAACCGAGGGTGCGCCGCAAGTCGATGAGGTCGGCGACGCTCGCCAACGTATTGTACGCGAGTGGGTCGATCCCCTTGGCCTTGAGATCGGCGATGCAGGCGCGACGTCCGTCGGCCCACCGTTGCTCCTTCTCGGCGCGTGTGCGAAGATTTCGCGCGGCGTCGGCGACCGCTTCGTACGCTGGGCACAGCTTCGGTTCGGAAAACCCGGCGCCGCGCTGGTCGTAAATCACGACGTCGCGATGTTGGACGAGTGGGCTGGTCGCCGTAAACGGCGAATAGATTCGGATACCACCGGGGCCCCCGGGTCCGCCGTGCAGCATCACGAGCGGCGGTGCGCCGGTGGGCTCCTTGGCGCGGAAGACTTCGACTGCGAGACGCGCGGTGTTCGCGCTCGGGTGGTCGCGCGACTCCGGCACCACGAGCCAACCACACTCACGCCGGACCTCGCGCGCCCAGCCCCCATTCAGGAGACAGTCGGCGCGCTCAAATCGCGGAAGTTTGGATTGCGCCGAAAGCCTCGGAGCGACTGACGGGCCGAGCAGCATGACGGCAACGAGGAGCCGCGCGAGGCGGCTTGCGACACGAGACCTGTGGGGAGATGTCATCCTGCCTCCGGACGCCAGCATTGGCACGAGTCCACAACGGAAAGTCGAGGAGCAAGCCGTGCGCGATCGCTGCAATCCGCAGGCCGCAGACCGGCCGTCGATATTCTCTCAACGGACGGAAAGACGACGCTGCCTTTTGCTCCGCGTACTCGACTCATCTTCTTGTCGGCCTTTTACCCCGATAGTTGGACTTCAATCCTGCGCCGTGTCATACTCTTCGAAACCCGCCGTTGCTGCTATTCCGCCGGAGATTCTCATGCTCCACAGTGTCCCCCACTCTGGTGCTCGCGTCCGCGTCGCACAGTTCATTGGCGCAACCGTCCTCTCCATGGCGTGCGTCTCGAGTCAGCCGGGGCGCACGACTGCAATACCGAGCGATACACCCGCGAGCCGGTTCGCCATCGCTCCACACGGTATGGTCGTCTCCGCGAGCGGGATCGCCAGTCAGGTCGGACGCGATGTGCTCGCCGCTGGGGGTAACGCCGTCGATGCCGCGATCGCCACGGGGTTCGCGCTCGCTGTCACCTATCCTGTCGCCGGCAACATCGGCGGGGGCGGGTTTATGGTCATTCGCTTTCCAGACGGGCGCGCAACAACGATTGACTTTCGTGAGATAGCACCGCGCGCGGCGACGCCGGACATGTTCACGGATTCCGCCGGCAAGTACTCGGAGCTGACCCATCACATGAGTTACAAGTCAGTGGGCGTGCCGGGCACAGTGGCGGGTTTCGCCTTGGCTCACCAAAAGTACGGGAAGACGCGATGGACGCGTCTAGTTGATCCGGCAGTCCGTCTAGCGGGCGAAGGTTTCATCGTGCCGCCTGGGCTCGCTCAGTCGTTGCGCTCGGCGCTTCAGTTTCCTCAAATCCCACCCGCCAGCGTGGCTGCGTACAGTAATGGCGGTAAACCGTACGCTGTCGGTGAGCGAATCCGGCAGCCCGATCTTGCCGGAACTCTGACGCGCATCCGCGATAGAGGGCGGGATGGCTTTTATCGCGGAGAGACGGCGCGACTTTTCGCCGCGGAGATGCGGCGCGGCGGTGGGCTCATCACTGAGGAGGATCTCGCACTATACGAAGCAAAGGAGCGCGCTCCGGTCCGCGGGAGCTACCGCGGTTATGAGATTATCTCGATGCCGCCCCCGAGCTCCGGCGGCGTAGTGCTCGTCGAAATGCTGAACATCCTCGAGGGATATGATCTGGCCGCTGCCGGTCACAACTCGTCCAGGTCTGTGCATCTCGTTGCGGAAGCAATGCGACGAGCGTTTCTGGACCGAGCCCGGTATCTCGGCGATCCCGATTTCGTCCAGGCGCCAATCGATCGGCTCACCAGCAAGTCCTACGCAGCCGGGTTGCGGCGGACGATTCAGCCTGACCGCGCTACCGTGTCGACTCCGGCACAGGTTGCGGAAGGTTTCGAGAGCAGCGAGACGACTCATTACTCCGTAGTCGACGCGAGCGGGATGGCGGTGTCGGTGACGTACACACTCGAATTCGGATACGGCCTGGGCGCGGTGGTGACTGGAGCTGGCTTTCTCCTCAATAACGAGATGGGCGACTTCAATGCTATGCCGGGCGTAACCGATACGACCGGATTGGTTGGGACGCCGGCAAACCTCGCGCGCCCTGGGAAGCGGATGCTCTCCAGCATGACCCCGACGATCATTGCCAAGGACGGGAGATTGGTCGCGGTGGTAGGCAGTCCAGGAGGCCGCACCATCATCAACACGGTGCTACAGGTGATACTCAATCAGCTGGACTTCAACATGGGAATCGAGGAAGCAGTGAATGCCCCCCGCTTCCATCATCAATGGCTTCCGGACGTCCTGTCCGTCGAGCAGAGTGGACTTCCCCCGACAACGGTTTCGGAACTCGAAACGATGGGATACCACGTCAGCTTGAGAGGTGGGCAGGGCATCGCGCACTCCATTCGCATCGATCCGGGCACAGGCACACGACAGGGCGCGGCGGATCCACGCGACCCGGACGCGGGCGCAGCTGGGCATTGAGTCGGGTCTACAGCCATCGTGGGACGCGGCGCCGATAGTCGCGATACGGCTCTACTCCACGCATGAATAACCAACGACTTTCCAGTCGCCCGTCTGTCGCAACCCACGTTAGGCGGTACCGCGGCGTGAGACAGTCGGGTCGTCGGATTTTCGACCAAACCGACTCAGGAGTAAGCCCAGTCCGAGTGATATCCCTCCCACGAGAACGGACCCAGTTGCGAGTGCGGTCATTTCGCGCAATCCGTGACCCGAATCGGCTCGACTCGCTAACAGTTCGAGGACGAAGACCACCCCACCAAAAGCAATGAGAATGGCTCCAAGACCCATCAGACCCGCGGCTACGTATCGCATTGATTTCCTCGGGGGATCCGGCTAACGCCCTGGTTCGGCTGCAAGCATGTTACAACCGTTGGCCCGTAACCGCATCTGAAAAGTGCTTGTTGGCTGCAACCTACATTAGACCGCACGGTGGCTCTGTACGCGTGATTCTGACGTTGGAGTACATTTGCGAGGGTGAAGCCTAGTGGCCATGACCCTCTGGATCGACGCCGATGCCACTCCACGAGACGTGAAGGACATCTGCTTCCGAGCCTCAGATCGCCTCACGCTTGCGACTGTCCTTGTGGCAAACCAGCGCCTCCAGCTCCCGCCAGGGTATCCGCATCTGTCGGCCGTGCGGGTCGACGGCGGACCGGACGTGGCCGATCGCTATATCGCGGACCACGCTGTCGCTGGCGATGTGGCCGTTACGGCGGACATCCCGCTGGCTGCGGTGTTAGTGCCCAAGGGAATCGTCGTCCTTGACCCTCGCGGCGAGGAGTACACGGTGGAGAACATCGGTGAGCGCCTGTCGGTGCGAAACTTTATGGACGGACTCCGCGGCACCGGCGTCGAGACGGGTGGCCAGGCAGCCTACGGCTCACGCGAGAAGCAGGCATTCGCGAACGCGCTCGACCGGGCGCTCACGCGCGCGATACGCCGGCCCCTCGGTTAGCTTCAGCGAGCGTAGGCTGGCGATCTCCGAGCAGCCCCCGCCTACCCGGCGTGCGCCCTCTTGAGCTCGGCGATGTCAAGCTTCTTCATTCGCAACATCGCTTCCATCGCCCGCTGGGACTTTGCGGAACTCTCATCCTTGAATAGCTCGGCCATGATGGTGGGGACAATTTGCCACGAGACGCCGTACTTGTCCTTTAGCCAGCCGCACTGCTGCGCCTTGGGATCACCACCGGCGGACAACTTCTCCCAGTAGTAGTCGATGTCGTCCTGTGTCTCACAGTTCACCTGGAACGAGATCGCCTCGTTGAACTTGAACACCGGACCGCCGTTGAGTGCTGTGAACTCCTGCCCATCGAGCTCGAATAGCACGACCATCACCGATCCGACTGGTCGGTGGTGAGTCTCGAAACCGGCCTTTCCATATCGAGTGATCGTAACGATTCGCGAGTTCTTAAAGATTCCGGTGTAGAATCCGGTTGCTTGCTCGGCCTCACTGTCAAACCACAAGCATGGGCTAATTCGTTGAACGGTACGCATGGCTTTCCTCCAATCCTGACGAAAAAGTTCCTGAATCTATTGGCTTGACCTTCCATAAGCAACGACTTATACATTTCCCCATGCAACGCGAGGACATCATCTTCCGCGCTCTGGCGGACCCAAGCCGACGGGCCATTTTTGAACGTCTCACCCGCGGTGAGGCCGCTGTTAAAGACCTCACGGCGCGGTTCGACATCTCCCAGCCGGCCGTCTCCCAGCACCTCGCCACGCTTCGCCGGGCTCGTCTTGTGTCCGAACGGCGTGATGGTCGCCTAGTCTACTACCGGGTCGAGCCAAGCGGATTACGACCGCTCATCGATTGGGTCGCGCACTACCAGGCGTTCTGGCTCGAACGCCTCGACCGACTTCAAGCATTGCTCAAGGAGATGGATGAATGAAAGCCAAAGCTGAATCGCAGTCGATTTCTATGGAGTACGAGCT
>JALYKM010000124.1 GCA_030774785.1 Gemmatimonadota bacterium
AGGATGGCTCGCACTGGAGATTGAACGGACGAAAGATCTGGATCGGCAATGGCCATCGCGCTGGAGTCATCGCCACTTTCGCGCAGGCGTTTGTCAAGCGCCGCGGCGAGAACGTACAGCGTATGACGGCTTTCCTGATCCGGCCGGATATGCCAGGGTTCCATGTCGTCGGTACGGTGCGCAAGCTCGGAATCCGCGGGTCGACCCAGGCCGAGCTGAGTTATGAAGGACTCGAAGTGCCGGCGGATCATCTTCTCGGAAGCGTCGGTCGCGGATTCAATGTCGCCGTGCACGTGCTCAATGCCGGAAGGCTGACCCTCGCGGCCGGCTGCACCGGGGGCACCAAGCGTATTCTCCACCAGATGACATCCTACGCCGAGCAGCGCGTCCAGTTCGGGCACCCGCTGGCGGATTTCGAGATCACCCAGCGCAAGCTTTCCCGAATGGCCAGCGAGATCTATGCATCGGATGCGATGCTCGGCGTGCTCGCTTCGCTGGTCGATCGCGGTGACAATGATTTTTCGCTCGAAGCGGCGTCCGCGAAGGTTTTCGCGAGTGAGATGGTATGGCGCGCGGCAGACGACATGGTTCAGCTCGCCGGAGGCCGCGGGTACGTCAAGCCATATCCGTACGAGCGAATGCTTCGCGACTCCCGAATCAACCGCATCTTCGAGGGCGCGAACGAGGTTCTCCGCCTCTTTATCGCGCTGAACGGCGTTCAGGCTCCGGCCGAGGCTCTCAAGGAAATAGGCTCGGCGCTCCGGCGGCCGCTGCGCAATCTGGGCTTGCTGGGTGGCTACGCCACGTCGCGGGTCAAGCTGCGCCTGGGGCAGACATCTACCCTCGACATCGAGCTCCACGAGCGGCTCAAGAAGCACAAGGATTATTTCGAGAAGCACGTTGCCGATCTTGGCGGGGCCACCGACCGGGCAATCCTCCGCCATCGCGAGAAGATCGTGGACCGCCAGCTGGTACTCGAGCGGCTCGCGAACATGGCGATAGATCTTTTCGCGACAGCTTGTGTCATCGCGCGAACGCAGAGCCTGATCGACGAGCGGGGGATTGAGAAGTGCGACCGTGAGATCGCTCTGTGCGATCTATACTGCGTGGAAGCCGGCCGCCGTTTTCGCGCAAATCGCAACATGCTCGACGCGCGCGAGGAAGAGGTAGACGATACCCGGCGCTCGGTGGCGAGCTCAGTGCGCGACGGCAAGGGCTACTTCGTGACGGACGCGATCCTCGAAGAGTAGATCGCGCGCGCGCTTCGAAAGCATCTGTGTCTATGGTCGGCGAGGGTGTCCTCTACGGCCGCAGTCCTCGCTTGCGGCTGCGCCGCACCGCGCCGGGGCGGCGCTAGCTGCGGGATAGCGGCCTACGAGGACACCCTCACCTCCCTGTACAGCCTCGTTGATCGCGCGACAAAGTCTAGCGCGCGAAGTCCTCGCACGCGAAGTCCGCGTGCGCGATGCGCACCCGGTCGCCAGCCGAGCCGCGTAACGCTGGAAGTACCGCGCACTGACGACGCGGCCAAGGCCCGCGCCCCGGGCGTCAGTGCACTGTTTAAGATCTAGAGGAGAGTCGGGTGGGGTGTCCTCGTAGGCGGCGTCTCGCGTAGCAAGAGACTCGCGCGCGCCGTTGTAGTTTGCGCGCGAGGCTCGATGCGTGTAAGCGAGCAGCCGCCGAAGAGGATACCCCGCCCGACGAACCGGCGAGATCCTCAAGCCGCCACAAAAAACCCGAGGCGGCGAAACGAACTAGCCCGCGTCGCCGAGCGTAGGAATGAACTGCGGAGCGCGGCGATGCTTGGTGGCCTGTTCGTACGCGTACGCGAGCTTGATCAACGTGGGCTCGCTGTAGGCGCGACCGAAGAATGAGATGCCGATGGGAAGATTGTGGGAATATCCCGCCGGCACGTTGATGTTCGGATAGCCGGCCACCGCAGGCGGCGTGGAGCTTGCCCCCGAGAAATGATCGCCGTTGATGAGATCCGTCACCCACGGCGGACTGCCGGTCGGAGCGACAATCGCATCGAGCTTGTATTTGCTCATCGTCGCGTCGATCCCCTGCGTGCGCGACATCCTGACGTTCTTCGCCAGCTCGTCGCGATACTTCTTCTCTGAAAGCGGTCCCTTCTTCTGGGCCATCACCATGATCTCCTGCCCGAAGTAGGGCATCTCCCGGTCCTTGTGGCGCTCGTTGAAATCGATGATGTCCTGCAGCGTCCTGACGGGAGCCTTTGGTCCAAGTCCCGCCAGGTAGGCGTTCAGATCCGCCTTGAACTCGTACAGAAGGACGTCGAACTCGCTATCGTCGAACTTCCCGGCGGTCTGGATGTTGGCGGGATCGACGATCACAGCGCCCTGCGCCTTCATTCCATCGATCGCATCGTTGACGATTTTGTCGGTGACATTGCTGTATCCGAAGAACTTGGTGCGCGCGACACCAATCCTGGCGCCGCGTAATCCATTGGGATCGAGGAATCGAGTGTAGTCGATCTGGCCGCGCGCGCGACTTGACAGAGTCGCGGAATCGCGCGGATCGATTCCAGTCAGAGCGTTCAGAATGATCGCAGCATCCCTCACCGTCCGTGTCATCGGGCCGGCGGTGTCCTGGCTGTGCGCGATCGGAATGATGCTCGCCCGGCTCACGAGACCGAGCGTCGGCTTGATCCCGACAATGCCATTGGCGGACGATGGGCAAACGATCGAGCCGTCGGTCTCCGTTCCAATCGCCGCCGCGCAGAGATTGGCTGCCACCGCGCCGCCGGAGCCGGAGCTCGACCCGCAGGGATTTCGATCGAGCACGTAGGGATTTTTGGCCTGGCCACCGCGTCCGCTCCAGCCACTGGACGAATGGGTAGACCGGAAATTCGCCCACTCGCTGAGATTGGTTTTTCCGAGCAGCACAGCGCCCGCCGAGCGCAGTTTCGCCGCGATGAACGCATCCTGGAGCGGAATGGATCCTTCGAGCGCTAGCGAACCGGCAGTCGTCGTCATCCGGTCGGCCGTGTCGATGTTGTCCTTGAGCAAGATCGGAATTCCGTGAAGCGGCCCACGCAACCGTCCCGCCTTTCGCTCCTTGTCGAGAGAATCGGCGATGGACAAGGCATCAGGATTGATCTCGAGCACGTGACGAAGGGTCGGGCCCTTTCGATCCAGCTCTTCGATCCGCGCGATGTACTGCTGCGCAATCGAGTGCGCCGTCATGCGCCCCGAGGCCATTCCTGCCTGAAGGTCCGCCAGTGTTGCCTCCTCCAGGTCGAACGGCGAGATGGAAAATCGATCCTTTCCCCACGCTGACTCAGCGCCGACATCCAGCGTCTCTCCGCCCAGCACTTTTCCACGAACGGCCATGAGGCCGACCGCGCCAAGGCGCACGAAGTGTCTACGATCCATGTCGAGTCCTTTCAGAGGAAAGCGGGGATGCTTCCAGATCAGCGCAGGTCTTCAGAATCGTCCCACAGTTCTGGCAGATCACTTTGCATTTGATCTCCTTGATGTCGGTCGACCCGCAGACATCGCACACCTCGACCGTCATCAATCGAAATCCAGCGCGAGATCGAGCGCCGGCGCCGAATGAGTGAGCGCCCCCACTGAAATCCAGTCCACTCCCGTCTCGGCGATCAATCGTACGGTGTCCACGGTGACGCCGCCCGACGCTTCGGTCACCGCGCGGCGATCCACCAGCTTGACCGCCTCGCGGAGATCCACCAACTGCATGTTATCGAGCATGATCACGTCAGCCCCCGCACCGATCGCGGCGGTCACCTGATCGAGCCTGTCGCATTCGACTTCGACCTTGATTCCCGCCGGTGCGACTGCGCGCGCGCGTTGGACAGCGAGGGCGATATCGCCATCGACGGCGGCGAGGTGATTGTCCTTGATCAACACCGCCGAGGCCAGGTCCATCCGATGGTTGAGCCCTCCGCCGCAGCGCACGGCGTACTTCTCGAGTCGCCGCCAGCCCGGCGTCGTCTTCCGCGTATCGAGAATCCGGGCGCCGGTACTGGCCACCGCGTCGACGTACCGTGCTGTGAGGGTCGCGATCCCCGACAGCCGCTGCACGAAGTTGAGCGCCACGCGCTCGGCGGACAACAGCCCGGGCGCGTGACCCGAGAGGAACATCACGGGGTTCTCCGGGTCGATGCGCGTTCCGTCTTCGTGCTCGATGCGTATTGTCACCGCCTTGTCGAGCTGCTCGAACGCCTCACACGCGAGCGCCAGCCCCGCGATCACCCCGGTTTGTCGCGGTACGAGCCTGCATCTCGCCCGCCTGTTCGACAACACGGTCGCCGCGGTCGTGATGTCATGCTTGGTGTCATCTTCTTCCAGCGCGGTGGCAACTACCGCTGTCGTCTCTTTCTTCGTCAGGGGGAAGTGAAGCCCTTCCTCCCAGTAGAACCCGTGAGCGGCGAGCTCGCTCTCTCGCCGATCCATCATTCGCCGGGATCGAACGTAGCTTCGGGTACCGGCGACAATGGCGTCTGCCCGCCGATAGCGACCATTCGCTCGATCGCGAGGCGTGCGCGCGCGGCGATGTCTTCGGGCACGGTTATGCGGTGCTGCATTCGCTGCAGCGAGCTGAGCACCTTGGGGAGGGTCGTCACTTTCATGAACGCGCACACCGCCTCGGGATTCGCGGGATGAAAAATCTTGTTCGGATTCTCACGGCGCAGCCGATGGAGGATGCCCACTTCGGTCGCGACAATGAACTCGTCGTTTGGCGAGATTTTCGGCCTCTTGATCATCCCCTCGGTCGAGAGGATCTGCACTCCCAACGGATCTATGTCTCCGGCCGACACCGCCTCCACGACACTGGTCGCACAGCCGCATTCGGGGTGAATGAGGAACTCCGCGCCCGGATGCGCCGCGCGCTGTAGCCTGATGTCCTCGGGATCGATCCCCGCGTGCACGTGACACTCTCCCATCCACACATGCATGTTCTTCCGGCCGGTTATGCGCCGGATATGTGCCCCCAGGAACATGTCGGGAAGAAAAAGAATCTCCTTGTCAGCGGGAATGGAATTGACGATCTCGACCGCGTTGCCCGACGTGCAGCAGTAGTCACTTTCCGCCTTCACTTCGGCCGTCGTGTTTACATAGGAGACTACGACGGCACCAGGATGCTCTGCCTTCCAGTCACGGAGCTGCTCCGCATTGATTGTCGCCGCCAGTGAGCAGCCGGCGGCGAGATCCGGGAGGAGCACCGTCTTCTGGGGCGAGAGAACCGCCGCTGTCTCCGCCATGAAGTGAACCCCGCAGAACACGATGACGTCAGCCTTGGTCTTCGCGGCTTCGCGGCTCAGTCCGAGGGAGTCTCCGACGAAATCGGCGACATCCTGAACTTCGGGACGCTCGTAGTTGTGCGCGATGATCACCGCATTGCGCGTTCGCGCGAGGTGTTTGATCTCTTCGTGCAGCTCCGCGTACAGCTTGGCCGTAGTGTCTACCATTCGATGTGCTTGCCGCTCCACTTTCGTTTTGCGCGGGGGAAATCACTTCTATAATGCCCTCCGCGCGACTCCTTTCTCAACAGCGCGGCGTCAGCAATGAGAAGAGATGTCTGTACCATGTTCGCCTCTTCTGTCGCTCCCTCGGGCAGGCGCGACTCGATCTCGGTCAGCTTTGCGAGACCCAACCTCAATCCCTTGGCGCTGCGGTCGATGCCGCAGTAGTCCCACATCACCTGCCTGATCGTGTCAGCGGCGACCAGCGCCGCACCGCGGTCGCGTAAAACCGGAACATCCCAGATCTTCTTTCTCGGCGGAGTCGGCAGCTTCTTCGACTCGATCATGTC
>JALYKM010000125.1 GCA_030774785.1 Gemmatimonadota bacterium
GCCAAGCCCCACAGCAGTGGCCGCCACGACTGACTCTTCTTGTCGCTCGTGGCGGCGTCGGCCATCTACGCCTGATGACCGCGAATGTAGGGAATGAGCGCGAGGAAGCGCGCTCTCTTGATTGCCGTCGAGAGCTGGCGCTGATGACGCGCGCAGGAGCCGCTCAGCCTGGAGGGAAGGATCTTCCCCTGGTCGGTGATGAAGCGACCGAGCGTACGATCATCCTTGTAGTCGATCCAGCGGACGCGGCTCTCGCAGAAGGGGCAGCTCTTTTGTGGTCTTCTCATTGATTAATCCTCGTCGTCGTCATCGTCGTCACGTCGCGTGGCCGCGGCCAGGTCTTCCTCGGATTGCGGCGGAGCGCCGACTTCGTGCTCGTGCAGAGTGATGAGGTAGCGGATGACGCCGTCGTCGAGCTTGAGGGCGCGCTCGTACTCGGGCAGGGTAGTGGGCTCGGTCGCGAACCTGGAGACGACGTAGTAGCCGTTGTCGCGGGGGCCGATGGAGTAGGCGAGCTGGCGCCGTCCCCAATGCGTGACCTCGGGCTGCTCTTTCGAAGCGAGCATTCCGTGGAAGCGCGTGATCTTGTCGTTGATGGCGGCGTCTTCGAGGGTAGAGTCGAAGATGTACACCGCCTCGTATGTGCGAGGCACTAGGCAATCCTCCTTGTGGTCGTCATCCGCCCCCCAACTGGTTGCCAAGTGGGAGGAAGGTGTGAAGGCCGCGGCGCGGCCGTTGTAGGAGGGAGAAACCTACCCGAAGCGGTCGTCTGAATCAACTGGCCGGCCCCTTTTTGAATGGCGGCAAGGCCTTTGCCTAGATCTGTAGAGTGGCGACCTCCGCCGCGCCGAATACACTGCTCGCCGCCCGTCGGTGGTCGTCGGCCCTGCGACCCTATCTACTGGCGGTAGACAGGGCTACTTCTCCCCTGGCCCCCATTTGGAGGATTCATGCGTAGAACAGTAAGCACTGCCGTCGTCGGCATCGTTGCAGCTCTCGGCCTCGCCGTTTTCGCCCTCAGTTGTGGTGATTCGACCGCCGCCGGTCCGCCCCTCTTCACCGCCAATCTCGTCGGATCAGGCGAGCCGACTCCGACGGGCAGCACGGCGACAGGCACGGCGACGTTCAGTGACAACACCAGCTCGATCGATTACGTATTGACGGTGAGCCCCATGACCGCCATCAGCGCGTCGCACATTCACGTGGGCCCGCCCGGCTGCGTCTGCCCCGTCATCATCAACTTGTTCATTCCGAACGGGAACACCGGCACAGTTAGCGGCGTCATCGCCACTGGAACCATCACCGCCGCGAATAACAGCAAGGTTTCACTCGATTCGCTGCGCGTCTTGTTCAACAATGGCAATGCCTATGTGAACGTCCACACGTTCGCCTTCAGCGGTGGAGAGATTCGCGGGGTTGTGACGCGCACCAACTGACTGGGGCGAAGGCGTAGCTTACACGTTGAATCGGAAGAGGAGTACGTCACCGTCCTGGACGATGTACTCCTTTCCTTCTGATCGTACCGCTCCCTTCTCGCGCGCGCCTTTCCATCCTTCATTCCCGATGAAGGAATCGTAGGAGACGGCCTCCGCGCGGATGAATCCGCGCTCGAAGTCAGTGTGTATCACCGCGGCGGCTTTGGGCGCAGTGTCTCCGCGGTGGATGGTCCACGCACGGACTTCCTGCTCTCCGGCCGTGAAGTAGGTCTCGAGGCCAAGGAGCTTGTAACCGGCGCGAATGAGCCGGTCGAGTCCCGCCGACTCGAGTCCGAGGGAAGAGAGAAAATCAGCGCGATCTTCGGGAGGTAATTCCGCCAGCTCGGCTTCGATCTTGGCGGAGAACGGAACGACCCCGGCCTGCTCGCCGCTCTTCTTCACCGCCTCGCTCAACGCCATCAGATGAGGGCCTTCTTCTCCAGCGAGTTCCGAGTCGCTCACGTTCGCGGCGTAGAGCACGGGCTTCACCGTGAGCAGCGTGAGCGGCGCAAGGATCGCCTTCTCCTCCTGGCTGAGACGAGCTTCCCACAACCCCTTACCATCTTTCAGAAAACTGTGGGCCTTCTCCAGCACCGGCAGCTCGGCCATCGCTTCCTTGTCGCCTGTCCGCGCCGAGCGTCGGGTCTTGTCGAGCCTTTTCTCGAGAGAGGAAAGGTCGGAGAGGGCGAGCTCGAACTCGATCACCTCGCGATCGCGTACCGGATCGACAGCACCCATGACGTGGGTGACGTCCGGATCCTCGAAGCAACGGACCACGTGCACGATCGCGTCCGTCTCGCGAATGGTCGAGAGGAACTTGTTGCCGAGTCCCTCGCCTTCCGCCGCACCCTTTACAAGTCCGGCGATGTCGACGAATTGCACTACCGCCGGCACGGTTCGCTTGGGCTGCACGACTCTGGTGAGCTCACCGAGACGCGAGTCGGGCACTTCGACCATTCCCACGTTCGGCTCGACGGTGCAGAAGGGGTAGTTCGCGGCTTCAGCTTTGGCAGCGGTCAGCGCGTTGAAGAGTGTCGATTTCCCGACGTTGGGGAGGCCCACGATTCCGAGTTTCAGCATTCGGGAAGGAAACTAATTAGTGAAGGTGAGAGAACTGCAAATGGGTGCAACTGAACGCCGCTGCCCGCTACCCGCTAAACGCTACCCGCGGGTAGCTGCAATCATCAGGACAGCAGCGGTGGGGAAGCGAGGGTGGTTGCTTGTGCTTCGAATGGCACTAGGACTGTCCCGACGTAGGCAGCTAAAAGCTGGCGGCTAACAGCGGGCAGCGGGCAGCAGCGTAAAGTTACGGTTCAGGTATCCGGATTTGTCTCGGCCGTCCGATTGTGCAGGTTCATAGCCTTCTCGACTCCATCGCGGAGCCAAGTCTCCGTGGTCGCGACGAGCTGCGGCATCAGCGCGAGGAGGTCCTCCCGTTCGTCGCGTGCAAACGGAGCCAGCACGAAGTCGGCGAGATCCTCGTAGATGCCCTTCCGCTCCTCACTTGGTCCGACCCCGATCCGAAGGCGCGCGTATTCCTGGGAGCTGAGCGCCTGCTCGACGCTCTTGAGCCCGTTGTGTCCGCCGGCGCTGCCACGCGCGCGAATCCGGAAGCCGCCGACCGGGAGCTGCACTTCGTCCACCACGACGAGCAGATCCTTGGCGGCGCTCCAGAATGGACGGCGGGCGTAATTCCTGAGCGCCTGTCCGCTCAGGTTCATGTACGTCTGCGGCTTCACGAGCCGCACTTTTGCGCCGCCGACCGTTCCGTTGACGACGTGCGACTCTCCATCCTTCTTCCAGCCGTCTAAATGCCAAACGTCGGCGAGGTGGTCGATCAACCACCAGCCGACGTTGTGACGTGTCGCGGCGTACTCGCGGCCCGGATTACCGAGACCGAGTATGACCTTCAAGGGTGATCCAATAGTTACTTCTTGGGTGGCTCGCCGCCCTCACCCTCTTCCTCTTCCTTGCCTCTGCCGATGACTTCAGGCTCGGCCACGGCGCCAGCTTCGCCCTCGACAGGCTCTGCCACCGCAACGGTCTCCTCGATCACGGCGCGCGGCGCGGCAAGTACGGCGACCGAACTTTCCGGATCGTCGAGCACTTCCACGCCCGGCGGTAGGGAGAGATCGCTCACGTGAAGCGAGTCGCCGATCACCATGTTGGTGACATCGAGCTCAATGTGATCCGGAATGCTTGACGGATCGACCTCGATCTCGAGCTCGCGCAGGGTCTGGTCGAGAACTCCGCCGCCAAGGCGGACGCCCTCTGGTGTCCCCGTAAGCACGATTGGAATGCTGACCGTGACTTTCTCGCCGGCCACGAGGGCCTGGAAATCGACGTGAAGGATCTGGCGCTTGATCGGGTGGCGCTGGATCTCTCGAATCAGCGTCTTGGAAGTCGTTCCGCCGACTGTCACCTCGATCACCGTGCTCTCGGCCGCGATGTGGCCGAGCATTTTGTCGAGGTCGCGCGCATTGAGCGAGAGTGCCTGCGGCTCGCGGCCATGACCGTAGATAACGGCGGGAACCTGTCCCTGGCTGCGAAGAGTGCGCGCGGCACCCTTTCCCGTGGCGTCGCGGCTGTTGGCGTTAAGCGAAACTGTTGCCATTGCTATTCATCCTTTGGGGCGATGGCTTTCTTCCACGCCCATTCAATTAAGTCCAATACCGATGCCGCAAAATCCGTTACAACCTGACCGACAGCTTCGAGCCATTCCTTCACCGTAACCTCTACTGCTCGAACAGCGAGCTCACCGATTGCTCGCTGTGGATGTAGCGAATCGCCTTCGACAAAAGCTCGCCTACCGATAATATGGACAACGTCGAGAATCTCTTCTCCGGCGGGATCATGACAGTATCGGTGACCGTCACTTCCTTGATCGGAGCCTTGCTCAACCTTTCGACAGCCGGCCCTGAGAGAAGAGCGTGCGTGGCGCAGGCGTACACGTCGCGCGCGCCAAGATCTTTCAGAGCAATTGCCGCCTCGGACATCGTGCCCGCGGTGTCGATCATGTCGTCCGCGAGCAGGCAATCCTTTCCTTCGACTTCACCGACGACGTTCACGACCTCGGATACGTTCGGCTTCGGGCGTCTCTTGTCGATGATCGCCAGCGAGCCGTTGAGTCTTTTTGCGAACCCTCGGGCCATCTTCGCCGAGCCAACGTCCGGCGCGACGACGACGAGGTCGTGCAGATTCTTCTTTCTGTAGTGCGAGACGAATACCGGCGCCGCGTACAGGTGATCGACCGGAACATCGAAGAATCCCTGCAGCTGGTGCTGATGAAAATCAATTCCCAGAACACGGTTGGCGCCTGCTATCGTGATCATGTTCGCGAGCAGCTTGGCGCCAATCGCCACCCTCGGCTGGTCCTTGCGGTCCTGCCTCGAGTACCCGTAATAGGGCATCACGCACGTTATCCGTGCCGCTGACGCCCTGCGAGCCGCGTCGATCAGGAGCAGAAGCTCCATGATGTTGTCGGCCGGCGGGTTCGTCGGCTGCACGATGAAGACGTCGTTGCCTCTGACGTTCTCGTCGATGCGGACGAAGATCTCGCCATCGGCGAAACGGTTGACCGTCAACTTGCAGAACGGCACATCCAGCGTTCGCGCGATCTCTGCGCACAGATCCGGGTTAGCGGGCCCGGCTAGCAGCTTGAAGCCGTGAGCGGGTACGGATAATCCGTCCATGCAGCCTTACAAGTTAAGTGGGCAAAAGACTTAGATCAATTGCCCCTGGTGGATTCGAACCACCATTACCGGATCCAAAGACCGATGTCCTGCCATTGGACGAAGGGGCAGCGGGAAGCGAAAGCTAGTCCAGAATCTCCACAGGGACAACGCCGGTGGCGATGCGGGTGGTGATTCCTCGCGCGCCCAACGGGAGAGCGAGGAATGAGAGTCCTTGCGCCGCTTCAGGGGGTAGCGTCGTCGTTCCACCGACCAGAAAGACCGTCGAGCCTGTTCCCGTCATGCGACAAAGCAGCCCGAACCGCTCGCCGCTCTTCAACCAGCTGTCGATCTCGGGCCGACGTTTCCGGACGACGCCTTCGAAATCATTTACAGAGTTCGCCGCCGCCGACTCCCAGTCGCTGAACATCTCCGACGTCAACTCCGGCACCCGGGAAGGCGCTGCTCCACGCTCAGCTGCGAGCAACGCGTATGCTTCTCCGGTGGGCACGCCGTATGGCGGTACAAAGAGCTGGACGTCTCGGGGCGGAAGCGGCGGCAGCTCCAGCATCTTCTCTCCGCGTCCCCACGCGAGAGCCATAACGAAGCCGCTCGCAAGAAAGGGAACGTCAGATCCAACACGGCCAGCGAGCTCGAGCAGCTTTTCCGGAGCGAGGGGCTTTGACGAGAGCTTGTTCAGAATGCGAAGCACCGCTGCAGCGTCGGCGCTGCCGCCACCCAGACCTCCCCCGATCGGGATGTTCTTGACGATTTCCACCTCGAATCCTTTGGGCCAGCCGGTCTCCTCGGCGTAAATCTCCGCAGCGCGATAGGCGAGGTTTTTCTCCGGCGGCTGGTCGCGCATCGCGTAGCACTTGAGCGATCGCTTGCCACCAGTGGAGCGGACCTCCACGTCATCTCCGAGCTCCAGCCGAAGGAAGACCGTCTCGATGGAGTGGTAACCGTCGGGCAGCTTGCCCAGTACCCGGAGCGCGAGGTTGATTTTGGCTTGGGCCAGCGCTCTTCCTGCCCGTCCGCTCACGCCGCTACCTCGGCCGACGGCTGAAGATCACGGAGCCGCACGCCGAGACGCGCGAAGTAGTAGGCGCCGATCAGAGTGATCGGGATGAACGAAAAAAGGTGGTATCCAATGGCCCACGTTGCCGCCTGCTGCTGGCTCACTCCATAGACCGCCAGACCCTGAACCGACATGTACTCGAACACTCCAAAGAATCCTGGCAGCGCGGGAACGGCGGTGCCGAGCGCAATGAAGGCCTGCAGAAAGAGCGCGGCGGAGAAGGGCGCGCTGATTCCGACGGCCTTGAACGCGAGCCAGAAGCCCAAAGCGTTGAGGAGCCAGTGTGCGAGCGTCCAACCAAACACCGCGGCAAATCGTCCCGGCCGCCTCAGGACGCTGAGACCGCTCATGAAAGTCTCCAGCACCCTGCGCCCGCGCTCTTCGACCGACGGCGAAACGCGGCGCGCGAACAGCTCGAAGAGGCGAAGTAGCTGCGCGGGGAAGAAGACGAGCGCGTAGAGCCCGAGCAGGAGCAGCAGCACGATGGTCCCGGCGCCGGTCGCGAAGGAGCTGAGTGGCCGGCCAGCGAGGGTGTCCGCGGTGGAGAGCGCCGGATCCAGAAGAGCCAAAGCGGCGAGAAGCAACAGCACGATCGCGTCGAACAAACGGTCGACCACGAGAGATGCCAGTGTCGTCGCGAATGGGATCCGCGCCTCTCTGGTCAGGGCATATGCTCGCGCGACCTCACCGGCGCGGGCCGGAACGACGTTGTTCACCATCATTCCGATTGCCGTCGCGCGCCATAGCGGCCCGAAGGGAATCTTCGCGGCGACGGGCTCCAGAATCGTCTGCCACCTGCGAGCGCGAAGCGCGAAGATCGCCGTCGCGCAGAACGTAGCGGCCGCAAAAAGAAGCGGATCCGCTCGTGAGAGCAGGTGCGCTACTTCGGTGGGTGAGATGCCGTGCAGCGTCCAGTAGATCAGCGCGGCGCTCAGCACGACCCCGAGCGCGGCACGCCATCCCGGCTTCAACTTCTACTCGGCCGACGCGAGCTCCACCAGATCGACGAGCTCGTCCACGAGCGCACGTGTCGGCGGAGTTCCGCTCTTCTTGAGAGCGCGACGAATCTCGGCCGCGCGCTCGATGGCGCGCTGCCCGCGGTAGAGGAGCTCCTGTATCGGGACCAGCTCGGTCCCAGGCGGCTGAGCGCCCGAGTGCCGCGCTTCGAGAGAGCGCATCGTCGCCAGGCTCGAGTTCAGCACGTCGCGGAGCTCCTGGCCGCGAGGAGGGGTCCTCACGGTCGATGGGCTCGCTTCGCGAGCCTGAGTTGGAACGCGCTTCACTTCCGGCGAAAGCGTGCCAGTAGCAATGCCGCCATGCTCGCGGAGCTGCTGCTCGTAGTGGGTCTTGGGATTGGGAGCGACGTAGACGATGTGCTGCCCGTCGTCGTTGTAGAACAGTTGCGAGATGGGGACGATCAGGTCCTCACGCCGGTCTTCGCGCATTGGCGCGTAGCGAGCGAGACGGCGCAGGCTTTCTTCGACCCGTGCATCGTGCTCGGCGCCCCATTGCCGCACGGAGCGGACGAGGAGCTTCAGGTCTTCTACCGCGCCGACGACGGAGCGTTGCAGCTCGGGCTCCCACGAGATCGCGCCCTGCACGACTCCGGCTGCGATCCGCTCTACGGTTGTGGCCAGACGCGCGAGCTCGCTAGCCTTGGCCATCGTCGCGCTGCCACGCAGCCCGCGCGCCGCGGCGGCGAATTGTGTGGCGTCGGCCGACTGCATGCTCTGTCGCGCGGCGAGCGACTCCAGGCGGGTGAGATACTCACCAGCCTCGAGTGTGAAGAAATCCAGCAGCCTGCCCGGCGTCGTCATGAGCGCGTTCTCCAGATCACAGGCCGAAAGGTCACCCCTCCGGCGCTCGCAGTCAAAAGCTTCAGTGCCATTATGACGACCGAGCAGCGTGCATCGCTTCGCGCATCTCTCTCACCGCGAGATCGAGACCGACGAACATTGACCGGCTAACGATGGAGTGGCCGATGTTCAGCTCTTCGATTTCAGCTATGGCCGCCACAGGCCCGACGTTTCGAACCGTGAGCCCATGACCGGCGTGCACTGCCAGTCCCAGATCCGCTCCCCGTCGCGCGGAGTCGCGCAGCACATCGATCGCATCATCCGCATCCGGGCGGTGCGAATAGCTTCCCGTGTGGAGCTCAATCGCCGGAACGCCCAGCTTTTTCGACTGCTCGACGGCCGCGCGCGTCGGGTCGATGAAGAGGCTTACGCGGATCCCCGCATCAGAAAGTGCATCGATCGCGTTCCGAATCCGCGCCGGGTCGCTGGTGATGTCGAGCCCGCCCTCGGTCGTGATCTCCTCGCGCCTCTCGGGTACGAGCGTCACCTGCTCCGGCTTGAGGCGGCGGGCGAGCTCCAGCATCTCCGCTACGCAGGCCATCTCCAGATTGAAGTAGGTGCGGACGCTCTTCTTCAATCGCTCGATATCGGCGTCCTGCATGTGGCGCCTGTCCTCGCGGAGATGTGCCGTGATGCCGTCCGCCCCCGCCGCCTCGCACGCCGCGGCGGCCTCGACCGGATCGGGCTCAAATCCTCGCCGAGCCTGCCGTAGCGTCGCGACGTGATCGATATTGATGTAGAGCCGTTGTTGCTTTGCTCGCATTGTCACAGTCCCTAGGTCGCAGCTCAATCCCCTGGAGAATTCTATCGTGTCGTTTAGAACAGTTGCTGTTTTATTTCTTCTTG
>JALYKM010000126.1 GCA_030774785.1 Gemmatimonadota bacterium
TGCCTTCAGAGTATGGTGAGGTCGCACCAGGCCGTCATCTGCGCGGAGACTGCTCACGTATACACTTCCGAGTGCGGTGCGGCGGAGAAGCACATCGGCTGCAAGCTGCTGCCGGTACCTTCCCCGAACGGGAAGATCACGGTCGCGGGAATTCGCGAGTATCTGCACGACATTGGCGACGAGCATCACGTGCAGCCGCGCGCCGTGTCGATTACTCAGGCAACCGAGTACGGCACGGTGTACACGCCACTGGAAATCCGCGTCATTGCCGACTTTGCGCACGCCAATTCGCTGCTGCTTCACATGGATGGCGCCCGGATCTTCAACGCCGCGGCGCACCTGAATGTCCCGCTAAAGGCGATAACGAGCGAAGCGGGCGTCGATGCGCTTTCCTTCGGTGGCACCAAGAACGGCCTCGTCGCCGGAGAGGCGGCGGTTTTCTTCAAGCGGGTTCTGGCCGACGACTTCGAGTTCCGGCGGATGCAGGGAATGCAGCTTTCCTCCAAGATGCGCTTCATCGCCGCACAGTTCAGCGCACTGCTGGCCAACGGCCTCTGGAAGAGGAGCGCCGAGCGCGCGAACAAGATGGCGCAGCTGCTGGCGAGCGAGCTCGCGGGAATAAAAGGTGTCGCGCTGACCCAGGTGGTAGAGGCAAACGAGGTATTCGTGACGCTGCCGCCGCGGATTGTCCCGAAGCTGCAGGAACAGTGGCAATTTCACATTTGGAAAGAAGCGACGTCGGAGGCGCGACTGATTACATCATTTGACACCGAGGAGTCGGATGTCGCTGACTTCGCGAGGCTCGTGCGCGAGGCAATCGGTTCTAAGGAGAGACAGCGCATCTGAACGACATAGCGTCATAACTCGCATCATCGTTCATTCCTTATTGATTGCTCACTATTTCTTGCCGCGGGCGGCCAGCCACCTCTGGTGCCGCTCAACCGACTGTTGCTCGTGTTCCTCAAACGCCTTCAGCATTCCTCGGAACGTCGGACTCTTACTCACGACCTCGGACCAGAGAACATCCGTCCGATGCGGCAGCGTGAGGGGATCGAGTCCGTCGAGGATCTTAAGAGCCAGTTGGCGGACGTAGTCGCCGTTCACCCGCATCAGGTCCGCCCCCAAAGCCGATGTCGCAATACCCGGCGCGCCCCAATACCCTAACCAGTCGTCGGATCTCCCGAACTTGGCGAGTTGTTCGAGATCGGTGCCGCCCGGATCTGCGCGGGCCGTCTTGTAGTCGGACCGAACGAGATGTGGCGCCAGAAAGAGCATCCCACTCGTCTCTCCCCATCCTCCATGCGGACCTGCGCTCGCGATCGGAGGACGTTGGACCTGGATCGTTGCGGCCACCTTGCGCTGGAGGTCCGCGTCAACAAGCATGGCGAGATGAACAAAGCGACCTTTGTGCCGGTCGAAGAAGTACTGTTCGACATCGTGCAACACGTTGTTGTGCGAGAGCGAGCCGTGCACGCTCAGCACGAAGATCCAGCGGAAACCCTGTTCCCCCAGAGCGTCGGCAAGGTCCATGTACACCGCGCGCAACGTCGAGGGCCGAACGGTGTACGTTCCGGGGAAGGCATATTTCCCCACGGTCTCATTGGCACCCTCAGTGCCCAGTGGAATGGTCGGAAACATGAGGGACACCCATCCCGGTCTGGCAGCGATACCTTCAGCCACTTCGCGGCTCAGTCGCTCGGCCCAAAACCCGTCGGTGAAAGATGGTAGATAGGGGCCGTGTTCTTCGAGTGGAGCGCCCGCAATGACCACGGCGGTTCTGGCGCGGTCGAGCGCGCGAATTTGGTCGGTATTCATATCGGTCAAGCGCAGGATCTGAGCGTCGGCTGGAGCAGCCAACACAGCGACCACGAGAAAGGTTGTGACGGCGCGATGATTCATGGCGTGCCCTCCTTTAATACCGCGTTGGGTTAAGCTGCTCGTGCTTCGCCCGGAGATCAGACCCTCGGGAAAATATTTCAGACCAACCTTACGCTCAATCCTGAATTCGTGCGGCCGAGCGGTGCGACAGCGGGATCGGCGCTGAGGGGGCCGCGCAGATGGTGGAGCAGGTCGGCCGCTGGAAGCCGACGACCTTCCAGCTCTGCGGACTCTGCCCGCGGTTCGAGCGAAAGGCGCGCGCGATACACTTCGACCACCTGTCGTCCCTCCTCGATGGCTCGCAGAGAGACGGCACGCATGTAGTACCGGTTGAAATCCCCTTCGGCGAGCATGCGCGCGGCCATTTGCGGAACCTTCGCTGTGGTGGTGCCGCCGCCTCTCGTTCGGCGAGGCTCGACATCAACCAGGAGATCGGACGCGCGCTCCTCCAGCCACCGGTCGTCGTAGTAGAGGATTGCTTCGTGAAGCGCGCGCTCGTAGTCTGCAATCGCGGTTGTGCGCAAGCGCTCGGAAACGTGGAATGAGCCAGTCGCCAAATCCTGGTCGAGCTCGGCCAGTGCGTAGCGCCGCGTGGTGGGATCCAGGTTCTCGTATTGTAGAGGCATGATGCGTCATCCGAATCTGTGGGTGCGAAGTCAAATCGCATGACGCGGACCGCCCGCTCATCATGTGCCGGAGAATCGTAGAAGAGCTGCGGCGCACTCCTTACGTGTAGAATCCGAATCGTTGTTGGGTCGATAGAGCCTGAACGCGCAGGCTTGAGCCTAGCACAAAACCACCCGCAACCGCCGCTGCCAACGCGCTAACGCCCGTGACAACAAGCATCGTGGCGCGCTGGCGCGCTTCCGGAGCGCCGACTTGCCACCCTGCGGCGTCCATCGCCAGGTAGACAATGAGAAAAGCGAACGCCGACGCGGCGCCGCTCTTGATAGCGAGCCTAAGGCCCGCTCGCCGCTCCATTCTAAGTCCGATGCCGAGCGTCCCAATGGTACCTGCCGCCACGGCGAAGGTCGCGGGAACGAAGAGCAGCCCGTATACGACGTGGATGGGAAACGTCCGGGCGCTCACTGCTCGCGGCTCTAGCAGAGTTAAGGCCGAAGCGATCAAGATTACCATCGGTCCAAAGCCGAGGGCGCCAGCCCGTGTCACTCGCTGGGTTTCGGAAGAACCCAGGCGTACTGCGATCGTTCGAGCCCAAGCCGTGCTGGTGAGAACCATGATTGCTATAGCGGCAATGCCCGGAATTACAACGGTCAGCGGCGGCGGCAGGTGAGCCGAAGCGCCGCCCACTGCGATGCCTGTGGCCATACCACCTAAGAATCCACCGCATAGATACCCGAGGGTGACGAGAGCAGCCCAACCGGGGGAGATAGTAGGTCGATCTGCGTCGGTCACTTATTCGCCCGCGCAAGAAGGTATTTGTGTAGCGCTGAAATCTCGGCGTCGGTGAAGTGACTGAAGCGCCTGCGCGCGACGCCGCTCATTAGCTTGAGCTCTCGCTCCACCCGTGGCTTTCCGGTTCGCATCAGCCGGGTGAATTCCTCGGGTGAATAGGACGCGGCGATGCTGAGATCAGGGGAACGTCCGGGCTGGCCGCCGAGATCGAGATCGTGACACTCGGTGCAAACTGTTCGCGCGAGGTAGGCCCCATGGGCGTTCGGGTCAGTCGGCGCCGGGAACTCCTTCGTCAACATTGCTGCGCGGTGCACCCCATCAGCCACCGGCTCGAACTTGCCCAAAACGAACATCAGTCGTGCGAGAGGTCCTACTCGGGCTCCGCGCGCCGGACCGGTTCGTGGCGGCACGCT
>JALYKM010000127.1 GCA_030774785.1 Gemmatimonadota bacterium
CCGTGGGACTCGTAATGATCATGACCGGTGCGACCGTGATTACGCTCCTGGGCGGAGTCGTCGCGCCGGCATTGATCCCCCTGGTGGTGGGCGTATTGTCGTCGCTCGTCGTTTACGGCCGGTCGGAATGGGCACCGCCGCAGGTGCCCATCTCGCGGCGCGTCAGCTAACACGGCGCTGCTGTGGGTTTGGATCCACAGCAGCGCGGGCGCGGAATCAAACCTGTACTTGTATTCCAGTAGCCGAGCGGGCGACCAGCTGTGCCGTCAACTCATGGCGTCTTCGCGGCGAGGGTCGCCACGAAAGTCAGCGTCTTGCCAGTACTCACCTCGAGCAGCCGTCCCGTGATCTGGCCAGCATCGTTGATGTCCTGGGCGGAGATGAGGACGTCGGGAAACCCGCTCCCAACGAGCTTGTTGAGGTCCGTCATGACGCCGCCTTGCCAGAGGAACGCGTGGGCGCCGTTGGCACCGCCGAAGGAGACGCCCACCACCTGACCCCGCGCGTTGATGCCGAAGGCTTCGCTGAAGGCGTCGCCCGGGAGTGTGCCGAGATCCTGAGCTGTCTCGCTGTTCTTTGTCCAGAGAAAGGCGTGCGCGATGAACTCGCCCTCAGGATCGCCGGGCCCGGCCGGGTTTGAGAAGCCGACGACGTCCCCCTTCTGGTTGATAGCCATCGGCGTGTGCCAGGTCACCCCTCCAAGATTAGGGATTTCGCTGACCACGCCTTTTTCCCAGAGCACGGCGTGGCGGGCGCTGAATCGCCCAACCGCGATGTCACAATCCCCCGAGATGCCGACGGCCTGGGCCTTCTCATTGATCGCGGTGGCGGCTGAAGTCGAGTCGCCGGGGAACGGAGGGAGCTCTTGCATGGTGCCGTTTTTCGGCTCCCACATGACCGCACGAAACTGGAGGACCTGGGGCGAGTTGCAGGTCGGGTCATGAACGGGAGTCTCCGCCCACCCGACCACCTGCCCTCGGCTGTTGACGCCGGTGGCGAAGCCCTGGTTGCCGCCCAGCGTGGGCAGCGCGGTCATCACGCCATCTTCCCACACGAACCCAAGGCAGATATTCCCGGTCACGGTGGGGAAAAACGCTGTGCAACTCCACTCCTCTCCAAGCGGGTCGATGTCGGCGGTTTCGGCGATGCCGACGACCGTGCCCTGATTGTTCAGCCCGGGCCAGACGACGCTGCTGTTCGGCCCGCCCAGTGTGCCGAGGTCGAGTATCGATCCGTCTCGCCAGAGGGCCGCATGCCTGGTCTGGTTCCCGGGCAGGTTCGAGAAGCCCGCTACCCAGCCTCGATTGTTGATGGCGTCGCCACGACTCACTGTTCCACCAAGGGACGAGGAGAACTTGGTGATCTCGTATTGCGTGTTCGGACTCCGTTGCGCGGACGCATCCGCGGACGGAGCTGGTGGTTGGGTGACCTGTGTTTCGTTGCTACAGCCAGCCAAAACGGCGATCAGGACGGCACATGAGATTTGGCGCATCGAATCCTCCTTGCGATGTTTCACGTTGGTCCGGGTTACGGACGCGGAGCGGTCGTTCGCTCGCACCATCACCATAGGGAGGCGCCGCGGCGCGCGCGTGCCGGAATCGGACTCGCAATTCCCGCGGACGCCGAGTTCGAGGTCCGAATTCGGCGAGACGGTTTGAGAGCGTATGAGCTACCTTCGCATCGTGACCGGCCCGACCGTCCCGTTTCTCGCACTCCGTGCCGACGTCTTCGCGCGCGCGCTCGACGCGCGCGACGCGCGCTTCGATGGCGTTTTCTTCGTCGGCATCACGACGACGCGCGTCTACTGCCGGCCGGTGTGCCCGGCACGCGTGGCCTATCGCGACCACCGCCGATTCTTCCGTTCCGCGGCGGCGGCGGAGCGCGCCGGCTTTCGCCCATGCATGCGCTGCCGTCCCGAGCTCGCGCCGGGATGCGCCCCCATCGACGCGGTCCCGCGCCTGGCTCGTGCCGCCGCGCACCGTATTGCCGCGGGGGCGCTGAACGGCCGCACCGTCGCGGACCTCGCCCGCGATCTCGGCGTCGGCGAGCGACACCTGCGCCGCGCGCTGGAGCACGAGATCGGCGTCTCACCGCTCGGGCTCGCGCAGACTCATCGCCTGCTCCTCGCCAAGCAGCTGCTCGCCGATACCGGTCTCGCGGTGACACGCGTTGCGTACGCCAGCGGCTTCCAGAGCCTGCGCCGTTTCAACGCGGCGTTCCGCGAGCAGTACCGCATGACTCCGAGCGCAGTCAGGCGCGCCCCGCGCGCGCGTGGGGTGGAGAAGGCGCCATTGGCCGAGGACGACGCACCGCTGCGGCTCAGCCTCGCTTACCGGGCGCCGTTCGCCTGGGACGCGCTGCTCGCCTTTCTGCGGTGCGACGCAATCGACGGCGTGGAGATCGTTGATGGCCGTCGCTATGCCCGCACGATCCACGTCGAAGGACGCAGCGGCTTCGTCATCGTCGAGGATGCCGCTTTGCAGACGGATGGGTGGCGAGCCGATGTACGCCTCCGCGCCCCCGCGCCGATCGCGCGACGGCGGGCGAACACGCAGGCGAGTCACGTCAACGTCGCTGTCTCGCCGTCCCTCGTGCCGGCTCTCATGCCACTGCTCGCGCGCCTGCGACAGCTCTTCGATCTGGACGCGGAGCCCACGGTGATCGACGCGCACCTGGCGCAGGGTGGGCTCGGCGCGCTCGTCGCTCGGCGACCCGGTGTGCGCATCCCCGGCGCGATCGACGGATTCGACGTCGCGCTCCGCGCGCTGCTGCGTGGCCGCGCGCGCGCCGGTCGCGGGATGTCGTCAAGGGATCCAGCTCGCCGCGTAGCATGGGCGCTCGGCGAGCCGTTGGAGACCGGGATTCCGGCGCTGTCTCGGCTCGCACCGACCGCGGCGCGGGTGGCCGACGCCGGTAGCGCCCGCCTCAAAGCGCTCGGGATTCCTCGGCGCCGGGCAAACGCGGCGGTCGCGGTCGCGCGGCTCGTCGCGGATGGTACGCTACGGCTGGAGCCCGGGAGCGATGTGACCGCGACGCGCCGCGCGCTCACAGAAATCACCGGCGTCGGCGATCAGGTCGCGACGACGATCGTGATGCGCGCGCTCTACTGGCCCGACGCTTTCTCAGTCACGGATCGGGCGCTGCAACGCGCGGCGGAAGTCTCCACCCCGCGCGAGCTCCGCGCGCGCGGGGAGCGCTGGCGCCCTTGGCGGGCATACGCCGCGCTCCATCTCTGGCTCGAGGACGAGGCGCACTGACGGCCAGCGGTCTGGAGGAGAAACCGGACCTCAAGAAGTTCCCTATTCCTATTAAGCGCTTCTAAAGCCTCAGAAATTCTGTCCGAGGCCCCAGACGAACCGCCACGGCGCCTTCTGGTCCACAGGCCTGGCGACGCCGATGTGCGCGCTTCCGGAAAAGAAGGTCAGCCCAAAGCCGAATGTTGCACGGAAACCGTCCGTCGCACGAGACACTGGCGTCGTGCTCCACGCCGCTCCGAGCGCAGTCACCGCAGCGCGCGCGGCGTCGCTGGAAATCGAGGCCCATCCTCCCTGCAATCCTGCGGCAACTCCCGGCGCGACTCCGGGAACGAAGAGCGTTCGCCACAACCGGTGCGGCATTCGCCAGAGGGGAAACGCGTAGCTCACGTGACCGCTGAGTAGCGCGGCGCGGTCGCCCGCGAATTCCTTGTATTCGTAACCGGGGAGTGTTCCGCTCCCGCCCACCTCGAAAAGTTTTTGCGGGGGTATCACCGTGCCGAACACCCCTCCGGCGTCCGCCTGTAGCGAGAGAGCGATCGGTCCCAGATATTTTCTCCCCGCAAGCAGCAACTCGGCTCGCTGCCATGCGAGCGCGCCACGTCCGATCTCGTAATGCAGCCTGGCTCCGAGGCCGGGCTGCACGAAGTCACCGCTAACACCCGGATGCACCTCGGCCTCGAGAACACCGAGCGCGTAATTGCCTTCGGCGGATCCGCGGTTCGGCCGGAACGTTCCTCCTCCAGGCACGCCATGAACAAGCCTCGCCACCTCGGCGCGGTCTCCGCCCGCTCCGAGCTGGAGCGTCAGGAGCGCGTTGTCGGCCGAGCCCAGCACTCTCGTAACCGAACCCAGCGCGACGCGTCGATCGACGTAGTCGAAATCGTCGACGGACCCGAACATCGCCGCGAGCCCGCCGCTCTCCGGATTGAGCGGCGGCGTGAAATCATTCGTCGACGCGAGCGACCGCTCGACGCGCGCGCCCGTAGTCCAGTGCTCCCGGCGCAGTGTGAGGTGGGCTCCACCGCGCAACGTACGCTCTGTCCACGCCCATCCGAGCGACCCGCCTGCTCTTAATCCAGGCGCCGCGCTCCGCATGCGAAAGTTGGCTTCGAGACCCGTGTACAGACCTTCGACGCGGTTGTATCTGAAAACATTGTCCGTCCTGGTTGGGGTGATGTCGAGGCGGGGATGTCCGGTCTCCTTCCATACATCGGGGCCGACATCGTCGAAATCGTTCGCATTCACTTCAGACGTCGCAACGCCGAGTGAGGTAGTCCAGTCGCCGAACCGACTGACACTGTCTGACGAAGCCCAGGTTGTGCGATGTGTGTTCTGAAGCGGGGCGTCCACTGCCACCAGCGTGCCGCTCGTCTCGATGACGTGATCGGAGAAGCGTGACACCACGCGCATGACGGCCCGCGTCTGGCCGAGCAGGGCGAAGGTCGATTGGAGCTCGGTTCGTTGAAATGCGGGGAGCCAGTAGCGCCCGTCGATTTCCGCGTTGACGAACTCGCAGTACACGACGCCGACGAGTCCGGGCAATGGCGCGAGAGTTGGACGGCCCTTTTTCGCCAAGACGACGAATTGTCCCCGCATGCGCACAATCTGCTGGCGATCGGCGTCGAGATCGATCTCCCCATCGAAGGCGGCGAGGCGTGTGGCGTCCCCGAGACGGGGGGTTACGTGTAAGCGGACCAGGGGAATGGAGCGCCCGGCCGTGCGCATGACGACGACCGTATCCCCGCCGGAGAAGCGGTAGTAGCGGTCGCGATCGTACGAGAACGGATGCACGGCGACGATCCAGTCACCCCCTCTTTTTTGCGCCTTCGCTGCTTTGGGACCGGGAGGCGCGCCGAGCTGAACGCCTAGCAGCAGACGATCACCGTAGAGAGACGGTTCCGTCCAACCCCGAACGAAACTCAGAGTCGAGATCGGCGCGCCGAGGGTTTGCGAGCGGTAACCGATGACGTGCATGTCGTAGCTGCCGTCGCGGCTCCACTGGACTCTCGATGCCAGCTGCTCGATCTGACCGGCGCGCTCGCGGCCGAGCGTGTCACGGATCATGAGTGAGAACTCGCTCTCTACTCGGGCTCGGTAGCCGCGGAGCTCGGGCGGAGGCGCGTGGTTGGCAATAGCCGCGCGCGCAACGAGGTCGCGTACTCTCTCGGATGAGTAAACGGGATCCGGGGCAGCGGAGAGCTGGGCGAAGAAGAGGAGTGGGAGCATTGTATGCGTTGAACCTGGGACCGTTACACCTACGGCGCCAGCGACGTTTCCGGCCCCTCAGCTCGGAGACATCGCCTGCGCTATGGCCTGAAACCACGGACTCTTGCGAATCGAATCGAGATCGGGATCGTTCGCCATCGACTCCTTGTGACCGAACCCATTCGTGATCGCGCGCTCGAGATAGCCGAGTGCTTCCTCGCGCTTGTCGATCAGCGCATACAGGCAGGCGACGTTGTACAGCACCAGAGGGTCATCGGGCTCGATGGACAACGACTTCGCCGCGAACTCCAGTGCCCGGGGAATGTTTCCGAGCTTCGCCAGAGTCGTCGCGCCGAGGTTGTAGGCGCGCGCATCATCGGGGTTCAGGTCGAGTCGCTGCTCGATCAGCTTTACCGCGCGGCGCCTCGCCGCGTTCGCTTCAGCGCGCATTCCCAACCCGGCATACGAGCCGCCCAGAAAAGCCGGCGCCTGGAAGTCTTCCGGCTGTAGCTGCGCGGCACGCTCTAGCAGCTTCACTGCCTCGGCGTAGCGGCCCTGGTATTTCTTGGCGCGGCCGTAAAAGTAGAATGCGTCGAACAGCTTCGGGTCGAGCTTGATCGCCGCCTCAAATTCGTGCTCGGCCTCGTCTGCGTGCTCGCCGAGCCGCAACGCTATTGCGCGGGCCAGGTGCGCCTCGGCTAGATCCGGCGCGAGCTCGAGGGCTTTCCGGCTGGCGACGTCCGCCTGAATGGAGTTGACGGTGCGCCGGTCGAAATAGGTATAAAGAAGTGAGCTGGCGACGGCGATGCCGGCGTAAGCGAGAGCGTAGGTCGAGTCGATCTCTATCGCCTTCTCGAACATCTGCACCGCATACTCGAGGCTCTTGCGGCGGTGCTGGTGAAAGAATTTTCGCCCGCGAAGATAGTAGTCGTACGCGTTGACGTCGATCGTCCGCACCTTGCCCATCGCGAGCTTCTCGCCCTCGCTAAGGATCACCCTCAACGACTTGACGATCGCCTGCGAGATGTCCTCCTGGATCGCGAAGATGTCCTCCATCTCGCGGTCGTACTGCTCCGTCCACAGGTGATAACCGTCGGCGACATTTATCAGCTGGGCAGTGATGCGGAGCTTGTTGCCGACCTTGCGCACGCTCCCCTCCAGAACCGTCGAGACCTTGAGCTTGCGTCCGATCTCGCCGATGACTTCGTTCTTCCCCTTGAATGCGAAGGAGGATGTGCGTGACGCGACCCTCAGAGATTGAACCTTGGTCAGCGCGTTGATGATCTCTTCCGCAATGCCGTCAGCGAAGTATTCGTTGTCCGCGTCAGCGCTCATGTTGGTAAACGGCAGGACGGCGACGGACTTTGCGGCGGACACAGTCGGACCCGGCGTCGTGTGTATGACGATAGGAACGCCGACACCGCCGGCGCCGATCGCTTGCGCGAACAGGGCAATGCTGCCGTACCGAACGTCGGGATCCGGAGACATGGCTTTGGTCAGTGCAGTCTCGACCGATTCGGGAACACCCTCGCGCAGCTTCCGAATGGGCGTTGGCGTTTCGTTGAACCGCTTCGCGAACGCTTCGACTTCCGGGATGCCGCTGAATGGGCGCTCGCCCGCCAGCATCTCGTAAAGAACGACGGCCAGGCTGTACTGGTCGGCGCGTCCGTCGACCTGTCCGGCGCCTGCCGCCTGTTCGGGACTGACGTACGCCGGCGTGCCGAACAGAGCGCCGCTTCTCGTGATGCTTCGCTCGCCGGATTCGATCACGCTCTTCGCGATGCCGAAGTCCATTACCATCGCTTCGCCTTCGAACATCATCACGTTCTCGGGTTTCACGTCGCGGTGGATGACATTCTGCCGGTGGGCGTAGTCGAGCGCCGAGGCGATCGAGAAGGTGTGGCGAACCGCTTCGTCGACTGGGAGCTGGTGTTCGCGCTCAAGGCGCTCGCGCAACGACTCGCCCTCGATGTACGGCATTACATAGTAGAGGAATCCCTCGACTTCGCCCGAATCGAAGAGCGGGAGGATGTGCGGGTGGCTGAGGCGCGCCGCGACCTTGATCTCGCGGAGGAAGCGCTCGGGGCCCAGCGACTCGGCGAGCCCCGGGTGGAGGACCTTGAGCGCGACGACGCGCTCGTGCTTGGTATCCTGCGCGAGGCAGACCGTAGCCATCCCACCGCGACCGAGCTCGCGGTCAATGGTGTAGGTCGGAGCGAGGAGCTCCCGGATTCGCTGAATCGGCAGAGGCAAGCAAAGGCCCCGCGAAGTGTAGCCGTGGATAGGAAATTACCATCCAAGTTACCCTATCCGGCGCGGCTTCCGTACTGCCTCACCGCTACGGTGAGGAAGGCGCGCCGATGATCACAGGCAACCCCTTGCCAACCGCACGGGTCCAACCCGGTGATCAAGGAACGCGGAAAGAATCCTACCGCAAGGAATGAAGCTGGTTGCCATCACGACAGGAGTCCACATGCATATTCGCCAAGTCGTCGCAGCGAGCTCTCTCGCATTGGCACTGCCGCTTGCATCGATATCTGCGCAGGGCACAACGCCCGAGCCACCCAAATGGTCGCTCTCGGTCGGGGTTGATCCTACCCACCTCGATCTGCGGACTCGCGATCCCGGTGTGGACGCGCGAATGGTGGCCAACCTTACGCGTTCATGGCAATCGGCAAATAGCCGGCTTGCGCGCCACATCTCGCTGATGGTAGGGACTGACGCTCCGCGCAAAATGAATCGCAGCTCCGACCCGCAATGCGACTGTTGGACAAGCATCTCAAGGAGATACGGCGGGCTCACTGCCGGCGCGTCCTACGATCTGTTCGGTGTATCGAGATTCACCCCGTATCTCAAAGGCGGCACGGGCATCTACTACACCACGCTCAACACATGGCCAGCAAACGGGTGGGCGCTTGTTACGGACCTCCCTTACTTCTACTCCCGGAACGGCTTCTCTCTCGGAGTGAACGGAGGTCTGGGCATCAAGGCGCGGATCGGGTCACACGAGCTCTTCATCGAGGAAGCGCTTCACGCGTTCGATGTCCGGCAATTGGAGAAGGGCGTCTATCCTCTCAACTTCGGACTGCGGTTTTAAGCGCGGGTACGGCAAACAAAAGAGCCCGGCAACGTGCCGCTCGGGCCGGCGCATCTGACGGAGGGTTATACGGATGCTCCGGATAATGACGAATGCTCCGGATCGCTCCTGGTCGCGGTAGGGCTCCAACTTGGCGGGCCGGGATTTCTTGCTCACTGCCGCTCGCGATGCATCAGGCGCCTTGCGGAGCTCTACCTAGAAATAACAACAACAAAAATCCGGAGCATCCGACCCATCCGGAGCATCCGTATAACCCTCCGTCATAGATGCCAGCCCGAGCGAAATCGAAGTGCCGCTGCCATTGACGGAGTCAAAAAAAAGCCCGGCAAATCGCCGAGCTCTTTCTTGTCAGCGTCGACTTGTTGGCTAATCAGCTTCGAGTGCGCGTCACGTTCACGGTATGGCCGCAGAAGGTGCCTGTCACCGTTACGGTGTGCGTAGCGGGATCGTAGGAAGAGCTCAGATCGACGTCGCACGTACCCGATGCGCCGGTGCGCGCCCACGTGAAGCTGCCCTTGTGCGTCTGCGTCTGCAGCCCCGACAGCGCTCCGTTCACGATGTTCAGCTTTCCGTCGTAAGCGATGTTCGGATTCCCGTTCAGGGTGACAATGCCGTGTTTCGTCTGGAATGCGCAGTCTGTGTCGGTCTTCGTCGCGACTGTCTCGACAGAAAGACTGTGGGTGGTGGGGTCGCCGGTGCCGGTGGTCCGCCCAGCGATCACAACTTGTCCACCCTGCGGGCATTGCTTGGTGACGGTGAACTGATTGTCGATGGTGATCGGCGCAGTGCTGACTGAAGCGGAGGCTCCGCTGCCATCAACACTGACTGAGAACGACGGGCCGAGGCCGAAGTCAGCGGTGCCGAGGGTCGAGAGCGCATCCATGTCGGCGGCGAGCTGGTCTGCGTCGGACTGGCTGATGCCCGTTGATAAACCGGTGGACTTGTCACAGGCAGCGATAGCCAGGAGAAGACCTGCGCCGCAAACCAGGTAGGATCGTTTGATCATGTGGAGGCTCCAGGAGGGAGAGTTTAAGATTAGACGGGTAGGGACACTCAGACGTTAACGCACACGGGCGAGCATTTGGGCCTCATCATTAAAGACGATCATGTTACATGCGCCGCCTACCCGAAGGTTCCCCGATATCTGCCGCCCGAAGTGGTATTAGCGCGATTGGGAGCGGGTAACCCGCCAGACGACGTTCCCAATGTCATCCGCGACCAGCAACGCGCCGGATCTATCGATTGCGACACCAACCGGGCGTCCCATGGCGTCACCGTTTTCCCTGACGAAGCCGGTCAACACATCGACCGGCTCGCCAGCCGGCATGCCGTCAGCAAACGGGACGAAGATCACCTTGTAGCCGCTGCGGGGTTTGCGATTCCACGAGCCGTGCTGTCCCACGAACATTCCGCCGTTGAATCGGGCGGGCAGTGATGTCGAGCCCGACCAGGCGAGGCCGAGGGATGCGGTGTGCGGCCCGAGGGCAAAGTCGGGAACGAGGGCGCGGTCGACCAGATCGGGACGTTGTGGCTCGACTCGCGAATCGATGTGCTTTCCATAGTAGCTGTATGGCCAGCCGTAAAACCCGCCGTCTCGGACGTGGGTGATGTAATCGGGCACGAGATCGCTCCCAAGCTCGTCGCGCTCGTTGACGGCCGCCCACAACTGGCCGCTCGCAGGTTCCCACGCCAGCCCGACGGGATTTCGCATACCCGATGCGAAGATGCGATGGCGGCCAGTGGCGGGATCTACTTCCCAGATCGCCGCGCGTCCTTCCTCCTTGCCGATTCCGTTCTCTGCCGCATTGCTGTTGGAGCCTACGGACACATAAAGCTTCGATCCGTCAGCGCGGGCGATGACGTTCTTCGTCCAGTGGTGGTTGATCCGGCCGCCGGGAAGATCAACGAGCTTTTTCCCAGCCATAGAAATGCGCGTCGCCCCCTTCGTGTACGGAAAGCGCACCACGGCATCGGTATTCGCGACGTAAAGGGCGTCGCCGACCAGCGCCATCCCGAATGGCGAGTGGAGGTCAGAGAGGAACACGGTCCGAATGTCCGCTACACCATCACCGTCGGTATCACGCAGCAGGGTGATACGGTTGGCGCTTGGCACCGCGCCTCCCGCCTTCTTCTGAAAGACTTTGAAGAAGAATCCCTTGATTCCTTTCCCGTCATCGGGTCGTCTCGGGGCGTTCGTTTCCGCGACGAGGACGTCGCCATTCGGAAGCACGTAAATCCAGCGCGGGTGGTCGAGTCCGCGCGCGAATGCGCGCACCGTCAATCCGTCGGCTGCTGTCGGCGTAGCGTCGGGCGGCCAGCCTTTCGCCGTCACGACGTTTACAACGGGGATCAGTGCTTCCTCGGGAGGAGGCAGCACCGGATGGCTGCCCATCCCCGCAGACACCGGAAACCGCGCCGCGGTGCCGCACGCAGCAGCCGCGAGGGATACCAGAATGAACAAATGCACCCGCAAGGAATTATTTCTCATCTCGATCTCGACGGGGCAAAAATCACGCGAGTGGCAGCTCGACAATTGGTTTCGAGCGGTGTTCGGGCGCGGACGGCAGCAAGCTGGCGGTGAGTGGCCGCGGAACGGTCGCGTCCGGCCGACCCTCAACCAATTCGCGGGTCAGGTTGTCAGAAGAACGACCCGTCCCGTGAGCTCAGCACGGGCAAACTCTGACATCGTTCCACGGAGCCGTCTCGTGCGTTCTTCATTCATCGGTACAACCGTCGCGATTGCGTTCGCCACCACGGTCGCGGCTGTCTCGACTCCAGCGCTGGCTCAGAACACTTTGGCGCAGCGGGTTAGCAGAGCGCCTGACGGCGTCGTACACGTTCAATTCGGCGGGCGTCCCGGCACATGCGGAGATGGCCGAGACTTGATCGGGTTCCGCAAGGCTCTCTTCGCCGAGTCGTTCCAATCGATTGGTGACTGGAACGCGCCCAATTGTCGGCCGGGGCCGGTCCGCGTCGCGCTCTCCGTCGCCAACGGAAAAGTCACCAGAGTAAAGACTTACGTGAGCGGTGACTGGCCTCGCACGAGCGAGCGCGTCACCGATCTCGGCACCGTTATACCGAGCGAAGCCGCTACGTATTTCTTCGGACTCGTTCCACAGATCGAGGGCGGCGGTCGCGGCGGAGACAAGTCGCGGCTTCTCCTTCCCGCCGTGCTGGCCGATGATCCCATCGCGGTGCCACGCCTCATTTCTCTGGCGCGCGACGATGCGCGGCTCCAGGAGACCCGCCGCCAGGGCATTCAATGGATCGGATTGCTGGGTGACGCGCGAGTAGTTCCGGTGCTCGTCGAGTTTGCGCGCGGAGGCGGAGCCGCGCCGACTGGTGACGACATTGATGAAGACGACGAGGGGCCCGGGAAAAAGGGACTCGCCACCGCTGCGATGGCAGCGCTCAGCCTTCTCGACAACGGCGTCGGAGTTCCTGCGCTGATCGATCTGGTGCGCACCGGGACGTCAGGCACTCGGGCGTCAGGGGTGTTCTGGCTGGGTCAGAGCGGCGACCCGCGCGCTCTCGCAGCGTTGCACGGGGTGATCGAGAATGGCAGGGAGGACGAGCGCATTCGCGAACACGCCATCTTCTCGCTGTCGCACGGGGGCGACACACCGGGGAATGAATTCGCGTACCTGCGCAGCGTTTATCCGCGCCTCGCCAGCGACAAGCTGAAGGATGCGATTCTGCAGGGGATGGGCGAGGACGCGTCGGCCGGCTCGGCGTGGCTGATCGCGCGCGCGCGCGATACCGGCGAGCCGCTCAAGATGCGTAAGAGCGCGCTATTCTGGGCGGGGCAGAGGGAAGCGACGCCGACGAAGGATCTCGTCGCATTTTATCGCGGCGCAGCGGATCCGGAGTTGCGCGAGCATGCGATCTTCGTGCTGTCGCAGAGGCAGGACGACGCCGCTTTTAACGAGCTGATGCGTATAGCGCGCGAGGACAGTGACAGGCGCATGCGGGCTCGAGCGCTATTCTGGCTCGGTCAGAAGGATGATCCGCGAGTCGCCAAGCTGATTGGTGACCGCCTGTCGCGCTGACGCCTTGTCCAAAACAAGCGCTGCGTTATTCGCCGCGAGTTGGTGTCCACTCGCTGAGTGGGATGAATCCGTTGCGAATCCAAACGTCGTCATGGACCGCGGTAGCCAAGGCGATTTGTTGAACCAACCACTCGTCAGAATTCGCGATCAGGCGCTTGTATTCCGGATAATGCGCGGTCTCGAGCCCGTCTCGAATGATCCTGGCTACGAAGGTTACGGATTCGGTTGGCGGCATCGCACCTTGAAACTCGCGGCTGACCTGTCGTGGTTGTAATGGTCCGGCCGCGCTGATCATGGGAATTCGGAGCGTAATGTTTGCCATTTGTTGTTTCGTGACGGCTACCTTCGCTCAGACCGCGTTGTAGAGAGTCTGAATCAGAAGACGGTCGTTCCAATACTCGGTGTGCGCCATCAGCAGAGTCGTGGCTTCCGGATCCTTCCGATTATCCACCTTCTTCGAATTTGTAGCGCCTGGGAGATCATAGAGATCGAGATATCCGCTGATGATGTCCCATGGCGAATAGATGTTGATCCACTGCTTCGGTCTGTAGTCGTAGTTCTGAATGAGCGGCTGTACGGAAGCGGCGAGCGACTCACGAGCTTCGGTGGTGCCGTGTCCTTGGGCGCCGAAAATGAATGCCGTCTTGTCGAGGGGCGAACCAAACGTCAAGAAGAGCGGCGTGCGATCAACGACGTGCAGAGCGCTGGCCGGCGCGGCCACTCTGTCTTCGTGAATCAGGCGGTTGAGCGCATCGTACGCGATCACGCTCCCGAGAGAATGACCGAGCACGATTACGCGGTCGTACTCCAGTCCTGTACCTGATTGGTCTTTCAGCGCGTAGACCGCGTGCGCGACCTTGTAGACAGTTTCCTTTATCTCCTTCCGAAGGTCGTTGAACGCGTCGAGCTTGTACGGCATGACGTAGATGGCCACGTCCCCTACGAACTGGACGAGAACCAGGCGGATGAAAGCGCTGGCTACGAGCAGTAGCGGCCAGGCTACGCCCCGCTGGGCAGTCAGCAATCCCTCGCTGTCATGAGCAGCCCCGAGAAATCGGAGCACCAGGAAGATGAGCGCCAGGACGAGGAGCAGAAAAACGACGACTATTACGATGGTGAGCCACCGCCCATGCGGCTCGCCGAGATCGCGGAGAACCCTCCAGACAATGACTGCGACCCACCAAAGCAGCCTCAAGCCCGCCGCGATCAGCACTAACGCCAGCGCCCACGTGTCGAAGTGCGCGTTGAACCGATCGATCGAGCCTTTGGAGAAAAACGCTTGCCAGAGCTCGGCGCTGTCCGCGACACTTCCGCGGATGTGCAGGAAAAGAAGGCTGAGGACCGAGACACCGGCGAGAATGACGACGAACACGGTCAGAGCAAAAAGGGGCAGTGTAACCCATGCCCAGGTCTTGCGAGCCAGTACGGGCACCTTCAAGCGCCGCATGTAATGCGCGATGGCGAGCGACGCGCCGAACACAGCCATTGTAGTCACGACCGCGTTGAAGGTTGTCGTCAGATCCGCGAACAGCCCGTCCGTTAGCCACCATGGCTTTTGGCTGAACAGCGCACGCGTGGCGACGACGATCGCGATCGTGGAATTGAGTGCTACCAGAGCGGCAACCGTCGCCAGTGCTACCAGCAGGTAAAGCACAATTCGAATGGGCGTGGGAAAGGCCCGATACTCCCCCAGAAGCCACCGCCGGAAGGTGCGACGCGCGATCTTCAATCCGTTGCTCCCCGCTCCCGCCAAAAAATTCATGACCTGGCGCAACGTGATTCTCCCTTCGGTGAGCGGCGCCCAATAGCCTTCGTAAACGTGGGCTTCGACCTGGCTGGTGCCTGATTTGAGATCGAGCTCCACCCGCTGCAGCCACGATCCGTCGTCGGATTTGATGGTATTGCTAGCGGGTTTGTTGCGGCGACCGGTCAACGCAGCGTCGTATGCCCGGAGCGACTCCGCAATCGCATCGAGAGTTTCGAACGGAATCTGCTGACCCATTCCGTGAGCCACAAAGATCGCGATTCTTTGCTTGGCGGTTTCGACAATTGATTCGGATCCGGGGGGCGCGACCGAATATTGCGTAGCCTTATCCGCTTGCTCAGGCGCACGAGACTTACCCTCGGCGATGGCGGTTCCATTCATTGGTGCCTCTGTTCAGAGCAGGAGAAACGACTGCCGAAGTGCAACCCAGCCTACGTTTGCGCCGAGTCGGTTCGCTCGCACTGTAGTGGCAAGCTGCAAGGTCGTCGTCGCGTCGAGCGCCGGCATCCGGGCGCGAATTTGGAAATCGAGCTCCACGTCCGCACTGTGAAACCCAAAAGCGGGCCGTGGTTCCAACAATCGCGGCCCGCGAAGGTCGCTGGCGCTCAAAGATGCTACCAGAATCGCGGCGAGGCTGTAGTCGGTGTGCGTTCCTTGAAGCGTTGTGCCGATCGATGCGTTCGCAGCACCTCTTAACCAGGTGGCGTTTTCCCGAGCCAGGTCACGGGCCGCGTCGAGCTGAAAGTGAACCGTTCGAATTCCTTGTTGCGGAATTCCGATATCGAACAGACCGCTCACGGTCAGCTCACGAGTGTTGTCACGACTCGGCGGGTTCAATGGCCGCCTGATGGGATTCCAGTATTCGGTGTATCCGAACACCAGTGACTTGGGATGAGGCCGGTCGGCCAGAATCCATTGGTAGTGCACGTTCGCAGCGTACTGATCGCTGAATTCCGCACTCGACCGCTTCGCGAGGGCCGTCCAACCGTCCAGCTCGAGCTGCAGCGGAAATCGCGGAAACCGAACAGGGAATGCGATGCCGCTCTGCAAGCCAGGAGCATCCGCGAGGCTGATATCGCGCCAGAGCAACCGCGACCCGACGCCGACCATTGCCCCGATAGAATCGTCCGGTACGTGCTTCTGAGCGGGGAGCTCGGCAGTGGCGAGGCATGTCATTGCGAGAGCGAGTCGGCCTCCTAGCGACAGCGTCATGGTGCTCGTCTCCGTCGTTGCCCATCGGGCAGGCGGTTTATCAACGTGTCGCGGAAGCGTTCTTCGACTTTGTGAAAGCCGTCTTCGGTGGGATGTATCTCGTTCATCCAATCGAGACCAGGACGAAGACTTCCGCGAAGATCGACGTAGATCACGGAGTCGGGATATGTGCGTTCCAATGCTCCAATGATCTCGTTTACCTCATCGATGAGCACCCCCAGAATCGCGGTCTGCAGATTTTGATCGTCGATTCCGCGATCACGCATCGACGGAAGAATCCACGGCCCAGCGGGCCGGAACCCATCGTACATCGCTTTCTCGCCGGATGCGGTGAGATAATCGTATCCGTGTATCAGGATCGGCGCGTACTCGCTTAGCGCGCCGATGACTCGAACGAAGCCCCGCCGCAGCTCGGTCTTTTTTTCGTCCCATGGGAGGCGGTTGACATGTTCGGCGGCGGTCTTGGACGGGTCGAACAGCGTAAGCGCACGCCAGATCCAACGCAGCGTTGGCTGTTCCGGAATATCCGTGAAGAGATCATTTCCACCGGCGCTGAGCAGGATTGCTTCGGGCTTCTCCTTCTGCGCGGTGCTGGCGAGTCGCGCGAGATTTGCGTCACTCGCGATGTTTTCGAGCGTGTCACCTGATTTCTCGAATCGCTTGATGGCCCAGAATCCCTCCCCATCCAGGAAATCGATGATGTTAGGGTGGGGAGGATAATCGAACCAGGAATCGCCTTCGGAGATGAGCCGTCGCAGGCCGGCACGCTTGCAGCTCGCGTATCGGCGGTCGCGCTCAACCGGATCCCATGGCTCACCGGGCATAGGAGTCTCTCAATGTGACTGCCTCCTCCAAACACCGCGACGGCGAATCCGCAACGCAATGCTGATTTCATATCACCACGATGTCGGTTTTATATCAATCGATTCGCTGTCGCCTTTGGGATGTCTTCAGCGACTCCATGGCTTGGTGGCGCACGTTGCAGAACAGACTATTGACCTACACGTCAAACAGCCCATCGTTGGGCGCAGGTGATGGTGAACCCACGATTCGCAGCTCACGCTGGGAGGCAATCATGTTCGTCGCAGTGCAGCACACCATACAGGATCCGGAAGCATTCTGGGCCAAAGCAGGAGAGATCGTCCCAAATCTTCCGGGGCACGTGAAGTTGCATCAGTGCTTTCCGAACAAGAATGGCACACGCGGCATCTGTATATGGGAAGGCGAATCGGTAAATGCGATTCAGACTTATCTGGACGGACAAGTCGCTCACGTGAGCTCGAACGACTACTTCGAGGTCGAAAACAAGGACTCGATCGCTCTGCCGACCGGAATCTCCCCTTCGGCGAGTTCTAGCAGAGCGTCCGAGGACACAACGGGCAGGAGAGCGCCGGAAGCGTCAGCCCCTCCGGCCTGAGGCGATAACGCGAGGGGCGTCAATCTGGCGAATCAGAATGTTCTGACCGTCAAGAAGCCGCGGCTTGGTTCTGACGCTTCCAAATCACGAAGGCGAGCCAGAACAGAAAAACCCGGATTGCCAAGGGCCAGTCAGCGGGCAGATCGATGTTTGAGCGGCGCGTAAATACTCCGAGCGGATAGATACTGCCTATCTGTTGCTCGCCATCGAACAAGCCAAAGCGCCGGTTCCACACCGAGAGCTTGCGGAGTACCAGCCGTCGATTTGGCAGCTCGACTTCGAATCTGTTCTGGAGCGCGCTCGGCTTCGATGCGCGAGCGACGACCTTGCCGTTGTGCTCGAGGAGGAAATCGCCGCTGAACAGTCCCTCTCTATATGTCTTGTAAGTGCCGTCCTCGAGCTCGAGCCGACCTTTCTCGCGCCAGATCGAGGTGGCGACTTCACCCAGCAACTGGTTCTGTTGCTGGAGTCGAAAGGTGGTCGAAAAGATGTTCGTCGGGATTGCTTCCAGCATGTGGCCTCTGCGCTAAACCGCCAATGTTGCAAATCCCGAATGAAGGGTCAAGCGATGTGGGCCGGATCCTCACTGGCCAGGAACATCAGGGAAGCTCTGGCCACCCGTCCATCGCGAGCACTGTAGGGCGGCCGCCGAGTGCGTCGGCGCTGATTTTGTCGACCTGGAAGTCGATGCTTGTATTCGGCACCGAGTCCCTCTGCCGACGCAGCGATTGTTTCATTTGGAGACCGCGCACTGCCGGGTACTGGTCGGAGTTGAGGTTGTACGCGCCCCAGTAGTGAGTGAATCGCAAGGCACCGTAGAGTTGCGTCGGACTGAGTCCCGCGCGATAACCGACATACACTCCAGGCACATAACCGGCGCTGCTGACGGCGGCATGCCAATGATTGCAGTAGTCGATGACTTTCTGCGCCGGAGTCCCCGGCTTGACGCCCTCGAGATCGCACCAAACGGTGACTCCCCACGGCACTCCAAGCTTTTCCGCCTCGGAGGCGGCGACGCTCCCATTCCTGGTGCCTTTCGCCGCGGTGGGAATCCATGCGGTGTCGGACTCGACGTATTGAACGAGCATCAACCCGATTCCCGCGACGAGAAGATTCTTCGCCTCCTTCACGCTGAGAGCGGAAGCGTGCGGCTTATCTCTGCGGACGTACCGAACGCAGAACCTGTAGCCGTGGCGCCGGGAAGCTGTTGCTGCGCTCGGCGTGACCGAACCGGCCGTGTCGAAGCCGCGCACGCCATCAGGTGCGGTGAAGATATGACCGGGAAGTGTCATTACTGACGCACGCCAGCATTCATCCGTGCTCCTGTTTCTCGGCCCCGCGAGCTTGAATCACCAACTGGAAACGCGTTCAATCTAAAGATACGTTTCACGTAGACTGCCGAGCCGCAGTGACACACTCTTTGCCGACGCGCATGCAGTTACTGGTCATCAGACACGGTATCGCGGAAGAGGCCGAAACATTCGCCACAAGCGGCCTGGACGACTCGCGCCGACCGCTCACGAAGCCTGGCAAGCGAAAGATGAAGGAGGTCGCCGCCGGTCTCCGGGAGATCGTTGAAACCATCGACGTCATTGGCGCCAGCCCACTGTTGCGAGCGCAGCAAACGGCAGAAATCGTCGCGAAGGCTTACGGAGATCTACCCGTTGACACCGTGCAGGCGCTCTCGCCAGAGAGTGATCCATCTGCTCTCGTTGGATGGCTGGAGCAGCACGAGTCGGCTAAGGGCGTCGCGATCGTTGGACACGAGCCTCACCTCGGCAAGCTGGTGTCGTGGCTCATGACCGGGGTGCGGGATTCGCGAGTCGCAATGAGCAAAGGAGGCGCGGCTCTTCTCGAGCTCTCGTCGCCTGTAACGGCGAGCGGTGGGACGCTTGAGTGGCTTCTCACCGCCTCGCAGCTGCGTCGCATCGGGAAGTGAGTTCAAACCTAACGGCGCCCATTCCTCGTCTGAGTGACATCGCGACAAGCTCAGAACCCGCTCCCACCGCCTCCGCCACTTCCCCCGCCGCTCGATCCTCTACCACCCGACCCCGACGAGCTCGGGCTCGACGACATGCTGCTCGCTGCGGCGCTCGACATGTTGCTGATGCTCGACGAGAAGTTAGTCGCGCTGAAGTGTCCAGTGCCGCCCGTGTACCAATTGGGCGGCTCGCGGTAAATGTCCTCGAAGGCGCGCGCCCATTTATCCGCGACGCCGAACGCCATGGCGAAGGGCAGGTATCGCTCGAACATCTTCGGCGACGTGATCATCTTCTTGTAGCGCTCGCTCTCGACGCGTCCGAGGAATTCCTTGAAGCCGAGTGTGGCTTCGCGGGCGCGGGCGCCCGCGATGGTGCGGGCGGGCATGATCAGCGCGAAC
>JALYKM010000128.1 GCA_030774785.1 Gemmatimonadota bacterium
ACCAGGAGACCCGCGACCGAGCGGAGCGAGGGAGCGTACTTAGGGGCTCCGCCCGAGCGAGCGTCGTCGCCGAAGCGGACACCCCGCCTCTCGCAGCGGCGCAAAAATCTCGAACAAAAAAGCAACAAGCTATTTGGCGCGATCCATGTACTCGCCTGTATTCGGATTTACGCGCACCTTCTCGCCGGTGTTCACGAATTCTGGCACGTTCACCGTGACACCGTTCTCGAGCTTGGCCGGCTTCGTCGACGCGGTCTTGGTCGCCGTCTTCATCACCGGCGCGGTGTCAACGACTTCGAGCACCATCGAGTTCGGCAGCTGAATCCCGATCACTCTGCCGTTGTAGTACTCGGCCTGGATCTTCATCCCCGACTGCATCCACTGCGCGTTGTCGCCGAGCACCTCTTCCTCGATCTCCAGCTGATCGTAGTTCTCGGTGTTCATGAAGTGATACGTATTCCCGCCCTGATACATGAATTCGAGGTCGTGCGTCTCCATCGACGCCTTCTCGATCGTGTCCGCGGCGCGAAAACGGTGCTCGAAGTTGTTGCCGGTGCGAAGATTCTTGAGTTTCGCCTGAACCATGGCGCGGAGATTCCCCGGCGTGTGGTGCCGGAACTCGACTACGCGGCACGGATCACCTCCGAACACGAGGACCATTCCACGCCGAATCTGGGTGGCGGGCATTGCCATATCGGTATTCCAGAACTGAGGTCTCAAACTGAAGATCGACGCCGCTTGGTCCGTTCGGGCGTCGATCGAGAGATGCGTAAACGTAAACAGGCTCGAAACTTAGCCGCTTTTTTCGCCTCGGTCAAGCTGCGCAACAATTGGTTTGAGCGCACGCCACAGGTTGTCCGCGACGATCCGCTCTCCAGCGACATTGGGGTGAATTCCATCGGGCTGATTGAGCCGCGGTATTCCCGCGACGCCGGTCAACAGGAACGGCAGCAGCGGAATGCTTTCCTTCTTCGCGATGTCGGAGTAGATCGTCCTGAAGCTCCGCGTGTACGCAGCCCCAAAGTTCGGAGGCGCCTCCATTTGAATGAGCACGATCTTCGCCGCGGGCTGCTTCTGCCTGACCGCGGTGATCACCCGCTCGAGATTGCCTCGCGCCGCATCCGGAGAAAGACCGCGAAGGGCATCGTTCGCGCCGCCCTCGATCACGACGAGGTCGGCCGGTGTGCGGAGCACCCAGTCGATACGCCGGGCTGCGCCCGCGGTCGTCTCTCCCGACAAGCCGGCGTTGACCACCTTGATGGGAAGCCCTTCCGCTTCCGCCTTCTTCTCGATCAATACGGGAAATGCCTGTTCCGGATCCAGACCGGCTCCCGCCGTGAGACTGGTCCCGAAGAAAAGAACGACCGGCTTCCGTACTGACTTCTGCGCGGATGGCGCGTTCGGTACCGTTGCTTCGCCCGCTCCCTTCGCAATACTCGTGTTATCCTTCGTCTCTCTCGAATTCCCGCCAGCGTCCACCCGCTCGTCCGAGCTGCACGCGACGACGCCGGCAAGGCCGGCGGCCAAACACACCCGCAACACAACTTCGTTCATGCTGATTGCCCGTGAAGTAACCAAAGAATACATGAGCGGAGAGCAGAAGATTGCGGTGCTCCGCGATGTGTCGTTCACGATCCCACAAGGAGCGTTCGTCGCAATCGTCGGCCCTTCCGGTAGCGGGAAGACAACGCTCCTCGGCCTGCTCGCCGGCCTTGATACACCGACTCGTGGAACCGTGGTCCTCGACGACTCAGACCTTGGGAAGCTAACCGAGAACGAGCGCGCGAGACTGCGCGGAGAGAAAGTCGGATTCGTCTTTCAGAGCTTTCAGCTCATCCCCACGCTCACGGCACTGGAGAACGTCCAGGTTCCGCTGGAGCTACGCGGATCACCCGGCGCCACGGAACGGGCCCGCGAGCTGATCGACCGAGTCGGACTCACCGGCAGAGGGCACCACTTTCCGACCCAGCTCTCGGGCGGCGAGCAGCAGCGGGTCGCGATTGCCCGCGCGTTTGCCAACTCTCCCAGAATCCTCTTCGCCGATGAGCCTACCGGCAATCTGGATAACGTCACAGGTCACCGGATCTTCGAGCTGCTTCA
>JALYKM010000129.1 GCA_030774785.1 Gemmatimonadota bacterium
TTATCTCGGCGTCGGGATTTGGCGCGCGGTCGTCGGAATGGGGTCCTGCTAGGCGAGTAACTCCTTCCTCTGTCGCGGAACTCGCTACGCAGGACCCCCTTCCGACTCCCTGTCTGCGCCACAGCACCCTACGGCCGCCGCAGGCGGCCATCGGTCGCGCGAACAATCGCGACCCCGCGGCGCGAGCGAACAGAGCGGCTGGCCGAGTTACCGCGACGAGTTTTCGCGCACGGACCGTGACGCCGCGATCGACAAATCTCGACTGGGAGGGGAGGTGAGGGTGTCCTCGTAGGCGGCGTCTCGCGTAGCAAGAGACCGGCTGCCGCTGCCCGCAAGCGGGCACCCGCCGCGTACGCGCAAGCGCAGCGGCTGACGGGCTCGATACGTGTAAGCGAGTAGCTGCCGAAGAGGACACCTTCGCCGACCGACCGCGCGAAGATCTATTACCGCACGGAACGCTTCGCCTAGCACCATCGTTTTGTGCATGCGTCCACGCCGCGCTATCCTCCCCTACGGCTGGTTCGACAGCCACCGCGCGATCTTGTCGCGCAGCATCGGCAGCGTGATCGTCCCGTCCTCGAGCACTCGATCGTGGAACGCGCGCACATCGAACTTCGGCCCGAGCCGACGCTCGGCCTCGGTGCGAAGCCTGCGGATCTCGAGCTGCCCCACCTGGTACGAGTAGCCCTGACCCGGCCAGCCAATGCGCCTGTCGACGTCGATCGCGGCCTGTTCGGGAGTGCGCGTCGTGTGCTCGAGCTCGTAGTCGATCGCCTGCTGCCGAGTCCATCCCTTCGCGTGCATGCCCGCTTCCATCACCAGCGTGGCGCCCTCGTACACCTTGTCTTCGAGCCAGCGTAGCCGCGACGCGTCCGACGAGAATAGTCCCAGTCCATCCGCCACCGTCTCGGCGTAGATCGCCCAGCCTTCGACGTATGCAGAGTTGCCGAGGTAGCGGTTGAGCGGGTGGACGTTGGGACGCTCCAGCGCGATGGCGATCTGAAAGTGGTGGCCGGGAATGCCTTCGTGGAACGCGAGGCCTTCCATGCGGAGCTTCTCACCGGGAGTCGTCGCGTAGCGGAGGTTGACGTGAAAGACTCCGGGTCGGCTTCCATCTTCTGCCGGCGCTTCGTAGTTGGCGAGCGGCTGCGACGGTTCCTGGAAAGCGGGGAAGGGCTCGACGACCAGCGCTGCTTTAGGAAGAATCCCGAATACCTGCGGCACCGCGCGTCGGACGCGATCGAGTATGGCCTCCACCGCCGGCACGACTTCGTCGCGTGAATGGAAGCTGGCAGAGGAGCCGGCGCGCGCGCGTCGCATCGCGGCGCGGATGTCGTCGGTGCTGTATCGCGCCAGCGTGATCGCCCGCATCGTCGACTCGGCTTTCGCCACGAGCTGATTCCCGAGATTGAAGATCTCCTCCGGCGGCATCTCCACCGTCGTGTAGCGGCTGATCGACGCGGCGTTGCACGCGGCGCCGTTGGGATTGGCGGTGATAGAGATGTTCTCGCGGGCAGCCGGCAGGTACTCGTTGGCGAGGTAGTCCCGGTAGCGTCGCACCGCCGGCGTGATTTCGTTTGCCACGAGCCGTTCATAAGCCTGACGGAAAGCGGGAGTCGAATCAGCTCTCGCCGGCGCGAAGAACGGAGACGTCGTCGGCGTCGTCGCGAGAAGGCGATCCGCGGACTCGATGACGCGCCGCACGTTCACCTTCGGTTCGCTGTAGCCAGTGCGCAAACCTTCGCGGAGATTCGCGATCTCGACGTCCACGAAGTGGGGGAATGTGCTCCAGCGAGCGATCGCCTGTGCGCGCAGATCTGGCGTACCGACAGGTTGCTGCTGCGCGAGCGGCACGTAGCCGGCGAAGAGCCCGATCATCGGGCTAACGTTCCAGACGCGATAGTTGCAGGCTCGCATTCCCCTGCTCGCCTCGAGCTCTTCGCGCAACAGCCCGTAAGTGACCCACTCGGGCCGGCCGATCAAAGCGGCGGGATTGATGCGCCGCATCTCATCGAGCCAGCGATCCTCCTTTGCCTGCCACGCTTTCTCGGCCGCAGCGGAGTTGTCGCTTAGGCGATCGTGTCGTCCGCCGGGAATTCCGTTGGTGGTGTTTACTTCGGGAAATGCATCACGCCAGGCGGCGAGGTAGTCATCGGCGATGGCGATGACCTCGCGGGCAGCGGTGGCGTCACGCGGATCGGGTGCCGGCGCGACTGAAGGCTGCGGAGTGCACGCCGCTCCGACCAGGAGCAGGGAAGAAACAACGAAAGCCCGGCCCTTGGCCATCGTCATGCCATGTAGAATTCCCAGGCGATCCGATCCGGATCCTTGAACGCGACGTAGTCCTTGCCGAGTGTTTCATCGTGCTTGGCGCCAGTATTCTCGATGCCGGCCGCGGACAAGGCGGCAGCGACGCGCTTGAGCTCGGACGCGTCGCTACAGGCAAGCGCGATGTGATCGATGCCGACCCGGTGCGGGCTGAACTTGTCGCCCTTGGGCATCTCCGCGGTTGGTCCGCGCAAACCGAAAGCAGTGCCGCCGGCAAGGATGAGGCAGATGTTATCGGCGTCCATCAGGTGCTTGAAGCCGAGCGTCTCCACGTAGAACTTCTTCGAGCGCTCGAGATCGCTGACGCGAAGCGAGACGTGATGGACGCCCGGCGTATTCATGTTGATCGGCATTGGTTGGGCCTCGGGTTAGGGGGCGAGGGATGGGGTTCCGAATCTGGCTTTTGAGGCTGAGCCAGACAAGGGCAGGGCGCTGGTGTAAGTGAAAGGACAAGACTGGTCGGCGCCCGTAGATTTTCGGATCCCCGCACCGATCGGAGGAACCATGACCTGGATCCGGCTCATCCTCGTTGCACTCGCTCTCATCGAGGGCCTGTGGATGACGTTCGATGGCACGCGCGCGCTCACGGTCGGCGACTACGTCACTCGCTCGACCGGGCCACGTGCCGGGGAGCTGGGGCCGTGGAGCCGAGTCGTCGCAACCGTCGGAATTCCGCCGCGATCGACAGCGATGAAGGTGATCTTTGTCGTCTACGGGCTGAGCTGGCTCGTGATAGCGCTGGCGTTTCTGCTTCGCGCGCAGTGGGCCTGGCTCGCGATGTTCGTCGCGTCCGTAGCTACTCTATGGTACTTGCCAGTTGGGACGCTGTTCGGACTGATCCAGCTCGTGCTACTGCTCGGTCTTCTGGTACGTCCCGATTAGCTGCTCCCCAACCATTCTGGAACTGCCGCTCGGGCCGGGCACACTGACGAAAGGCTCATCGCGGCCCACGCGGAAGGGGCGGACAGTACGCGGAAAATTCCGCTAGGCGTTATGACTCCTACCGCTAGGCCGGGATTGTTTGTTCACTGCCGCTCGGGATGCATCAGCCGCCTCGCGAAGCTCTCTTGCGAAATAACAAAAAGAAAACTTCCGCGCTTTGTCAGCTCTCTCCGCGTGTTCCGCGTCAAACCTTCCGTTAGTGTGGCCAGCCCGAGCGGCAGTTAGCGTCAATTGATAATCGTGAACCCTCCGCTCGTCCCACCAAAACGCGGGTTCACGATGTTGTTGAAGATCGAGCCGAAGCTGTAGCTGATTCCGAAATTCGCGAAGTAGGTATACGACGTCGCAAGCTGTCGTAGCCTCAACAACCTGTCCGCGTCGGTCAGATCCCCACGCGGGAGGTACAGCTGATCTCGAAGCAGTGACGCCTGTCCGAAGAAGAAGAGCGAGAATCCCTTGAACAATCTCAGGTCGAGACTGTTGAAGAACACCAGATGCCGTTTGCTCAGGTCGTGCAGATACACCGCACCCTCGACCGAGCTGCTGATCGATCCCCACGGCTGCTTGAGATCCAACGATGTAGTGAGCGTCTGATCGGCGCGTACTTCGCTGATCCTGTCGAAGATCGTGGTGTCCTGATAGCTGAAGTAGCTGATTCCCGGCGAATACTGCAGCGTCCACTGGCGACGGGTCGATTGTGAGTACGGAAAGAAGTCGTACTCGATCGCCGGGGCGAAGCGGATCGCGCGCTTCTGGTTCAGGAAAGTCGAGGAGGTCCACGACGCGCGCTGACCCGCCGACCAGCGAGGGCCGAGACTCTTGACGAGCAGATCGCTCAAGCCGAAGCTGTGAGAGTAGGTGTTGTAATTGGTTCCGTCGCCCAGCTCGAACCGGCTCTGACCGTAGTTCCCGTACGCGGTGAGACTGGTTTTCCACGCTTCGGTCGTGCGATTGGCGCTGACGGACCCGTTGAGCGACACGAAGTTGTTGGCCTTCTCCCCGCTCCCGTAACCGTTCGCGGTTGTTCGGAAGACCCAGAAATTCCACGGGTCTCTCTTGGCGGCGCTAGCGTTCTCGCCTGGCTTTGCCGCGGGCGCTGTATAGGTGACGTCGAATCGGGACGGATCGCCCAGATGCGCTTCGTAGCGAAGAAGACCGATCTTGATGACACGCGCGAGTCCTCGCCTGAGATCATCCGGGCTGGCCGCCGGTGGGGATACGTACTTCAGCGTATCGGACAGCGCGGCGAGCCGACCCTGGCCGATGAAGTGGAGCGTGAACTCGGTGCCGCCACCACCCGTCGTCTGGTTGGTGACCAGTATATGAACTTGCGCATCCTGCCGGTTGCGGACGTAATCGACGAAGGTGACCTCCGTCCGCATGAAGTCGAAATCGCAATAGTTGCAGTCGAGAAAAACGCGGAGCTTGGTAGGCGCCGCCGGCGTGCGCGCGGTGTCCGGCTGCTGCGTCGAAGCAACGGAACCCAGAAAAAACAGAGCGCCGGCTACTGCGAGCCAGCGCATCACTCCTTCGCTTTCTGGTACGTCCCGATTAACTCTGCGTCGCCCACCAGGTGTTCCTCCATCGCCTTCTCGAGCTCGGCCTTGGTGGGATTGTGCAATCCCTCCAGCTCGGTGTCGAGCGCATAGAGCTTGAAGAAATAACGATGGCGGCCGATTGGAGGACATGGTCCGCCGTAGGTCTGTTTCCCCCAGTCGTTTGTCCCCTGCAAGGCCCCACTCGGCAACCCACTCTTCGCTGCGTTCTCCGGCAGCTTCGTCGTGCTCGCGGGAATGTTGTAGACGACCCAGTGCACGTAGACGCGCTGCGGCTTGGCGGGATCGGGCGCGTCGGGATCGTCCATGATCAGCGCGAAGCTCTTGGTATCGCTCGGCGCGCCGGACCATTCGAGTGGCGGCGAGATATCGCCGCCTTCACACGTGTACTTCGATGGAATCGAGCCGTTGGCGGCAAACGCCGGTGAGCTAAGGAATATCATAGCGTTGGGTGCAGATTTGGTTTGCTGAGGTTGTCCAATTGTGCCAATTGCGATTTCTGCACCATTCGCGCCGGGCGGCACGCGGGCGAGAGGCGGGGGAAGGGTCGCGGAGCGGGGATGCATCCACAAAACCGAAGCAGGGAGCTATAAGCTTTGCAGCTATTTGGCTAGGAGCTTATCCGGCGGCGTCGAGAGTTGGCGGAACGGGGATCCGTGAAGGGCGAGAGGGTAGACATTCGCGATAAAACGATGGTGGCGGGGAAGCCCTCCCTTACACCCTACGTCGTGAGCGACTTCAAGAAATTGCAGGTTTGGCAGAAGGCGCACGCCTTGGCGCTGAATGCTCATCGCGTCGCGACACGAATTCGCCGGACACACGATGTAGCACTACGCAGTCAGATAATTCGAGCTGCGATGTCTATCCCGGCAAATATCGTTGAGGGTAGACGACAGGACAGCGAAAAGGAGTTCGCGCGGTTCCTACGCATCGCACTCAACTCCGGCTGCGAGCTGGAGTATCACGTGATAGTGGCCCGGGACATTGGAGTGATGTCTGAAAGCGACTCTGAATCGCTTCTAAGAGAAGTGATCGAGGTAAGAAAGATGATCCACGGTCTGCTGAACAAAATCGGCGATGGTGCGCGTAGCGCGCAATCTGCCTCGCCCAGATCGCCCGTATGAAAGCTCCCAGCTAAACAGCTGCCCAGGTTTCAGCTCCCTGCTTCAGTATTCTCGAAAAGAATGGGACGGGGATGGCCCGTCCCATTCAATCCCGCTCACAATTCCCTACGCCGAGAAATTAGAAGCCGTACCTTAGCCCGACTTGGATCTGTCTTGGATCCCCGAGCCCGTTCCGAATCGTCCCATCGAAGTTGAAAAGAAGTGAAGCCGACGACGGGTCGCGGAAGTTGTCCCGGTTCAAGACGTTGAATACCTCGACGATAGCCTCGAGCTCTCCGCGCGATCTCAGGCGGAACGGCCGGGACAGCCGGATGTCCCAGCTCGCGAACGCATTGTCGCGGCGAATCGTGTTCCGCAGCAGGATCGTCCCGTTGGCGCAGATTCTGTCCGTCGGCGCGGTCGCGCGCTCTCCGCTCGGCGCGTTGTTGACGCACTTCTCGGACGTCGGTTGCGCTGAGTACCAGGAGAAGCGGTTGTTGGCGTAGATGTCCCACGGGAAGTGGTACAACGCCCACAGATTCAGGCGATGCCGCTGGTCGCGGTCGCTGTAGTTGTATTCCCGATCGAGCCTGTCGGCGCGAGCGTAGCGGAAGCTGAAAGGATCGCGCTCGTTGTCGTCGTCAGACTTGTCGACCGCCAGCGTGTAGTTCGCCTGGAACTGGAAGTCGGGGTCGGCCAGTCTACCAAGCCCAAACGTGATTCCCTGATAGCGTGACTTGGCCGAGCTCTCGACCGTGGTGAGTGTGCTGACGCCGTTGATGGTACCGTCGAGCCCGCTGAGCCATGGCGAGCCGAACACTGCGTCGTTGCGATTGATGAAGCGGG
>JALYKM010000130.1 GCA_030774785.1 Gemmatimonadota bacterium
CTTCCTTGCCGGGCTTGCCTTTGAGAGCGTAGCTCATCGTCATCGCTTCGGCCGCGGCAGTCGCCTCGTCGAGGAGAGATGCGTTCGCGATCTCGACGCCGGTCAGGTCGATGACAACCGTCTGGTAGTTGAGCAGCGCTTCGAGCCGCCCCTGAGCAATTTCCGCCTGGTACGGTGTGTAGGCGGTGTACCAGCCCGGATTCTCGAGGATGTTCCGCTGGATGACCGGAGGCGTGACGCAGTCGGAGTAACCCATTCCGATGAACGAACGGAAGACCTGATTTTTCGCCGCCAGCGAACGGAAGTAAGTGAGTACTTCCGGCTCTGTCATCCCTTTGGGCAGATCGAGCCCCCTGCGGAAGCGGATCCTGGCCGGAATCGTCGCGTCTATCAACGAATCAAGCGATTGGAAGCCGAGGGTCTTGACCATCTCGGCAACATCCTGCTCATCGGGTCCTACATGCCGGGGAACGAAGGATTCAGGTGGAGGAATAGCCGCTTCAACGTGCTTGATTGTGGTGCTCATAGGAGTGACAATTTAACACTCTATGCACCCCCGGCGAAGTTACAGCCGCTGGCGCCTTCTCCTCGCGGCGCCGCGATCGGGCGCCGAGAACATGGCGCGGGACAGCGCGCTGCAGGCGCGCGCGGCACGGACGGGAGAAACCGTGTTGAGCATTTATTCCTGGACGCGTCCGACGCTCTCGTTTGGCAGGCATCAACCCGCGGCGGGACTGTACGACATTGGGAAGATTCGCTCCGCGAACGTCGACGTCGTGCGCCGGCCGACCGGCGGCCGCGCGATCCTCCACGACCATGAGGTGACCTACAGCGTCACCGCGCCCCTGAACGACGACGGCCCCCTTCGCGCAACGTACGCGCGCATCAATCTCATCCTTCTCGACGGGCTCCGTCGGCTCGGTGCGGATGTCGAGCTCGCATCTCCCGTCCAGCGGTCGCCGGCGCCGAGCACGCGTCCGTGCTTCGAGACGCCCGCCGAGGGCGAGCTGGTCGCTCGCGGTAGCAAGCTCGTCGGCAGCGCACAGTGGCGGTACGAAGGAGCACTGTTGCAACACGGCTCGATCCTCGTCGATGATGACCAATCGTCTCTGCCGTTGTTCGCGGCGGCCGAAAACGGGGTATCGAGGGAGTCCATTCCACGGCCAGCGACGCTCCACGCGCTGCTGGGTCGCTCTCCCGATATCTCGGAGGTTGCGAGCGTAATATTCAACGCGGTACGATCCCTCGAGGATGAAGAGGCGACTGAAATGGCCGAAGAGGAGATTCGCGGGGAGACCATGAGCCGTATTCCACATTTTCTCGACGAGGGTTGGACATGGCGGCGATGAATCGGGTGCGGTTCCTCTGCGTTTTCCTGCTTTGCGCGTGCGCCGGGACCGAATCGCCCTCCGGAAAAACCAGTGGCGGGACCCTCGTCATTTCTACCGGCGGCGATCCTGACATCCTGGTTCCCTCCCTTCTCTCGAGCGTTCAGGCGGCGCAGATCGTCGACCTGGTCTATGATCGCCTGGCTGTGATCGGCGACTCACTCAACATCGTGAACGACGTCGGCTTCACTCCTCGGCTCGCGGATCATTGGACCTGGAGTCCGGACTCGCTCAGCGTCGCGTTTCACATCGATCCGCGGGCGAAGTGGCACGACGGCAGGCCGGTTCGCTCGAGCGACGTGCGCTTCACCGTCCAGGCCACCACCGATTCGACGCTGGGCTCGCCCGTAAAGGCGCTCGTCTCGAACATCGATTCGGTTACGACGCCTGACTCAGCGACGGCTGTCTTCTGGTTCCACGCCCGCACGCCGCAGCAGTTTTTTGACGCCACGTACCAGATGCCGATCATGCCAGAGCACATCTGGCAGGGAATCGCAACCTCGGCCTGGCGCGGCTCCGAGCCGGCGAAGCATCCGATCGGATCCGGACAGTTCAGATTCGTGCGCTGGATCCCGGGCGCGGCGGTAGAGCTCGCCGCCGACACGGCAAACTATCGCGGCTCACCCAAACTCAGTCGGGTGATCTGGAGCATCGCACCCGACTTCAATACCGCGGTGACGAGATTTCTATCCGGCGAGACAGATTTCTTCGAGCAGCTGCGACCAGAAAATCTTGCCGAGGTCGTAAAGCATCCGGAGCTCCGGACGAAACAATATCGGGGACTCGCATATACCTTCGCGCAATTCAATCTCCGCGATCCAGCGAATCACTCCCGTCCGCACCAGATCTTCGGGAACCGCGAGCTACGGCGTGCGCTGACGATGGCAACGGACCGCGCGACCATCGTCCGGAGCGTCTACGATTCTCTCGCTCTTCCCGCGCTTGGCCCGACCGTGCGCGCGTATCCGACAACCGAATCCAACCTCCCGCAGATTCCCTTTGATCTCACCCGCGCGCGGCAGATTCTCGACTCGCTCGGGTGGCGCGACGCCAATGGTGACGGGCTGCGCGAGCGCAATGGGCGTCCGTTGCAATTCTCGCTCATGGTGCCGGGCACGAGCAAGGCGCGTGTTCGGCTGGCGGTGCTGATTCAGGAGCAGCTGCGGCAGGCGGGCGTGAAAGTGGACGTCGAGCAGCTGGACTTTCCCGTGATGATCGAGCGCGAAAGAAGGCGTGCGTTCGACGCCGCAATCGGCACGTGGAACACTCAACCCAGTCCCGGAAGCGTTCGCGGCTCGTGGGGAACGGCAGGATCGCGGGCGTCGAGCGGCACCAACTACAGCTCGTACGAAAACCCGGTTTTCGATGCGTATGTGGACAGCGCGCTGGCGTCGTTCGAGCCATCCAGCCGGAAAGCGTACTTCACCAAAGCCTACGCGACGATCATCCAGGATGCGCCGGCCCTCTGGCTGGCAGAGCCGATACCGACGGTCGGATATCATTCGCGTCTTCAGCTGGCGCCATTGAGATCGGATGCGTGGTGGGCGCACATCCCGGAGTGGTGGATTCCGGCCGACAAGCGCATCCCGCGCGACAACGCTCCCGCCCAGACTTCGAGCGCGCCGGCGGAATCGGCCGGCAAGAAAACCCCGTAGCGGGTGCTCCGCTACGTAGCGGGCAGATTGGTCCAGGCCGCGGTGATCGTCGGCATCGTCGCCGTGATCACGTTCGCTCTGATCCATCTGGCGCCGGGCGATCCGTTCAGCGCGGTGATGGACAACCCCAACGTCAGTGAACGGGTGCGGGCGACACTTCGCGCCCAGTATGGCCTGGATCGTCCGCTGCCGGAGCAGTTCGTCAGATACGTGAGTCAGCTCGCTCATGGAGAGCTGGGGTGGTCGTTCTCCCACGAGCGGCCAGTGAGACAAGTTCTCGCCAGCGCGCTGCCGAATACCTTGCTTCTCATGGCGATCGCCCTCGTTGGAAGCTTCGCCCTGGGCATTCTCATCGCCCTCATTCAGGTCGCAAGACGCGGATCCGCGACTGACCACGCCCTGAGCGGCATCTCGCTCTTCTTCTTTTCGATGCCGGATTTCTGGCTGGCGATTCTGGCGCTGTTGGCATTCACCTACTGGCTCCCGCTCTTCCCCGTTGGCGGGGCCGTCGATCCGGTGATGCACGAGTACATGGGACTGGGGGCGCGAATCGTCGATCGCCTTCGGCACTTGGCGCTCCCCGCGCTGACTCTCACGGTTCTCGCCTCGCCGGGCGTCGCCCGCTATCAGCGTGCGGCGCTGCTCGATGTTCTCCCCGCCGACTACATCCGAACCGCCCGCCTGAAAGGACTCACCGAGCGCGAAATCCTCCGGCGCCATGCGCTTCGCAACGCACTTCTTCCAATCATCAGTCTTCTCGGGCTCTCCTTCCCCGCTCTCCTCACCGGCGCTTTTTTCATAGAGAAGATCTTCGCCTGGCCGGGGATGGGGCTCGCGGTCGTCAACGCCATCGGCACACGCGACTATCCGCTCGTCGTCGGGGGAGTGATCCTCGGCAGCATCATGGTGACCCTTGGAAGCCTTCTGGCCGATTTGCTCTATGCCTGGGCAGACCCAAGACTTCGAGCTCGTTAGTTCGCCGCGCCCGCGCGAATCTCCCCTCGCGCTCGGAGTGCGCCGCATCCTGAGCAGGAGATCGCCGCGCGTTGCGCTCGTCGTACTCGGGATCATCGTACTCGTCGGTCTGCTGGCGCCGTTGGTCGCCCCCTATGATCCGGCCGCGCAGCCAGACATCGTCGCCCTCAAGGATCTCCCGCCTTCACTCGCGCATCCATTCGGCACTGACCCATATAGCCGCGATGTGCTGAGCCGCGTGATCTACGGCGCTCGGCTCTCACTGATCATTGGTGTTTTGGCGACCATCGTGAGCTTGACGCTCGGCGTCGCGTACGGCGCGATCGCGGGGTACGCCGGCGGACTGGTCGACGCATTCATGATGCGATTGCTTGATGCGTTTCTCTCGATCCCTCGTCTTCTGCTGCTCATCGGCGTGCTCGTGGCCTGGCCGCGGCTCTCAATCGGCGCGCTGGTGTTGTTTCTGGGCTTCACCGGCTGGTTCGGCCTCAGTCGCATCGTCAGGGGTCAGGTTCTTGCGTTGAAGCACGCCGAATTCGTCACCGCGGCGCGAGCGCTCGGCGCCAGCCGGAGACGGATTCTACTGAGACACCTGCTTCCGAATCTCGTCTCTCCTATCGTCGTTGCGGCAACACTGGGCGTCGCCCACGTTATTGTCCTCGAAGCCGGACTCTCGTATCTGGGCATCGGCGTTCCGCAACCGCAGGCGAGCTGGGGGAACATCATTCAGGACGGTGCCGACCAGGTTGCAACCCTGTGGTGGATGTCACTCTTTCCCGGTCTCCTGATGGTCTTCACCGTGATGACGCTGAACATCCTGGGCGAAGCGCTCCGCGACGCATACGAGCGGCGGTCGTGACAGGATGACGCCTCCGCTCCTTTCGATCCACGACCTGCGCACCTGGTTTTACACGGAGAGTGGCGTCGCGCGCTCAGTCGATGGCGTCTCCTTCGACATCGGCGCTGGAGAGACAGTCGGGATCGTTGGAGAGTCGGGCTGCGGGAAATCGGTGACCGCGCTGTCGATCCTGCGACTCATCCAGCCTCCCGGGCGGATCGAGCCCGGCAGCCGCATCGAGTTCGAAGGGAAAGATCTCGTCACATTGGGCGACGAGGAGATACGCGACATCCGCGGCAATCGCATCTCGATGATCTTCCAGGAGCCGATGTCGGCGCTCAATCCGGTCTTCATGGTCGGTGACCAGGTTGCCGAAGTCGCGCGCGTGCACGCTGGGATGAGCAGGAAAGACGCGTGGCAACGCGCAGTCGAGATGCTGGCACTCACGGGCATTCCCGACGCGGACACGCGCGCCAGACAGTACCCGCACCAGCTCTCCGGTGGAATGCGCCAGCGCGTGTTGATCGCAATGGCGCTCATGATGAAGCCCGCTCTCGTCATCGCCGACGAGCCCACTACCGCGCTCGACGTCACCATCCAGGCGCAGATCCTCGACTTGCTGGTCGATCTCCAGAAGCGGATCGGCACTTCGATTCTCATGATCACCCACGACCTGGGCGTGATAGCCGAGACGACTTCGAGGGTGATCGTGATGTACGCGGGCGAAGTGGTGGAGCAGGCTGATGTCGACGAGCTGTTCGCCAAGCCGCACCATCCATACACCGAGGGGCTGATGCACTCAATGCCGCACATCGGCCACGACCAGGAGCGCCTCAACGTGATCCCGGGAACGGTGCCGGCGCCGACAGACTGGCCGCACGGCTGCCGCTTCCGCGAACGGTGTCCCTATTCATGGGAGCTCTGCGAGCAGGAGCATCCGCCGCTCTATCAGGTTGGAGTGGCTCACGTGTCGCGCTGTCATCTGGCCATTGAGCCCGAGCGCAGGAACCGTCCTCACCCGCCGCTGGTCGTTGAGGAAGGAGTGGCAGCCGCATGAACGGCACCCAGCCCCTTCTCTCGGTCAGGAATCTCAGGAAGGAGTTCCCGATCAAGAGGGGCGTTCTCGCGCGGCAGGTAGGCGCGGTGAAAGCGGTGAACGATGTCTCTTTCGATGTCGCTCGCGGCGAAACGCTGGGCGTTGTCGGCGAATCCGGCTGCGGCAAGACGACCACTGGACGGACGATCCTCCGACTCATCGAGCCCACATCGGGCGAGATCAAATTCGAAGGACGGGACGTGAGAACGATGGGCACTTCCGAGCTCCGGGCGCTTCGACGCGAGATGCAGATCATCTT
>JALYKM010000131.1 GCA_030774785.1 Gemmatimonadota bacterium
GCAGAGAGGTTGAGGGGGGGCGCTGGCACGGCGGACACTGCGAAGCCACGATCGTCACGCTGGCGCGCAGGTACCATCTCCATACCCATCGGGATCTCATGCGGGCGTTCAGGGCGCGCTGCTTCGAAGAGCTATGGAAGTCGATCTACGCGGGGCGCATCGATAAGCCTTTCTTCGAAGTAAACTTCGCCTATGCGTTCTGGCAGCTATGCATTGATGCGAAGAGATCGGTTGTCAGAAAGGGTGGACGCGACATGGCAGCTGGAGTCACCGACGACAGTGATACCGCCGTGGATGTCGATGCGGTCGTGCTCGAAAACGCCGAGCTCATGGAGGACAAAGCCATCAATAAACTGGTCGGCGCGCTCCACGAAGCCGAGCTCCTTGATGCGATCCGAGGATTGCCGAGACAGCAAGCGCGCGCGGCACTTCTGAACTGGGTTGAAGGAAAGCCGGTCGAGGGTGCCGAAGACAGCGTTTCCGCGATAATGGGCGTCACCCCCCGCAATGTGTACGCGTTGCTCGAGCGGGCACGCGCCACCCTTCAATTAGACCCGGTGATTCGCGCAATCTGGTTTGGGGAGGCATAATGTCTTCATTCACAATTCAGGAAAGGCCAGAGCCCTCACTCGACTCTTCCATGGCTGACACCGCTGAGCGGATCAAGTTCGAACTCCTGTCGGAATACGATCGTACGGGCAAGCTCGATATCACTACGTGGGTGAATCGGTACCCGGCTTACCGCGACGAGATCATCGATTTCTGGCTGTGGGCAAGGGGGACCCGCGTCTCCCCCGAGGAGAGAGCGGGGCCGTTCGACTCCATCGATGCCGACATCACGGAGGAATCTCTCCGTAATGCGTGCCTTGCAGTGAATTTTGGGCCACAATGGCTTTCTGCAGCCGTGGAGCCCGATGCGATCGATGTCGACAAGCTTGGAACGGAATTGGAATCGATTCGGCAGAAACCGGTGCAGAAGTCGAAAGCGCCGGTTGCGTTCCAGAAAGCTGTCGTCTACACGTGGGTCGTCTCCCGGTTGCAGAAGAAGCGGCCTAGCGTCTCGCGTCTTGCCGTGCAAAAGACAACGTATCTATTGGAGTGGGCGTTGGATCTTGGCATTTTCGTTGAGCACGGCCGCAAACCCCTAGGCCCGTACGACTACAAGGCTCGGTACAAGGACGCAGAGCCAATCGCCGTTAAGAAGGGGTGGCTAACACTTACCGGTGCGAACCTACGCGCCGCCGACGACCTGTCAGAAGTCGATCGCTCCGCGGGCCGGTATGTGAAGTCCGCTAAGCTTGCTGACCAATTGCTCGATTGTCTTTCCGATTATTCCGATAGTCAGCTGGAGACTTTGGCTACCGTTCACTGGACAATCCGGGAGCTGGGAGGCGGTGATCGAGACTTGAGTATCGATGTGATCGAACGTGCGCTCGCGTCAACTCCTGAGTGGCGGGATAAATTGTCGCGAGCAAACTTCTCACCGGGTCGTCTACACGAGGCGGTCGCGTTTCTTCAAAGACTTCGGCTAATCGCAAAACCGTGAAGAGGCTGCGTACGGTTTAACGATCAGAAAAGTTGCGGGATGGCCGACGAAGGGATTCCCTGTTTGCCCCGCCTGTCATAATGCGGGATGAGTGAGCGACTCTCCAGCTGGGACCTCCTGACAGTGAGATCGCGCACCTCCCGCTCTCGGAGCTGGAGGGGAAGTGCGCCTCACGCTCGATGAGCGTGAGCTTGGCCCCTATCGCTGATTCACAGTGAAGTCCCACGCTCGCAAGTGTCCGTTGAACATTTTGCCTTTTTTCCAATGACTTGATAGATTTGCCTATTATGAGTATGACGCTGCCAGCTCCTACTGAAATCCGCTCCCCGCGACAGATACGAGCGCTGGGATCGGCGTTCAGGCAGGACATCGTGGATGCGTTAGAGGCAAACGGGCCTTGCTCAGTCCGTGCGCTCGCGAATTTGTTGGGACGCCGACCGGATGCGCTCTACTATCACCTGAGAGTGTTGCGTGAGGTTGGACTGGTTGCGCAATCCAACTCTTCTGATGCGGCGGAGACAGGGGCGGTTGTGGACGTCTTATTCCGGCCCCTGCAGATCCGTTATCAACCGGGCGATCGAGTTAATCGCGCAGGAGTGTGTCGTGTCGTTGGTGCGATGACACGTAGCGCAGAACGTCATTTTCGTCGGGCGTTCCGGCCAGGCGTATCCGAGGTAGCTGGTCCCAATCGGGACCTTTGGGCTGGCCGGTGCCAAGGCTGGCTCTCGGAAGAGGACACTCGTGAGGTAAACCGGCTATTAACTCGAGTCCTATCCATCATGCGCGCGCACCAAACGCCGACGCGCCGAGCAGTAAAGAGGCAGGAGATAACGTTCGTACTTGCGCCTCTGCCGGGTCGTCGCCCGGTCGAAGTACTGTGAACCGGTCTCCTATGTACTTTGTGCGAACGCTCCTACTCGCGAGCGCGATTAACTCGATGATGTTCTATGGGCGCTGCGGCGGTCAAGAGGCGCGTACTTCCGCCGACTCACAGGCGCGACAGCTTTCTGAACAGTACTTGAGCACCTATTGGGCTCGGTACCCAGAGGCCGCCGCCGGCCAACCGGTAACCGCCCTGTTCGATAATTCTCGCCTTGCGTACGCGCGATGGGCCAGCACTGAAGCGAATTTCCTGTCACGGATCCGGGACATTTCTGGCCGCGTATACCCGGGCTCACCTGAAGCGGTGACTCTTGCGCTACTAAAGGAGCGTCTAGAGG
>JALYKM010000132.1 GCA_030774785.1 Gemmatimonadota bacterium
CGATCACGACTACCACCATCAGAAGCTCGATTAGAGTAAAGCCTGTTCGATGTCCTGCCATTTGCCCTGCTCGGTGGAAGGAGTACGAGGCCCAAGTTGGGGATTTTCCCGCCTTAAATACTCATCCAGGCGCATGACGGGATCGTGAAAACAGCATTACGGGTTCGTCACGATTGGACAGCCGCGCCGATTGACCATCCCTCAGGGCGCGGCTAACTTGGAAGACTCTGCGCCACAGGCGTTTAGCCTGTGGCGAAGGGGCCTGTAGCTCAGGTGGTTAGAGCGCACGCCTGATAAGCGTGAGGTCGGTAGTTCAACTCTACCCAGGCCCATCTATGAGCGCTGCAAGGACTTAACTGCCTTGCGGCGTTTGCGTTTTAGGGCCCTACTGTCCGTTCCTACTGTCCGTTGGCGGCGAGCCTCGCCAGCGCGGTCCGCTGCGCCTGCTCGTCAGGTCGTAGATAGACCGCGACCACGGTTCGCTCGCTCTTCCAGCCGCCAAGGTCCTTCAGCTCGCGAAGTGGTACATCGCGCAACGCGTTGGCAAATGAACGCCTGAAAGAATGCCAACCGTACCGCTTGCCGACTGGAATCCCCGCCGCGTCGCGCAGCTTCGTCCACAGCTTCTTGACGAAGTACTCACGACTGCACGGTTGTGCCGGGTTGGTGTCACTGGGGAACAGCCAAGCCTCCCCAATGGCTCCTGTGCGTGCACGTTCACGCTTCAGGAACGTCACCAGCTCCGGGTGGAGCGGATTCCGGTGCTCGTAGCCGACCTTGTCTGTTTCCGCACGCCAACGAATGGTGCCGGCGTCAAGATCAATGTCCGACCACCGTAATTGCCGAATTGCGCCTGAGCGGTGCCCTGTGAACCAAGCGAGCATCACAGCCCGTTCCGCGAGTGGTGAATGCTTCGCAGCAGCGCTGCGTAACGCAACGCACTGCTCGGTTGTGAACATTGGCCGCCGTGGACTTTCCTCCTTTGGCGGCTTGAGCCCGCGAAGTGGGTTCCGCTCGAGTAAATAGCCCGAACCGTCCGCGCGAGCGCGCTCAGCCCAGTTGAATACCGCGAGCAACAGCTTGAGATCTTGTTCAATTGCTCTCGCCCGCACTGCGGTCAGGACAATCTTGCCATCGTTGCCGCGTCGCACCTGTGTTGCGAGCTCCCCGGACTGCCGCCGCCGAATGTAGCTCTGCCAGTCGCGCACGTTCAGCGTTTCCGGTCTGCGGTCGGCACCAAACGCTTTCAGCAACAGCGGCAATATTCGCCGGTCGTGTCCGCGCGCGCTTGCCGAATTCTTCTGTGGTGTGACCTCACGTTCGTAGATGTCAAACAGCGTTCGCAGCGTAAGCACTGCCGGTCTGGCCTTTGTATCATGGCCCCACCGTCCTGCAACGTCGTCCGCTTCACGTTTCGCGCGGTCTTTATCGGCGTGGCCGAGGGGCTTTTGTATTCTGCGTCCGCCATCCCGGTAGTCGATCCAAAGGCTTTCACCTTGTTCGGGCCAAGCGAACACCCTCACTCGGTTGCGGCCTTTTTCACCCGCTTTATATGACCATGCGCGTCGGCGTGACGCGGTATTCCGTGGCTTCTTCATCATCTACCTTCTATGAATGACGGAAGCCACTACCGCCGACGCACTAATATGCCGGTCAGCGGAGTCCCCGCGCAAAGCCGCAGCGTGCCCCGGCTTGACCGGCACCTCGGCGCGACGAATGCGCGGCTTGCCCTTTCGGCCAACGTTTTGAATGCGCCCGCACGCGACCATCCGTTGCAGCGCATCAATTGAGTAACCGCCGAGCATGGCCGCTTCCTTTAGGGATACAGTCTCCTCGGCACCGTTCAGTGCTTCCGCCAGCTCGTCGGCCGCGTCGCGGAACGCCTGGGCCGCAGCGGGCGCATAGCGTTCCAGGTCGCTCGCGCGCGAGCGCCAGTGCGAGAGAAGCGCTGCGACTAACACGCGTTTCCGTCCTTCCGGTGACCGAAAGTCACGACGATTTACTCTTAGTTGGCGGTTGCCCGATGCGCTCAGCTTTCTTCTAGCGCGTCATCGTCAATCTCGTCGGGATCGTCATTGCTTTCGTCAATGTCGGGCTCTTCGTCAGACGCTTGGTAGCTCTCGACCATACCAGCCAAGCGCTCGTTTTTCTCCCATAGCCCAGAGTTCTCTTGCCACAGCTTGTTGTTTTCTTCCTCGAGCTGGGCGATGCCTTTGCGTCTCACATCTGCCTCGCAGAAAAGGTTTGGAGCGGTGATCTCTCCGAACCGTTATGCGCGGGTGATTTCGTAGTCAAGAGCGATGGTTTGTCGTGCGTTCGCATCCCAAGAACGCTCAAAAACACGCTCTATGTGTTTGGGGCGCGACAGGACGTGACGGTGAGGTGCTTTTTAGTGCTGACTAAGCGGCGGGGCGTTTCGAAAACGCGCTTTTGAGCGGTTGGTGGATGCAATATGAGAGTTATTACGCAGTTGGGACGGCGATATTTGGTTGAAAAAAGACGGTTTCCTGGGGCCGATTGGTGCGCCGCCACTAATCGCGGGACAGAACGATCATTGCGCATCAGGACCTGAGCGCGCTCGGTTAACAAGTTCGGGATGTAAAGGAAGCGCGAACTGACCTTGCGTGCGCGATCGAAGACCATTGCGGGGTCGGATGACTCTCTCTCGTGACACACGTGGTCGAGGACCGCTGCGACATCCGCAGGGTCAAGAGTTGCCACGGCATTCGGACGTGCAGGCTACGATTCTTCTACACCCCTGCTGTAAATCGTGTGACGTCAGGGGGTCGGGAGCCTGATTGGTGCGCTTTAGCGGGAATGAAGCGAGCGAGTGTTACGCAGCAATCCCGCACGCTTATCGTCCGGCAGTGTTGTGAAACGCCGCGGCGAAATGGCGCCCGCGGGGACTTCCGTTCTACTACGACAGACCGTACCGTGAAGAGGCTGCGACGCTCGCAGCCTCTGTTTTTCACCTGCAAGCCAATGAGAGGTAGGAAGAGCAAAGAGATGGCTCAATGACGTGCATTCCCACAGCGCCGACCATCGCACCGCGATCCATTCGCGATGGGCTCGCCGCCGCGGCATCAGCGTGGTATGACGATCCAGCAAGACCCCGTCTGCCTGATGCCATGCTCGCGCGATGGTCCGCATTGTTGGAAGAATGGTGCTCAGCCGATGACATCCCTTTGTTAATCCGCAAGGCTCGCGATAACCGGGGGCACGCGTTACGTCACAGTTCCGGACGAATATTGGTTCCGGCAGACAACAGCCCCGCTCATTGGTCAATGACGCTGGCCTACTCCGACACTTGCCCCTCGCTTCAGGATGTGCGGGCGATGCTTGCTTCTGATAGAATCCCGGTAGCGATGGCGATCAAAGCTGCTGAGAAAATCGAGGCGAAGTACAAGTGCACTCGGCAGGCCGTTCGTGGGCCTAACGCGCTGGGTTGGAAGGTTGCCCACATCGACGATGTAGGCCTTGGATACTCCGACTCACTCGAGAGTATTCCTCCCGATGTCTTATGCGCCCATTTCAAACGGTTCTTGTCGCCTGCCAATATGTTCCTGGTTCCGAAAGCCTATGCGGGAGTAGCAGAGACTCCCGAGTTTATTGAGGTCTTTCGCAGTCGTGCGCAGCTTGCCTAACGAACGTTGCAGCTGACAAGCACTGTTTCGAGGCGGCCTCGCCGCAATCGTGGTAATGTGCTTGCAGCTGAACTGATGTATTAGACGGCCATTCTTGCCAGAGTTAACATGACCTTCCAGGCCGAGTCCTATTCGCCCAGCGGCGTGCCGATCGCTAAGGATTTCCGCGATAATCTGATTATCGACCGCTACGATCCGGTATTTGCGGATATGCGTGCGAGTAAGCTCAAGCATATGCGGAGTGTGAACAGCGAGGATGCCGTGACATGGAACGTCTTTCGGTCTCTCCGGCAAATCAGTCCAAGCGTTTGGCTCCCCTGCTTATGGCGTTTAGCATTTCCGTCACTAGAGCGACCAACTGATATTGTCGCGACGGTTAAGCTGTGGCTGAGCGTGCCGCCGCCACTTGGGCTCATAGCTGAAGGCGATGAAGGATCATCAGAAGTGGACGTCGCAATTGAATCCGCAACCTGGGTCTGGTTTATCGAAGCGAAATACCGTAGTGATATTTCAACGGGAACCACTACCCGTCGGGATCGCGATCAAATTCTTCGCAACATTGATGTCGGGTCATACTATGCAGGCGTACGAAAATTCTATTTCTCGTTCCTGATAGCATCAGCTACGCGGTCACCAGTAGGAGTTAAAATCACGCAGCAATACGCCGACTACGGGCTAGTCCGTGAAAAATTGAAAAGCCACAGGCAGGATGGCCTTCCAAATCTTGGAGGTGTTGGCCCGCTTACATGGAACAGCGTCTCGGAAGTACTGCGGGAGGCAGCCACCAAGGCCGAACGCGAGGAAGAACGAGCGTATGCATCTCGCGCATTCACATGGCTTACTGAGAAGGGTCTTTCCAGCGCCGTCTAACGAACCTTGCACCAGACAAGCACTTTTTGGATGTGCTTCGCGGCACTGGAAGGTAACGTGCCTCCTACACTGAGGATGAGCCCGACTATCAAGCGTCTATGGCAGAAAGGATAGATCCTCCTGGTCGAACGAAAGGAGACGCGGCTCACGCCATTGCTAAAGCGGCCATCGGAAGCTTACCTGTCGTCGGCGCGGCCGGCGCCGAGTTGTTCGCCTATGTGGTTCAAGCTCCGTACGAAAGACGTCGCGAAGCTTGGATGCGAGAGATCGGCGACGAGATCTCTGATCTGCGCGACAATGCCGGCATTGACGTCGAGAAACTTCGGGATGATCCCGCTTTCACGGATACGGTTCTCAGTGCAACTCAGGCGGCGCTGCGAACGCGCAGTGAGTCGAAGCGTCGGGCGCTACGAAACGCCGTTCGGAACGCCGCGAAGCCATCAGCACCAGAGGAAGGCGTTCGACTGACCTTCATTCGCCTTGTCGATGAGTTAACGGAGTGGCATCTCGGCCTACTGGATCTTTTTCGCGATCCGGCGAAATGGTTTGGCAGTCACGAAGCCCCGCCTGCCAATCTCTCTATGGGAGCTCCGTCAGCTGTCGTCGAAGCTGCCTTTCCGATGCTTCGAGGCCGACGCGATCTTTACGACCAATGGTGGCGCGATCTACATGTCCGCGGTCTGGTTACCATCGATCACCTTCACACGACCATGACGGGACAAGGGATGATGTCGCCGCGCCTCACACCCCTCGGCAACCAATTTGTTGTCTTCATTCAGAATCAGGACGCGCCGCCCGGCTAACAGGCCCACTGAAGCTGACGAGCAATCGTCTGAATTGCCTCGCGTAAGGCTCGGCAACCAACGAAATCACTTCAATCGCGGTCGACGGGTGACGCGATGTCTTTGTCGGTTTTCACCGCGCGAGTGCTTCTTATCGGCCAGGAGTCTGCGTTTTATACGACTAACGAGTGCCTGAGCGTCGATTTTGTTCGGCGAGCACTCAATGACGAGTTCAATGATCTTGCTGTAGACGGCTCGTTGCTGAACGGGCATCTCCTCAAGCGGGTCTCCCCGATCCGCAGGTTCCTCAACCGCTTCGAACTTAGCTCGGAAGCGAGACCGCGCAGCCCGAATCCTTTTCTTGTCGGTGTCACCGAGCATGCTTGATTGTTCTAGCGTTTCGAGCCGGCTGAAGATTGATTCGATCTCGTGTTGGATTCGCGAATCCTGTCGCCGCGTTAGGAGCTGTGTCGATAGCACGTCGAGCAGGTAGGACAGACGTGTGGCGCAATGCTTAAACGTTTTAAGCCGATTTCGGATCGCCGAACCCGCGCGGCACTTCGCAGTGATCAGTCGAGCGAGTGGGACCAGTTGTGCAACCAAATCCGAATAAGCACGATTCCTCTCGAACGCATCTCGTCTGCTGTTTGGGAGAAGCTTCGGATCGAACAAATGAATCTCACCAACAGTCCAGGAGCTAAAGCGCGGCTCCCGGAAAATCTCCGCGAAGACTGACTCATCACCAATCTGAATATCGCCAAGTCGCGCTCGAAGCCCGCGAATCTCAGGACTAGCATGCAAGGCGCCGAGGTAGTTGTGATGCAAGAGCCATCCGAGAGCTCTTAAGCCACCTTCGCCGTTCGCGACCTCAAAGAACTCAATACTCAACGCGCGGTCGCTCTTTGTTTTTGAAACATAGAATTCCGAGTGATGGGGTCGAGTTACTGGCTGCGACGATTTATTAAGGAAGATGAGAAAGCGGGGTTCCGGCACAAGTCGACCTAAGCGAGCCCTAATCTCTGTTCCAAACGGAAAATCCCGGTGAAACGGCACTGGGGCCGTTTCGCTTAGGTATCGCTCCACTGCATCGCCGTTAAGCAACAAATCGTTCTTGATGCGTACGACACGCTCGAGCGTGACCTCGAAGAACGCCGCTGGCGCTTCGGGATCGTGATATAACGAGGTCGATACCGTGTCACGTACAAGTTGAACGAGGTCTCCATCATACGCCCGGTCAACTAGAGCTGCCTTTAACTTTCGGCAGTCCCAGCGTATTTCGCTTGTAACACTTTCGCCAGCCTTCCTGGTTTTGAAAGTCACCATTTGTGCGTATCCGAGGGCAGCAAATCGTCCGATGCCCCGGAACCCGCGTGCTCCGGTGCCGCGTTTCTTGCTCGCGCCGAACGCAGTCAAGAGGCCGAGAGCATCGCCAGCAGCAATGCCAATCCCGTTGTCTCTAATTCGGATTGTTCGGGTTTCTAAGTCTAGCGTTATGTCAATTCGCCCCGGACGGGTTGCGGATAGACTCCCGGCGACATATGCGTCGTCGATCGCATCCGCAGCATTCTGAACATACTCACGAAAAATCGCGAGTGGATTATCGTACATCGCCGAACTTACAAGTTCGATAATGTCCTTTCCGATTACGGGGACGACTGACGCCATATCGACGTGAGATGCGACTTTATTGGTTTCCGATTTGCGCGGAGAAACCACAGCCGGGATTGCTGTCACGCCACCGCTTCCACACGATCTAGCGCGCCGGATGTAGCGCTGGTGATTTCTTCCTCGAACAGCCCTGCGTCCTCTACCAATTCATCTGCGGGTACGAGCTCTGAGGGAGTCAGATCGGCGGAACGTGACCTCTTGACCTCGTTCCAGATTTTCCTTTCCTCTTCGCGCGGAAGCGGGACATAGTGATGAAGAATGGATCGCAGCTTCGCATCGATCGTTCGGCGCGGTAACTCTTTCAATTCCTTCGAATCTGCATTCGCAAGGAGGGTTCTGAGTTCTCCCTTCTGGCTCGGGCTTAGCTGCGACATCGCAGAGTTGTATTCATCGAACTCTGAGCGCCCGCCCAATGTCTCATACCACTCTCGGTTGAATATGAAATGATGTGGACGGAGCAGAATGTGTTCAAACTCTGAGTAAGTATTTCCAAAAGCTCGCTTGAAGAATGTTGGCGATCCGCTCACGATACCGTGGGTGGCTTGGAGGACGATTTGCATTGACCGTAAGAAGTAGCGGTCCCACTTTTCTCCGACATGAGTTCGGTCGGGTAGGTCAGTTGGCTGATACCGCATCGGGAAAGAGAATATCCTGATATCCAACTCTTCATTTAGGCTCACGTTCAGTCTCATCCGCTCAAAAAGATCATCGGGCGAGTCATGGAAATTGTAGAGCATGTAATTCGACAATTCGGTTAGTCCGGCGTCCCGTGAATACCGGATAGCTTGTTCGTACGGTTTTCGAATGCCCAGGTGGTCGAACGCTATGCGCAAGGGTTTGATGCAAATTGAGCTTAGTTCGCGGAGGAACATTGGGTCCTTACAAAGAATCCTTGCATCAACACCTTGGTTAAAATCGACGCGTCGCAGTGCGGTAGACTTCGCCCGTGTTAGCTTCGCACCCGGTACAAACCCAAGATCCCGGATCTCCGCCATTATCTCTCGGAAGCGCGGTGACGCCACAACGTTGTTATCCATCAGGATCAAGTCTTTCTTAGGGCCATAGATTCGCTCTATGCCGCGCACTATGCCGGTAAGAGATTGCACGTCCCGCATAGCTCCTTCGAGTTTCGGGACTCCGCAGAAAGAGCATTTCCTGACACAGCCGCGCGACGCGTATGTGAAGTAAGCGTCACGAACCGGATACTCGTAGTCTATTTGTTCCAGTATGCTGTAATCGGGAACATGATCCTCGATCGGCGGCGTCTCGAAATCGTCGCTATAGAACTCTCCGCTGAAGTCGTCTAATTGCAGAGCGGTCGCGGGCGGGCCATCTAAAAGGCCTTTGATAAACCTGACTCCGCGCCAACGAGATTCCGCTAGAAAGCGATCGTGCATTAGCGAAGCGGCAATTCCACCGACGAAAACACGGTCTGCAAAACCAGCAGCTGCTTCCAAGGCGAAGTCAATCGACGCCCCGATCCTTTTCCATTCAAACGAAAACAGCGTCGTTACATAGATTCTGTCCCAGTGCGTGGAGAGGACACCTTTGTCAGTTCCTTTGATAAAGCGAACATTGTCACCCTTACCATTTGGCCCGTGATATTGAGCGATCTTCATTAAGCCAAGCGGCGGATATTTGTTCTTGTAGCCAGGCTCGATAAGCAGAATATTTTTGTTAGCCATATCTAGTTTGGCTGCGCCCAGGTGTGTTGCTGGCAGAAATGAGCGAGTGCGGAGTCGCTGGTGCGTGGTCGCGATAACGCCATGCCGAAAGAGGAAGCCAGTTTCGTCACGGCAATTGACTGGATTGAGGTGGCCCGCGCTGGCTCCACGCACTGGCGTCGCAGCTCAGCGAAGGCTAGCCGCAGCGCTATCTCGTTGGGCTTGAAATGGTTAGCTCGATCAGGCGCTCCTGACACTAGAGCTTAGGATGCGTCATGTCCTTGAAGGTTGCGCCTCATTGTGGTCTCGTCAAGATCGGAAACGGTGATCGCGATCTAACTGCGGTCGAATTTGGCGGACTTCCATCCACGCGTGCTGCTCGGATACACCAGACAGCTGCGCCTAGAGTCGAAGATTCTGGACGGGCCTGAAGCTTGAGGATGGAGTTGCAGAGCGCTAATCTCTGCGAGCACCCAGTCCAAACCTCGCGCATTGCTCTAATGCGCTGAGTTCCACCCAGGCATTGTGTTCGAGTGGTTTCTCATCTAAGCCATGACCCCAGCCACATTCTCGAAAGCGACCGTTGATAAGATCCTTAGTCTCAGCGCACAAGCAAAAACCGCTGGCGAAATCGCGCATGCCCTTCAGTTGCATCGAATGGAGGTTTTGGCCGTGATTGCGCATCAGCGTCTCAGTCCCACTGAGGAGCTTTCTGAAGAGCAAGAGAAGGGAAGTGACCTAGATTTCCATGAGGCCCCGCACACCGGAGGTATCACACCAAACCTGAGCGACCGGTTGAAGGAACCGTCGAGGGGTGAGGTCGCGCCCGCGGAAGAGGACCGTCCCTCCGGAGTCTACGTCGGCGACGATATTGAGTTTTCCACACCGGTCACTTGGGACCCAAGTGACAGTGCGAAAGTGCAAAACCCCCACCTCATGATCATGGGAGAAAGCGGCTCGGGTAAGACTTACGCAACCCAAGGTTTAGTGGCCGAACTTGCTCAGGCGAAAATTCCCTGCATAGTGTTTGATTACGGTCAAAGTTTTGAGGTGGACTCGCTTGATAAGTCCTTCTCAGACTACTGCGCGCCAATAGAGTACCTGGTTGGGGAGCAAGGGCTTTCCCTAAATCCCCTTGAAATCTCACCGAAGGACATTAAAGGGCCCAATCAAGTCGCTACTCGTTTAGCCGACGTTTTCGATGCGGCGTTTCAGCTCGGAGATATTCAAAAAAAGGTATTTATTGATGCCGCAATTCGTGTATACCAAAAGGCGGGAATCCACGCCTCAGACTCGAAGACGTGGGCGAAGACGGCACCTAACATGGCCGCATTTCAAGCGGCGATCGAAGAACTTTCCTCCGACAAATCTTACCCTAACCACAAGAACGCAGCAGGGTTATCCGCGCGGCTTACTACTTTTTTTATGCTCGCTGCATTTAGAAGCGAGAAGTGGTCTTGGGACGCGTTGATTAACCACAAGCAGACCCGTGTGCACATACTCCAATTTCGCGGCCTCGAAGGGAAAACCCAACGGGTGCTCGTCGAGATGCTGCTCTGGCATCTGTTCTTTCATCTAAAGTCCCATGGTCAAAATGAACTGCGGGTTTTTTGCGTGCTCGATGAGGCTCATCATCTGTCCTTCCGAGAAACGGGACCCATAAATGCGTTGCTGCGGGAGGCGCGCAAGTTCGGCTTGGGAATAATCTTCGCCTCACAGCAGCCAGAGGATTTTAGTCACGTGGCTTACTCGAATAGCGCCTCGAAATTGATTTTCCAAACCTCTGACCCGAGCCTGAAGGTTTCAAAATTCCTCGCTGGTAAAGCCGACAACTTCGACAGACCCGAAGACATCCGCGACATAATCGCAGGCCTTCCTCGTGGTCGTGCGTTTTTGATAACTCGTAATCGGGGCCGCGTCGTGCAGATTGCAGACTTTCCCAAACGCTCAACACTGTGGAGCCGAGTCTGACAAATCCGCACAGCGCAACCGAGGAACTGGTTTACGCGCCTGCGATAATCATTCTCGCTGGGGATCTATATCCTCGCAAACTAGAAGTCGTTCGCGAATACGTCCAGAACGGTAGTGATGCGCTTGATTCGTTTCGTCGCGTGGCTCAATACATCGAAGATGATTCAGCTCCACAGATAAAGATTTCCGTCCACGGTCGTAGTCTCCTCATATACGATAACGGGATTGGGATGGACGGCGACGAAGTCTCGAAACTCCGTCGCATCGCCTATTCGGAAAAAAAAGAATCCGTAGATGCAGGCCACAAGGGAATAGGAAGGCTCGCGGGAATCGCAGTCGCGAAGAAGCTGCTCATTTCTACAACATCCTACGGCGATTCAAAACTTCATAAATTCGAGTTTCGAGCTCAGGATCTTCGCGACGAGCTAGCAGCCAACAAACGAAAGGGAATCACCGAGCCGGCAACCCTGGTCATCAACCGACACTCTTCCGTGGAGACGTTCGACGTAGATCCGCGGGAACACTACACAATGGTTGAACTGCATGAACTCGACAAAAAATGCCCCGAGCTTTTGGACCCGAACCAGTTGCGCCAGTTCATAGCGGAGATGGCGCCTGTAGGGTTTTCATCCGAGTTCAGATACGGCGAACGAATCTCCGAGAAGCTGTTCGAACACATTCCCGACTACTCACCCAAAACGATTTGGCTGACCACCGCTCCCGGCGACCGGTCCCAGATTTACAAGCCGTACAATGACTCAATGTCGCTGGCGGAGCCGGAGTTCCGAGAAATAAGCGACGGTGGACCTAACCCAATCGCCTTTTGTTGGTACGCGGTTAAAGGAAAGGAAATGTTAGGGAAGATCCGACCGGCAGGGAACAAATTTGTCGTTCCTGGCGATTCTGCGGATGAGAAGAAAAGACTCGCGGGCCTCGTCTATAAACTTTTCGGCTTCTCGATCGGCGACCGAAGCCTTCCTCTTAGAACTCTCTGGTCCAAGGACTATACCCGCGCACTGTGGTTTACAGGTGAAATCCACATAATTGACAAAGCTATTAAGCCGACCACGGACCGAGCCGATTTCGTTGATAACGAAGAACGAGAGGCTTTTTACAGCGCAGGAATTCAACAGATCGCGAAGAAACTGAATGCCAAAGCGCAGGAGATTAGCAATACCCGGCAGGCCTTTGACGAGGCGACGAAATGCGAAACCCGATTTACGCGGCTCGCCAAGGAGCTCGACGGCGGCCTGATAGAACGGACTGAGGTAAAAACGCGAAAGGAGGAATTAAGTAAGGATCTGGAGAGGCTGCGCAAAAGGGACTGCAAGGATAAAAACGTTGAACAGTTCGTAAGTCGGATCACGCATTTGGGTCGCGCGCTTGAAAAAAGACTAGCTGAACTGAAGGCTGGGAACGGGGACACTGATCACATCAGCGATCTCGCAGCCGAACTAAAGATGACGTCACAGGCGCGCAAGGTGTATCGAATTGTCATGGAAACGATAAATCATCATTTCGCCAGGGATCGTGACGGTTACTACGCGTTGTCTGGCGCGATTAGCAAGGCGCTTAGGCAGAAATACTGAATCCGATGAGCGATCGAAAGTCTCTGGCGTTTACGACAAATTCGAACAAGGACTACCTCCGGAGTACCTATGACCGCGATATCGTCAAAACCTGGTCTGAGCGTCTTGGTGTCCGGCTCCAATACTTAGGCCTTCCTGGTCCTGACATTCTTGACATTGTCGAGTGGCAGGATTTCATCGACCGCTTTTCAACCATCGAGCGCCTTGAGAACGAGCAACACCTGATCTTTCTGCGGGCAAATGTGCGAGATATGGAGCACAGATTGCACTCGCTCTACGGCACCTTTGACGACATTCTGCTTGCTGGTCGCGATCGGTATGGACAGACTCCGCGATGGCCGTATGACCTTGTGAATCTAGATTTCTTCGGGGGCTTGCTGTACAGTGACCTCGATCGGCCTAAGGCCTTGGCAAAGCTTATCGAAAATCAGAAAACGTACGGCAAGAGTTTCCTACTGATTATTACGTATCACCTTCGCGATGCCGACTTGGCGAAAGAGAAGCTCGCTTTCCTAGAGGATCTGCAGCGGAAATTGAACCGCAATTTCGGGATCCGGGCGGAATTTGCAGACGTCATAGGTTGGTACAAGAACTCTGGCACCCCGGACGCGGCCCGTCAGAGTCTGTACCTAAACACCTTCCTACTTGAGACCGGCGAAGCTTCGTACTTCAGAGTGGTGTGTCGTTCCCCCATCGTCTATGGCGGGACCGGCGGCGCACAAATGATTCACTTCGTTACGGAGTTCCATTATCAGCAGGGAGCTCACCGAGGCGTAAGTGAACAGTCCCTGATTGACGTCATTAATCTGGGGTATACAGCCCTCAAAGCAGGGCGCGTTTCTGAACCAATTTCAATACCGCGATTAAGCGAGATCCGCCCCGGATGAACTGACCGCACCAATCGCTGTGGTCAGGGCAGTGTGCGGGCCGGTAAGGACTGCGACTCTGCGTCACATTTATTTCTTAGCTTTTCTTCGCAAACACGAGCCGGTGCGGTACCTACATAAGTCATTGCGATACAGTGGCTTAGTACCTGTTGCGCGCAGGGTAGCTTCGCAGTCCGTTCGGTGTTAGATTTTAGTGCCCACCTCCGGCCCGCCCTGCCGGGACTCGACCAACAGCCGCGCCACGGCCGAGCCGCCTAAAAGACTGCGCGGAAGGCTCTTTTCGTTTATGGCTGTCCCATACCTGGCTCCGGTCAACGCCGACCTCGACTTCCTCCTCGCCGAGGTTGCCCGAGCACTGCAACTGACCCCGGAGCAACACGCACTCGCCGTGAAACACTACACGACCATCGCCGACTGGCTCGCCGCGCCAGAAAGTTCCGTCGCGCGGTTCAAGCCCTACATCTATCCGCAGGGCTCAATGGCGTTGGAAACCACGGTGCGCCCACGCAAGCGCGAGGAGTACGACCTCGATTTCGTGTGCCAGATGCTCAACACCGGCTTGAGCGCCATCGAAGTGTTCCAGCTCGTCTTCGCGCGAATCCGCGCTCACGGAACGTATGCCCCGATGCTCAAGCCGATGAACCGCTGCGTTCGGATCGACTACGCGCACAACTTCCACATGGACATCATCCCGGCAGAGCCTGATCGGCAGCGCAGCGGGACAGCGATTGTAGTCCCTGATCGCACGCTCGAGTCGTGGACGCCCAGCAACCCGCTCGGGTACGTCGCGTGGTTCACGCAACGGTCGAGTATCACGCTTCCGGGTGTCCGGAAGGCCATGGCTCCCCTTCCTGGCCCAACCCCGTCGGACGAGAAGCCGTCGCTTACCATCGCGGTTCAACTGATGAAGCGGCGTCGTGACATGCTGTGCGATGACGACACGTCGCCGCGGTCAATCGTGTTGACCACGTTGGCAGGCGAATACTACTCCGGCGGTGACGTGTTCACAGCGTTGACGCAGATCGTCGCTGGTATCCAGCATCGCATCGCTGCTGCGCATCCGAAGCACATAACGGTGTGCAATCCGACGAACACCGACGAGCGGTTTTGCGAGTCTTTCGAAGGCGCAGGTCGCTACGAAGCGTTCAAGTGGTACATCGGTCAGCTTGAGCGCGATCTTGCGCGCATCGCGGCCGCGCGTGGCATTCCCGAGCTTGAAAGGATTCTGTCAGAGACGTTTGGCGAGGAGCCCGTTGCCAAGGCCGTACTGTCGTACGGGAAGCGTCACACGGGGAAACGTGACGCCGGAGCCTTGCAGTTTTCCGGGGCTGGTGTCGGCGGTCTCTCGGTGGTGACTCCTGCCAGCGGCATGAAGCATTCGGCGCCGTCTCACCGTTACTTCGGCAGCGATGTCGAGGAGTAGGCACCGACGTTCGAAGCGCTGATCGTGTCGAACAAGCGTCGCTTTATCCCTAAGCCGCGCCTGTCCGCGCGCCAGCAGCGCGCGCACGTGATGCGTGTGTGGCCTGCCCTCGATTGCCGCTTCGAGGGCGGGCTGCTCATCGTCAGGGGAGTAGTTCAGCCCACACCGATCACGCGCGACTACCGGATTCGACTGACCTACAAGGATTACGGGGTGCCGAAAGTGTACGTCGATTCACCGAAGCTTGAGCGACGCCCACAGGAGCCGGATACGCCCATTCCACATACGTATGAGTATCTGACGCCCGGCAAAGAGCGTCCGTGCGTCTACTACCCGGACTCGAACGAGTGGAATTCCAGCATGCTCCTCGCGACTTCGGTGATGCCTTGGCTTCTCTCATGGCTCGTCGACTACGAGCTGTGGCATGCGACAGGTGCGTGGCTTGGCGGCGGCGTGCCTCACGGTTCCACCAAGCGCGATGATCGACCGCCAGACAAAGAAGCGGCGTGACGGAGCGGTTTCGAATTCTGAGTCTCGACGGCGGCGGAGTACGTGGCGCGTATTCCGCTTCGGTGCTCAAAGAAATTGAAGAGAGCACGCGCAAACGGATTGTCGATCACTTTGATTTGATCGCGGGAACCTCGACCGGCGGCATCATCGCCATCGCATTGGGACTCGGTTTGTCGGCCGCCCAGATCCTTGAGTTCTACCAGAAGCGCAGCGCTGACATCTTCCCGTCTACCGGCGTCTACCAGCGTTGGCGCTCCCGAGTCCGCCGAGTGTTCGCACCGAAATACCCTGGGGACGCTCTTGAGAACGCGCTCGCCAGCGTGTTCGGCGATAGGCTGCTCGGTGACTCGACTTGTCGCCTGCTGATTCCGTCGTATGATGCCATCGCAGGTGATGTGCATGTCTTCAAGACACGACACAACGCGCGCGTGCTGCAGGACCATAAACGGCGCGCTGTTGAAGTCGCGCTCGCGACGAGCGCTGCACCGACATTTCTCCCAATGTCCTCGAGTTCTTGGGGGCAGAAGTTTCTCGATGGAGGTGTGTGGGCGAACTGCCCCGCCGCCCTCGCAGTGTTGGAAGCGATGGCAGTCCTTGGCGTTCCATTGGAAGCGATTCACCTTCTCAGTATCGGCACTACGACTGAGCCATTCTCAATCGACGATAGAGCCGCCGGCGGTGGACTCATGCACTATCGCCTCGCTGTAATCGAATTACTGGAGCAGGCTCAGGCTGTCGGCTCGTGGGCGCAAACCCGGCTTTTGCTTCGTGACCGCGCGACCCGCATTGACTCGGTCGTCAGAGCAAAGCGGTTTCCACTGGATGACGCGCAAGGGGTGGACGGCCTGATTGGCTTGGGGATAAAAGACGGACGACACCGCGCATCCGAAATCGCGTCCCGTTTCCTCGACACACCCGCCGCACAGTTCGTTCCTGTTCCTTAACCGCTGACATTTTCTCAAGACGGGTGGGTGATTGTTCAATGAAACAAAACCTCTTGTTTCGATTATATAATCAATCATTGAGCAGCGCGCTGCTGATCGGGAACTGTACCGCCATCCTCCCTATCATGATCGCGGACGTGACGCAAAGCTGGGCGGGCTGATCCCCCCCACGCGCTCTGGATGATCCACTACATCTGGAGCGGCCCAGTTTTGTCGTCGCGCTCAACGTTTTAGTGGAGGACGACAACATGTCCGGCGCATCTTCAGCAGTTGCACTTCCTACCAGCAAGACCACACTCCCCGACGACGATCCCGCGCTCGCTGCTGACCGACCTGCAACGTCTCCCTCTCGCTCTCGCTAACAAACGTTGCAGCTGCCACGGCCAAGCCAAGCGAGCCGATGTCTATGAACCCAAGATTGTGCACCCGCTTGGACGGCGTGAGGGCGTTTACCTACTGTCCGTTACTGTCCGTTGGGTGCACAAAAGTCCGGCAATGGGGACCGGCAGGATGCCGGCGATAGTGGCTCCTGCCCTATGAAAACCGGCCCCGCGCCGGACTTTACGTATTGGCTAACTGCGCCTGATAAGCGTGAGGTCGGTAGTTCAACTCTACCCAGGCCCATTCTGCAAGAGACAACCCCGCAATGACTTACACGTTGACGGGGATTTTCTTTGACACTATGGCGGGAGGGCGGTGCCAACGG
>JALYKM010000133.1 GCA_030774785.1 Gemmatimonadota bacterium
CGGGACGGAATTTCCATTTGAGCGGCTGTCCCATCTGCGCGAGGTCGATCGCGTAGGACACGTTGGGATACGGGGTGACGACGTACATCGTGTTGGCGACGACGAGCGGCTGGCCCTCGTGTCCCCGCAATACACCGGTCGAGAAAGCCCACGCTACGCGTAGGTTGGCCGCGTTCTGCGGAGTGATCGACGACAGCTCGCTGTATCGTGAATTGGCGTAATCGCCGGCTGGCATTTGCCATTCGCCGGGCGGGCCGGCGTGAGCCACGGCGATTCTTGCACCCGAAGGACCAGCAGTCCCGATGGCAGCGGCCGATGTCGCTTGCGGACCGGCGCTCGTGGTGCTGTCACTTGTCCTGTTACTTGTCGCCGTTTTCTGCTCGAGCTTGCACGCCGACAAAACCGTGATCAACAGGACCGCAGCTGCCCCTCGCGCGCCTCCCGTCATCTCGTCTCCTCCTTCCGGCGAGCGGAGTCTATCTGGGAATCAGGTAATCCTGCGCGGCGATGATCTGCCATCGTCCGTTGCGGCGCTGCCATGTATCGGTGAACTGAAATCGCCGGTCGAACGAGCCCTGCTTGCCCTTTCCTCTCAGGTGAAGCACGCCGGTAATCACGTGCACGTCGCCGAAGTCGTGAAGCTTCATGCCCTCGTTGCGGGCCCACTCGACGCGATCAGATCCGGAGACGCTCTTTATCACATCCTTGCGATCCATGACCGACGCGTTTTCCGTGTAAATGAACCCGGGCGCGAGGAGACGGTCGAATGTTCGAGCGTCGCGCTGAACCAGAGCGGTCGTCCACTGGTCTTCGAGCTGTATCGGCGGAAGTAACGCGCCACGACTGGCCTGGCCGCACAACGGCACGGCGCAAACCGACAGAAGCAGTACCGCAGTCGAAGGAAATCTCATCAGTAATCTCCACCATCTGAGCTAGTGAGTTAGTGCAACATCTCCCAGCTCGCTGCAAGCCTCCCGCCGATCTCCCGAACCCTCTACACGATGTACGGAATGAAGCGCTTCCGCTCCTTCATGTAAGCCTCGTACGGTTCACCAATCGTATCGAGGAGCGCGCGCTCCTCGACGGCAACCCGGTAGGTGTAGGTTGCGATCGTCACAATGGTGAGAAGCGCCAGACTGAACCAGCTGCCAAGCGCCAATCCAATTCCGATGAACATTATCATCCCCGCGGTATACGAGGGATGTCTCACCAGGCGATAGGGTCCCGATCTGATGATGGGTTGATCCGGCCTCGCCCTCACATCACCGGTAAAGTATTCGCCGAGGGTGCGCCAACAGTAACGCCGCAGCAAGCTGCCGAAAAACACCATCAGCACTCCAGCCACAAAAAGCGGCAGCTGCCAGTTCTTCGGAAAGGACCAGGCTTTCACGAACGCGAGCGGAAAGGCAATGAAGAGCGCCGCCCACATTCCTCCAAGCAACACCTTGATGGAGCCGCTGTCCTTCGACTCCGCGCGCTTCGCGCCTGCGCGAGCGTCCCGCACGATTCTCCATTCCGGGAGAAATGCCCACAGGTAGACCGCCCAGAAAACCAGTGCGTATGGCCAGACAAAGGGGAGTGGTCTCATCGTTCCTGACCATCAATCCCGTAAATCAGCATGGGCATCCCCGCGACCTCCGTCCGCCCCTCGAGCTTCTCTCCCAACCGCTCGGCGACTCTGATCGACGGCTTGTTGTCCTGGTGTATCACGCTGATCACATGGGCTCTTCCCATTTCGTTGAACGCGTAATCTAGAAGAAACCTGCCGCCTTCCGTCGCGAATCCCCTTCCCTGAAACTCCGGGGCGATCGTCCAGCCTACCTCGAATCCCGGCCAGCCTTCGGGATTCGTGAACCCCACTCGGCCGACGAACCGGCCCGATGCTTTCTCCTCCGCCACGAAATATCCGTAGCCGAGCAGCTCCCAGTGGCCGACGAGGAAAGCCATGTGGCGCCACGCTTCCAGTCGAGACATTGGCTGTCCGCCAATCAAGTATCGCATGACATCCGGGTCCGCGCACAGCTTGAAGTGATCCTCGAAATCACTCAG
>JALYKM010000134.1 GCA_030774785.1 Gemmatimonadota bacterium
GCGGCGTGCAGAGACTCACCCCTGGCGAGCTGCGCGGTGATTGCAGCCGATAAAGTGCACCCCGTTCCGTGAGTGTTCTTCGTGTCGAGCCGCTGGGCGCGGAAAGCGCGCACATGCCCGTCGTAGAGTATGTCGACGACTCTGTCGCGCGAGGCCAGATGCCCGCCCTTGATGAGCACCGCCTGAGCGCCCATCTCGCTCACCATTGTTTCGGCGGCGCGCGCCATCGCGTCTTCGTCCTCGATCGCCTCGCCAACTAGAATCGCGGCCTCGTGGAGGTTCGGCGTCACGAGGAACGCTTGCGGGACGAGCTCGCGGCGGATCACTTCGATCGTATCACTCTCGAACAGCACATCGCCCGAGGTAGCGACCATGACCGGATCCAGAACGTAATTGTGCAGCGAGTGCTCACGGATGGCACTGGCGACCACCGATGCAATAGCCGCGTTGGCCAGCATTCCGCTCTTCAGCGCTGCCGGCGGGAGATCTTCCGCGACCGAATCGATTTGCGCGCGGACGAGATCCGGCGACACCGCTTCCCATCTGGTGACGCCCCTTGTGTTCTGCGCGGTGATGGCCGTGATCGCTGAAGTGCCGAAGACGCCAAACCTCTGGAAGGTCTTCAGGTCCGCCTGAATCCCGGCGCCTCCGCCGGAATCCGAGCCCGCGATCGTGAGCGCAATGCGCATCAACGAAAGATGCGCCGTGGTTTCCCACGGCGCATCATCGAGTTACGAAACGGTGTTGTTCGGATCTATTGTATTTGGCGGGGAGGCGGAGACGGAGGCAGTGACTGGAGTCTCGCCTTGAACGTGTGGAAGTTCTGCGTGTCAGTGCCCAGCCTCGCAAGGGTTGCGGGGGGAATCTGATTGATCCGAGCCCGTATCGCGGCTACTCGATCCTCTTCCAGCGGGTGAGTGCGGAACCACGCCTCCACGCCACCAGGGCGGCTTTTCCGCTCGGCTATCAGCTTCTCGAACATGGTCACCATGCCGACGGGGCTGATTCCAGCGCGGACCACGTTATTGAATCCTTCCTGATCGGCCTCGGCTTCGTCCTGGCGGCTAAAGCGCGCGAACACAGCGCCGCCTGCGATGTTGATCGCAGCGCCGGCAACCTGACTGTTGCAGACACTGGTGAGGACGCAGGCGAGTGTGACGCCGATATTTGCTCCCTGCGCTTTTTCCATTTGCTTCACTGTATGGCGGCGGACTACGTGCCCGATTTCGTGGCCGAGAACTCCCGCTACCTCGTCCATCCTGTCAGTGCGCTCGATCAAGCCGCGGTTGACGTACACGAACCCGCCTGGCACAGCGAAGGCGTTGACTTCCTTCGCATCGACGATGAAGAAGTGCCAGTCCAGATCAGCCCGACTAGTGAGGCGGGCGATCGAGTCACCGAGAACGTTGATGTAGCGATTCAACTCCGGATCCTGGACGATCGGTAGTTGCGCGTTGATCTGTGTCGCATATTCCTGTCCCATCTGCACTTCCTGCTGCTTCGAGATGCCGCAGGCGACGAGAGAGCAGGTGATCGCAACTCCTATGAGAATTCGCTTCATTGATGCTCCGAAGATGAAATTACGATGAGACGGGGAGGCAAATCCTATTCCAAAAAACGGCTGACGCCCAAGCTGTGAAACTTCTTACTCTTGCGCGCGATTTGAGGCGCAGAAAGGCCCGCGAGAAACATTCTCTTTTTGTCGCCGAAGGCGTCCGGTCGGTAGAGGAGCTGCTCCGCTCCGGCCTCACGGTCCGGGGCGCACTGGTCGCGCCACAGCTACTGTCCGCGCCGCGTGGCCAGGCTCTCCGGAAGAGCCTGGATGAATCCGGTGTTGAAGTAGCCGAAGTATCGGAAAAGGATTTCCGGAGCGCCGCCGAAACCGAGTCACCACAGGGAGTGATCGCAATCGGCGAGATTCCGGCCCGTTCACTTGATACACTCGATGTCCGTCCCGGGTGCCGTCTGCTGCTGCTCGATGGCGTTCAGGACCCTGGCAACGTGGGGACCATACTGCGCACGGCCGCGGCACTTGGCGCGACAGCGACGATCGCGCTGCCGGGCACCGTCGATCTCTGGAATCCGAAAGTGATACGAAGCTCGATGGGCGCGCAGTTCGTGCATGCGGCGTTTCATGCCGGCTCCAACGAAACATTGGAATTTCTCGATCGAAACAAGATCGAGCTGTGGGCGGCCGACGCCGGTGGGAGCGCGCTCAACCCCGGCGAAGCTTCCTCCTGCCTCGCGGTCGCGCTCGGGAACGAGGGCTCCGGACTCTCTCCCGAAGTTCGCGCCAAAGCGCGCAAAACCATCTCGCTTCCGATCGCCGCGAGCGTCGAGTCTCTCAACGTCGCGGTTGCAGCGGGAATCATTCTCTACGAGCTTCGGGCATGATTGAAATCTTCACAGGCCTATTCGTGTTCCTGATTGGAGCGAGCTTCGGCTCGTTCCTCAACGTCTGCATCGGCCGCTGGCCGGAAGGGCTGTCGGTGGTGAAGCCGAGGTCCAGATGTCCGAAGTGCGGGCACCAGATCAAGGCGAGCGAGAACATTCCGATCGTGAGCTGGCTTATGCTGCGCGGACGGTGCAGCAGCTGCGGCGAACGCATCTCGATTCAGTATCCGGTCGTGGAGCTGCTCGTCGGCTTGCTCTGGCTCGCCGCATCCCTGCAGTTCGGGCTGACATTCACCGCATTCCGCGTGGCGGTCTTCGCGACGGTTCTGCTCGGAATCGCCATAACCGACGCGAAACACTTTCTCATTCCAGATGGATTTACCGTTTTTGGTCTTTTCTTCGTGCTCTTCTCCGCTTTTATCGCCCTTTATCTCGGGGACTCGGAACCGTTCGCCCGGCCGTGGGAGGCGATTCTCGGTATGTGCGTCGGTGCCGGCGCGATCTCAATCGTAGGCTGGCTCGGAGAAGTGTGGCTCAAGAGGCCGGCGATGGGATTCGGAGATGTTACTTTGATGGCCGTGGTCGGCGCGGCGGTCGGTCCAGCGCGAGCGCTGCTCACCATCTTCATCGCGGCGGTCCTGGCGCCAATCGTTCTGCTCGGCGTCGTGTATCCGCTGTCGGCTCGCGGACTCGCGGACGACAAGGGACAAACCGAGCTCGCTCTCGAAGCGTCGGGAGGATGGCGCAAGCGCGAGCTGCCGTTCGGCGTCTTTCTTGCGCCGGCTGCGCTGATCGCGTTGCTGTGCGGAGACGCGATCATCGCGTGGTATCTGCGCATCTCGGGGCTTTGAAATGGGTGTACGCGTAAAGCGCAGCGTTGCATTGGCCGGTGCCGGCCTTCTCTCGCTCGTTTCAGCTTGCGAGAGTCAGAAGCCAAAATACGAAGGGCCGTACGCGGCTGAAGTCGCCCAGGCCGTGCCGATGATCGAGAAGGCGATCGGACTCACGTTCAAGACTCCGCCGAAAATCGAGATGCGGTCGAAGGCGCAGGTCCGGGAGTTCGTCATGAAGCAGTTCACGGATCCGCAGGTGGTGCGCGACATCGCGGGCCAGGAAGCGGCGTACAAGCGCTTCGGCATGATCCCCGATACCCTCAAGCTGCAGCCATTTCTGACCAACCTGCTCGAGGAGCAAATCGTAGGTTATTACGATCCGGGTACGAAGGTCCTCTACATCGTCGAGGGCGCGCCGAAGGACATTGCCAGCATCACCATCACGCACGAGCTCGTGCACGCGCTCCAGGACCAGTACATCAGTCTCGACTCGGTTCAGAAGATCAGGGACGACAACGATCGTCTGTCAGCGGCGCAGGCCGTGTTCGAAGGTCAGGCTGTGTACGAGCAGATCTCCATCATGCTCGGCGGCTCCAACATCGCGATCAACCTGCCTGGAGGATGGGACCGGATCAGAGAGCTCATACGCGAGACCCAGGCTTCGATGCCTGTTTTCGCGGCTGCGCCGAGGGTAATTCAGGAGACCCTGATCTTTCCTTACCTGAGCGGAGCGGAGTTCTACCGGAACTACAAGGAGCGGAAGCCGGGCACAGTGATCTACAAGGACATGCCAGCCTCGACCGAACAGATAATCCACCCCGCCGCCTTTTTCGTGAACCGTGACGCGCCCACAAGAGTCACGCTGGGAACGCTGTCGAACGCGACGGAGTCGTACGAGAACGATCTCGGTGAGTTCGAGACGAAACTTTTCCTGTTCGAGCACTTGAAGGATCAGAACGAAGCCGTGCGCGGCGCGTCCGGCTGGGACGGCGACCGCTACGCGGTTGTGAATACACCCCAGGGGCCGGGCATCGCGTGGCTCACCGTGTGGGATTCGTCCGTTGAAGCTGGCGAATTCTATCATCTTGCGGGCCAGGCGATCGAGAAGCGATTTGGGACGAAGCCGGCGACTAGCGCTAACAACGCTGAGAAGTCCTACTCTGCGGGCGATCGCTCACTTCGGTTGACAGCCACCGAAGTACAGGGGCGTCCGGTCGTGATTTACGTTGACGTGCCTAAGGGAGCGAATACCTCGATCATCCAGCCCGGTCAGGTGCGATTGACCCAGTAGCTCGCTGTACCTACCGCAGTGACGGACTAAAGGCCGAGCAGCTTTTGCAGCCCGAAGGTACAGACTCCGATCAGCCCACCGAGCACGTAACCGGTGGTGATGATCAGATTGAGCTCGTTCTGGATGACGTTGCGGAGGATTTCCTCAACGCGATCGACGCTGAACGCCATCACCTTCCGTTCGACCATCGCCTGCAAATCGAGCTTCTTGATCAGCTCCGGCAGTTGGTCCTGGACCCATGCCCAGATTACCGGCCCCGCCTGAGCCGCCAACCGCTTTGGCGCGTCCGGATCCTTCTTCGCCTCGACGTCGCCGAGAATGTCGGAGATGGGCTTCTGGAGATAGATGAGGATGGCGTCGTGAATTGCCTTCGAGATCTCTTCCCTGATCTCGGGCTCCTCGAGCAAGCCGACGACCTGTTCCACGCCGTCCGTCTCGATCGCGTCGAGCACGGTGTCGAACTTCTTCTCGGTCATCATCAGCTTCGCGAACAGACGCTCGTGGAAGCGCATGTCGTCGACGAAGCGGTTGAACATTGCATGGAGCGCGGTACGTAGCTTGACGCGCGTCGCGGGCTGGCCGAGGAAGGCGCCCAGTTTGGTCATGGCGACCGGCAGATACGATGTCATGGCGCCCTCGAGCGCCGTCACGACAGCGGGCGGAACCTTGTCGATCAGCGGCTCGCGCGACGTGAGTATCGAGGCGATTACTTCTTCGAGCCGCGCCTGAAATGCGGCGAGCAGCTCGGGACGCGCGAGCTCGCTCTGCAGATCACCCGGCGTGAGCAGCCGCTCACCCACCGTGCGGCCGAGACTCTTTGCCAGACGAGCCTGGTTCTTCGGAATCGCACCCTGAAACCCGAACCGCTTCCTCTTCGGGTTGAACAGCATCCACACCGCTACGGTGTCGGAGAGTCCACCGGCCATAGTGCCTACGAAGACGTGGATGCCGAACTGGACCCAGGTGTTTTCTACATTCACCTACTTCGTGACTGCTCCCGCCGTCTCGGACCGGTTGATCGACGCCGTCGTTGAATCGCTGACGGCATTCTTGGCCGGCACATCGCCGTGCGGCTCGGCGGCGTCGGCGAGCGTTCCCGGGGGCTTGGGCAGCAGCGCGAGGTGGATGATGTCATCCATCGTCGAGACGAATGTGAACGTCATGCTGTTCACGACCTCGTCGGGGATTCCGCGGAGATCCTTCTCGTTCGCCTTGGGGAGAATCACCTGTCTCAGCCCCGCACGATAGGCGGCCATCACTTTCTCTTTGACGCCGCCGATCTCGAGGACCTTGCCCCGCAGGGTCATCTCACCGGTGAGTGCGATGTCGCGCCGCACCGGACGCCGGCTCAGCACGCTGGCGATGGCGAGAGTCACAGCAGCGCCGGCGCTTGGACCGTCCTTGGGAATCGCGCCAGCGGGGAAGTGCACGTGAAGATCGCTCTCCTTGAATTGGACATCCTCGACTCCCAGGGTGTGCGCGCGCGAACGAACGTACGAGTACGCCGCATCGACTGACTCGCGCATCACGTCGCCGAGCTGACCGGTGACGGTGAGCCGTCCTGAGCCGGGCATTCTCAACGCTTCGATCACCATCAGGTCGCCCCCAGTCGCGGTCCACGCCATTCCCGTGACCGCGCCAATCTCCGGCTCCTGCTCCGCATCTTCGAGAGTGTAGGTCGGATTTCCCAGAATCTCCGTCACCATCGGGTTGTCGACCACCCACGCCCCCTCTACGCCGTCAGCTTTCTTGCGGGCGCGCTTGCGCATGAGCGCGGCGATGTTGCGCTCGAAGTTGCGGAGCCCGGCTTCGCGTGAATAGCGGTTGGAGATGAAGCCCAGGACCTCGTCGGTGAACTGCATGTCCTTGTCGGTAATCCCGTGCTCTTCCAGCAGCCGCGGCAGCAAATACCGCCACGCGATCTCTACCTTCTCCTCGACGGTGTAGCCAAGAACGCGAATGACTTCCATGCGGTCACGGAGCGGCGCGGGGATGTCGTAGAGATTGTTCGCGGTGCAGATGAAGAGAATGCTGGACAGATCGAACGGCAGATTGAGATAGTGATCGACGAAATTCGAGTTCTGCGAGGGATCGAGCACCTCGAGCATGGCCGCGGTAGGATCTCCGGACGGGCCCCCGCTGGTCATCTTGTCAATCTCATCGATCATCAGCACCGCGTCGCGCACCTGCACGCGACGAAGCGACTGTAGAATCAGACCAGGCATCGCTCCGACATAGGTGCGCCGATGTCCGCGAATCTCCGCTTCGTCCCGCACGCCGCCAACGGAGATCCGGTAGAACGCGCGGTTGATCGACGTCGCGATGGCTTCCCCGAGTGACGTCTTTCCGGTTCCCGGAGGACCGACGAAGCAGAGAATCGGTCCGTGAGGATCGCCGCCGCGAAGCTTTCTCACCGCGAGGTACTCGGTGATTCGCTCCTTCGCTTCCTTGAGACCGTAGTGCCGGCTGTCCAGCAGCTCTTCTACCTTTGTCAGCTCGATCACTTCGTCGCTGGCGGACCGCTTGTTCCAGGGCAGCGCGAGCATCCAGTCCAGATAAGTGCGAATGACCTGATACTCGCTCGAAGCCGGGGACAGGTTCCGCATCCGCTCGATCTCGCGCCGCCCTTCCTGCGCTGCTTTCTCCGGGAGATTCGCTTCATCGAGCTTCTTCAGCGTCTCGATCGACTCCTTCTCGCCCGGATCGCCCTCGCCGAGCTCCGATTGAATCGCGCGCAACTGTTGGCGCAAGTAGAACTCGCGCTGGTGCTGCTCGATCTTGATCTCGGTCTGGCGCTTTACATCTTCGGCCACGCGTGCGCGCCCGACTTCGCGCTCGACGCGGCCGAGCAGGAATTTCAGCCGCTGGCCGATGTTCAGGCGCTGAAGAATCTCGTCCTTGTCCGAGACCTTGAAGTTGAGATTGGTGGCGGCGAGGTCGGCGAAGCGGCCTGGATCCGAGATGTTCATCTTGAGAATCGCCGGCACTTCATCCGGAATCCGATCGATCAGCTCCGCCAGCGTCTCGGCGCCCGTCACGATGCGGGCAATGAGGTCATCGACCTCGCTCGGATCAGGCGGAACCTCTTTCGCCGGCTTGATGCGGACGACCGGGAACGGATCGGTCTGCGCGACGCCTTCGACAATGAGCCGCCGCAATCCCTGAAGCGTGATCTGGACGGTTTCGCCTGGGAGGTTGATTCGCTCGTGCACGCGGGCGGCGACGCCAACCCGACCAACGAATCTCTCCGGATCGAGCACGTCGTCGTGATCCCCGGTCGCGACCACGAGTCCGACGATGAGACCGGACTGCTCGTTCGCCTTGAGCAGCGAGAGATTCTCGGGAGCGCCCATCTGCACTGCGATAGTGCCCAGTGGGTACACGATCGTCGATCGAAGCGCCATGAGCGGCAACGTCGGTGGTAATTCAGCGTGGAGTATGTCGTCTTTACGCTGGGCAGGCGTCATCTAATCCCTCTCGAGCGGCGTGGTGCGTCAGTTGTTTCAGAAGTTAACGGCGCCTATGTTTAAAGGCTATGTTCGAGGACTTGAGCGAAAAGCTCGAAGCCACGTTCGCCCGCCTGCGTGGCCGCGGTGTTCTTAGCGAAGCCGACATCAAGGAGGGCCTGCGCGAAGTCCGCCGCGTGCTGCTCGAGGCCGACGTCAACTTTCAGCTCACGCGCGAGTTCCTCGAGCGCGTCGAGAAAAAAGCGACCGGCGTCAACGCCCTGAGTACGGTCTCTCCTGGACAGCAGCTAGTCAAGATCGTCCACGAGGAGCTCACCGCCATGCTCGGCGAGCGACGCGAAGGGATCAAGCTGAGCACGGTCCCGCCGTCGGTCGTGATGATGGTCGGTCTGCAGGGATCTGGTAAGACCACCACCGCGGCGAAGCTCGCGCGCAAGCTAAAGGCGGAGGGACGGTCGACACGCCTCGTTGCGGCGGATGTCTACCGGCCCGCGGCGATCGACCAGCTCGAGACGCTGGGACGCGAGCTGGCGATCCCGGTATACGCGGATCGCACGACCAACGACGTGGTGAAGATCGCCCGCGCGGGAGTGGCGGAAGCGCTGCGCGAGCGTGACCGCGTCGTGATCATCGACACCGCCGGCCGGCTTCAGATCGACGAGGCGATGATGCAGGAGCTGTCGCGACTGAAGGAAGCCCTCCGCCCGACCGAGATTCTACTGGTGGCCGACGGAATGACGGGTCAGGACGCCGTGAAGATCGCCCAGGGCTTCGACAAAGCTCTCGACGTCACCGGCGTCATCCTCACCAAGATGGAGGGCGACTCCCGCGGCGGTGCCGCGCTCTCGATCTACGGCGTCACGAAGAAGCCGATCAAATACATCGGCGTCGGGGAGAAGCTGGATGCGCTCGAGGAATTCCACCCGGAGCGGATGGCGGGCCGCATCCTGCAGATGGGCGACATCGTCACCCTGGTCGAAAAGGCGCAGGCATCGTTCGACGAGGCCGAGGCGAAGCGGCTGGAGAAAAAGGTCCGGAAGGAAGGAATGGACCTCAACGATTTCCTCAACAGCATGCGCCAGATCCAGAAGATGGGGCCGCTCGAGGGAATCCTGAAGATGCTGCCTGGCGTGAACACGAAGGCGCTGAAGCAGATGAAAGCGGATCCCAATCGGATGAAGCACGTGGAGGCGATCGTGCTCTCGATGACGCCGGCAGAGCGGAAGAATCCGGGAATAATCAACGGGTCTCGACGCGCTCGGATCGCTAAGGGTTGCGGGCGCCCGATCAGCGACGTGAACCGGCTGCTGGACCAGTTCCGTGAGATGCAGAAGATGATGAAGAAGATGGCCGGCGGGGGAAGGATGGGGATGCCATCTATGCCTGGGATGTTCGGCATGAGGTAAGGCCGGGCATTCTCTGTTGCACTTCCAGGACTCTGCGAGAACTGTCTGCATCTCGTCAGACCCGTTAGATTGCATGACCCCAGTACTACCGGGTGCGCACCGGATCTTCCGGTGACGCGAGGAGCCCGGTTCGAGGCGCGATAAGCGTCTCAAAAACACACTTGTAAGGGAGCAGGAAAGAAATGGTAAAGATTCGCCTCCGCCGCGTTGGGCGGAAAAACTCGCCGTTCTACCGTATTCTCGTCGCGGACTCGCAGAGCCCGCGCGATGGAAAATTCATCGAGATCATCGGCCAGTACGCTCCCCGCAAGAACGAGGGCTCGCTCAACGTCGATGAAGAGAGAGCCAACTACTGGCTGAATCAGGGCGCACAGCCAACCGATACCGTGCGGTCGCTCCTTCGGCGCGCCGGCGTCCTCAAGCGCCGCCACGAGCAGAGAATCGGAATCGAGCGCAAGGTTGTCGCTGTTCCGGTTGTCGAGCAGGCGGACGAAGCAGCCACCGGCGCCTAATCGCTCCTCTCAAATGCCTGAGCCCGAATACGCGATCGTCGGGCTGATCCGCAAAGCGCAGGGAATTCGCGGAGAGGTGGTCATCGAGCCTCTCACCGACAAGCCGGACGTGGTATTCGCGTCCGGCAGTCGTGTTTTTGCCGGGACGTCTGACGGAGATTTGGCCGTCGTGAAGGGGCAAGAGGAGACTCCCACCCTCACCGTCGCCGGATCGAAGCCGTTCAAGAAGGGACTCATCGTCCAGTTCGAAGAGCTCCAGGACCGGGACAGCGCTGAGCTCTGGCGGGGACGCTACTTGCTCGCTCCCTTCGCGGAGCTGCCACCCCTGCAGGCGGACGAGGTCTATCTCCACGACCTTACCGGGATGGCCGTCGTCAGCATGAATGGCGAGCGACTCGGCGCCGTGACGACGTTTTACGAGCTTCCCCAGGGCATCATGCTCGACGTCATGACGGCGCGTGGGAGCGTAATCATTCCATATCGCCCGGAGATCATCGTCAAGACCGACATCGGCGCGCGGACGATCTTCATCAACGATACGCTGGGTTTCCTGGACGCTACTTCAGATTCTCCGGAGTGATCCATTGGCGCTCCGAATCAACGTCGTCACGATCTTTCCGGATTTTTTTCGCGGGCCGCTCGGGCTCAGCATCCCGTCTCGCGCGGCGGCGGCGGGAAGCGTTCAGTACAACCTCGTCGACCTGCGTGACTTCACCCACGATAAGCACCGCACCGTAGACGACGCTCCGTACGGCGGTGGCGCGGGGATGGTGATGAAGCCCCAGCCGTTCTTCGAGGCCGTGGAATCGCTGAACACCAAGCCGCCGATCGTGTTGTTGTCCCCACGAGGCCGTGTCTTCTCCCACACCGACGCCGAGCGATTTGCCGCCGGCGACGAGCTCACTTTTCTGTGCGGCCACTACAAGGACATCGACCAGCGCGTCGCCGATCACCTGGCCACGGAGGAGATCTCTCTCGGCGATTTCGTGCTGAGTGGAGGCGAAGCCGCGGCGCTGGCGATAATCGACGCGACAGTGCGGCTGCTTCCGGGCGCGATGTCGGACCTCGATAGCGCGCGAGGGGATTCATTCTTCGGCAGAGGAATCAGTGCGCCGAGCTACACCCGGCCACCGGAGTTTCGCGGACACAGCGTACCCGATGTCTTGTTGTCGGGCGACCACGCGCGAATCGAAAAGTGGCGCGCCGAAGAAGGAGAGCGGCTTACCCGGAAAAGGGTCAGCCTCGACAAGTAATGTGCGAGAGAGTCCGCGCTGGCATTCAGCCGCTCGCGGGTTTACTTTTCAAGGCTTCCCAAGAACGCCCTAAACACGTCTTTACCAGGCTGTTAACTCCAGCCCCGAGCGTCATATGCATCCCTTCATCGACACCCAGAAAGAGTGGCTCCGCGATAACATCCCCCCATTCCGGGCCGGCGACACGCTCCGCGTCAACGTTCGAGTCCGCGAGGGGGACAAGGAAAGGCTCCAGGCGTTCGAAGGTGTCTGCATCGCGAAGCGTGGCAGCGGAGTCAGCGCGACGTTCACCGTCCGGAAGATCTCGAACGGAATCGGTGTCGAGCGCATCTTCCCGCTGCACAGCCCGATGATCTCGGAGATCTCGGTCGTTCGCCGCGGACGCGTCCGTCGCGCGAAGCTGTACTACCTGCGTCACCTCACGGGTAAGGCGACTCGCATCCGCGAGCGGAAAGCGAAGGTTACCATCCCGGGGAGCGAAACCGTGGTCGAACCAGGAACAGAGTCGTAGCGCTCCGCGCTCAAGGAGAGTAGCAGGAGCATGCAGGACGAGGTCGGAGAGGGGTCTCCCCAGTCGACCCCGGAAGATTCCAGGTCCAAGCCTGCCCCCACGACTCGCCGCAAGCTCGTCCCACGGCGTAAGCGCTGGACTACGATCGAGCGCGCTCTGCGCGCCGCAAAAGGTCCACTCCTCGCCGGCGTCGACGAAGTTGGCAGAGGCCCCATTGCTGGTCCCGTCGTAGCATGCGCCGTGATAATGCCGGCCGAGACACGAGCGATCGCCGGCGTCGACGACTCCAAGAGACTGACCCACGATCAGCGCGTGCGCCTCGCGGCCAAGATCCGCGAGCGCGCGGTCGCCTTTGCCATCGGTGCGGCGTCCGTTCATGAGATCGACCGCATCAACATCTACCAGGCCAGCGCGCTCGCCATGCAGCGCGCGCTCAGACGGCTCAAGGTAACGCCCGATCACGTCGTGATCGATGGAAAGTCGATGCGCACGCTGCCTATCCCGCACACCGCCGTCGTACACGGCGACGCGCGCTGCTTCAGCATCGCCTGCGCGTCTATACTCGCCAAGGTCACCCGCGATCTCCTCATGACCCGGCTCGGCCGGCGATATCCGCACTATATTTGGGACCACAACGCCGGTTACACGACGC
>JALYKM010000135.1 GCA_030774785.1 Gemmatimonadota bacterium
CCGCCATCACTTTCATCTATCCGTTCCTCTGGATGGCGTCGAGTACCCTCAAGCCTCCAGCCGAGGTCGGCTCGCTGGCGCTCATCCCGCACGACATTACGCTCGACAACTACCGCACCATGTGGGCACGTGCTCCGTTCGGACGCGCGCTCCTCAACAGCACCTTCGTGGCGACGACGATCACGCTCGCGGTGCTGGTGTTCGGCTCGATGACGGCGTACGCGATGGCGCGTCTCAATTTCCGCGGCCGGCCCGCGCTCAACGCCGCGACGATCGCGGTGCTGCTGGTTCCCGGTCAGCTGACCCTGATTCCCCTCTACACGCTGATCGTGCAGCTCGGCTGGATCGACACCTATGCGGCGCTCATCGTGCCGTACCTGTTCAACGCGACGGCGATTCTGATGCTGCGGCAGTTCTTTCTGCAGATCCCGCAGTCGCTCATCGACTCGGCCCGCATGGACGGAATGAGCGAGCCGCGCATTCTCTTCACGATCTTCTGGCCGCTTTCAAAACCAGTGCTGTCGATCGTCGCGATATTCACCTTCATGGGAGCATGGAACGAGGTGCTCTGGCCGCTGCTCGTGGTACGGGAGCAGAACCTGATGACGCTGCCGCAACTGTTAACCGTCTTCGCGCTCGGTGGAGGAGCCGGCTCAGTCGGCGTGTCGCTCGCGTCGGCGATGGTGCTCGTGGTCCCCGTTGTCGTCGCCTACGCATTCCTCCAGCGGAACTTCATCGAGAGCATGGCCGGCTCAGGCATTAAGGGATGACTCAAATGGATTCGATAATGGAGGTTTCATGGACTGCCGCTCGGCCTGGCCACCGAGACGGAAGTTTCATCCGGATGAAGCGGATTTTCCGGATTACTCGGATCGTGCCGAGAGGCGGTAGGGCTCTTAACACCAGGGCTGGGTTTTCTTGTTCACTGCCGCTCGGGATGCATCAGGCACCAAACGGAGCTCTACTAAGAAACAACAAAGAGAAAAATCCGAGTAATCCGTTCAATCCGCTTCATCCGGATGAAACTTCCGTCTCGGTGGCCAGACGAGCCCGAGAGTTCACCTAAGGATGCCCTCAGTAACCTTCGAGCACATCACCAAGAAATTCGGCGACGCCACCGTCATCGACGACTTTGATCTCCAGGCCGCCGACGGGGAGCTACTCGTGCTGGTCGGTGGGTCGGGCTCCGGTAAGTCGACGATCCTTCGCATGCTGGCGGGCCTCGAGACCGTTACGTCGGGCAGGATTCGCATCGACGATCGCGATGTGACTGATCTGCCCCCACGAGATCGCGACGTGGCGATGGTGTTCCAGGATTACGGGCTCTACCCCCACATGACCGTGCGCGAGAACCTCTCGCTCGGACTTCGACTCAGGAAAATCGCGCGGCAGGAAATCGAGCGCCGCGTCGCGTGGGCGGGAGGCATGCTGGGTCTCGAGCCGCTGCTCGATCGCAAGCCGAAGGAGCTGTCCGGAGGACAGCGGCAAAGAGTAGCGATGGGACGGGCAATGGTGCGCGAGCCCAAGGTGTTTCTCTTCGACGAGCCGCTCTCCAATCTCGACGCGGCTCTCCGAGCTCAGATGCGCATCGAGATCGGTGGCCTTCAGCGCCGGCTCAAGACGACCACCGTGTACGTCACCCACGACCAGGTCGAAGCGATGACTCTGGGCGACCGGATTGTCGTTCTGGCCGACGGACGGATCCAGCAGATCGGCCGCCCGATCGAGCTCTACCTCACTCCGGTCAATCGCTTCGTCGCGGGGTTCATCGGGACACCCGCGATGAACTTCCTCCAGGGAACGCTCGAACACGAAAGTGGGCGAATGTACTTCACCGCGGAAGGCGCGCGTTTGAGAGTGTGGGAGGGAATGGCCGAGGCGACGCCGCGAGGGCCGATAACGCTTGGAATCCGACCGGAGGATATGCGAGTCAATCCCGTCGCGCCGGAGTCCGCAGGACAATTCGCGGACGGTGGCACGCTAACCGGGCGCGTTGTGCTTGTCGAGCGGCTCGGGGGAACCAGCCACGTTCATTTTGAAGTAGGCCCACACCGATTGCTCGCGTCCATCACGAACGATTCACTGCCGGAAGTTGGAGACAACATCACGGCGCGTGTGCCGGCTGAGCGCGTACATCTGTTCGGCGGAGATGGCCGCGCCATCTCCGCCAAGCTTTAAGTGGCGCGGAGTTACTTCCTTGTCGAAGCGAGCGGAACCATGATGTGTGCGTAGGGCGTGCCCCTCCACATCACCCACGGACCTCCGCCCTGCCGTGAGGTCGGTATCCCCTCCAATGCGCTCCGGTCGGTCACGAGGAGCATCACGTGCGGGGGGTCATATCCCCACTCGTTGTCGGCCGTCGCCTTGTTAGCAAATGGGTCCGTGTTGCTGCCGTACGACCCGCCGGGTGCAGTCATGTAACCGATGCCGGCGTGCGAGACCTTCGGGGGCGTGGCCTTGGTCATCATCGCGCCCATGAAGCCCATCCACTGATCATCGACGCACATCGGATCGTTCCCTTTTGTG
>JALYKM010000136.1 GCA_030774785.1 Gemmatimonadota bacterium
TAGCTACGACCGTAGCTCCGTCGACTGCATCGCCGAGCTCGGCGTACGAGCTCACGACAGTCCGTCACCTCAGTGAAGCCGAAGCGCTTCTCACTTCCTTCAGGACGCGCTCGGCGACCGATCAGCAGATGGACGCGCAGCTCGGCTTATGGGCGCGCGACCTTTTGAGCAACACCCGTCTGTTACTGGATTCTCCCATCGCAAACGATCCACGGCGTCGTCCGCTGCTGGAAGATCTCGAGCTCGTACTCGTGCAGATCGTCCAGCTATCGCCCGGAAGCACGCCACAGGATCGTGAGCTGATCGAGAAGACGATGCGGCAGGACCATGTGATGACGAGGCTGCGCACCGCGATTCCCGCGGGGTCGCAGCGAGGTAGTTGAGGCCACTTCAATGACAATGAGAACACTACTAACGGCGGCAGCAATAATTTCCTCGGCGGGATTCGGAGTCAGCCAGTCTCCGTCCAGTCATGATTCCTTCCACTCTTCGCTCGCGCCGTTTGCTCTGGCTACCACGCATGCGCAACTGAGCGAGGCGTTCGCCACGCTCGACCAGCAGGCCAGTCCGCTGCCGCCCGAGCCGTGGGCGAAAGCGGATCCGGCTGATTCGCTGTACCGGCTGGCGCGTGAAGCGCTGTCGCGCGGCGACTACAAGCGCGCGGCCGAGATTTTTCACCGAATTCCTGAGCGCTACCCGCAGTCGGCGTACGCGGGACAGTCCCTCTACTTTGAGGCCTACGCCCTCTATCGCGTTGGGGGTGCCGAAGAACTCGGCACAGCCCGCGACCGTTTGAAGGAGTTGAAGCAGCGTTATCCGGCGATCGCGAAAAAGGATGGAGACCCGCTGCTCACGCGAGTGTGTGGCGAGCTCGCCAAGCGCGGCGACGAGTCGTGCGCGGCCTCGATTGGTACCATCGCGGAGGGTGATACCGACGTCAGCGGTGGGGAGACACATATCACCGGCCAACAGGGGCGCAACTGCTCGCCGGATGCGGACGAGGACAACGACGACCGCATCGCGGCGCTCAACGCGCTGCTCCAGATGGACGCTGATCGCGCGATGCCGATTCTGCAAAAAGTTCTCGCGCGTCGAGATGCCTGCTCGGTGGCGTTGCGGCGTAAGGCAGTATTCCTGGTCTCGCAGAAGAGAACCGACCAGACCGCGAACATTCTCATGAGTGTAGCGCGGAGCGATCCAGACCAGGAGGTTCGCGAGCAGGCAGTGTTCTGGCTGTCGCAGGTGCCCGGATCGACGGGGCTCCTCGAGGAGATTCTGAAGGGAAACGGCGACGAGAACATCAAGGACAAAGCGCTATTCGCTCTGTCGCAGCAGAACGAGCCGAGGGCGCAGCAGATCCTGCGGGACTTCGCCATGCGCGAGAGCGAGAACAGCGATCTGCGCGAGAAAGCGATCTTCTGGCTCGGGCAGCGCCGGTCGACCGAAAACACAGAGTTCCTCCGCAATCTCTACTCGCGCCTTAGTAACGAGGATCTGAAGGAGAAGATTCTGTTCTCGCTGTCACAGCAGAGGGGAGCGGGAAACGAGCAGTGGCTGATGAACATCGCGGTCAATCCACGCGAGGACATTGATCTGAGGAAGAAGGCGCTCTTCTGGGCGGGTCAGTCCGGCGTTGCGATACCGGAAATGTCGAGGCTCTACGACCGAATGGGTGATAGTGAGATGCGCGAGCAGATCATCTTCGTCCTGTCGCAACGCCAGCGCGATCCGGCCGCAATGGACAAGCTGTTCGATATCGCGAAAAACGAAAAGGACGCGGAGCTTCGCAAGAAGGCGATCTTCTGGCTCGGGCAGTCCCGGGATCCTCGCGTGCAACAGTTTCTCATGGACCTGATCAACAAATGAAAACACTCAGAATGACATCGCTAGCGGGGACGACGGGGGTCGTGCTCGCAGCTCTGGCCGGTGTGGCGGAAATCGCCCCGGCGCAGAGCATCGCGAGCAGAATCGCTCGCGTCTCGAATGGCACGGTCCGGATGTCGTTCGCAGCGAAGCCGGGAATCTGCGGCAGCGGCAACTCGATCAGGCACTCCAATGGTCGCGGCAGGACGACGTGGGGCAACGACTGGAGTAGTTCGCGCGACGTCGAGTGGGAAAGTGACTGCAGTCTCGGTCCCGCGCGGGTCGTGCTCGACCGCCGGGACGGCGAGCTGGCGGATCTCAGATTCTATGTCGGCGGTCGCTGGCGGCCGGCAGGATCGGACGTCGTGGATCTGGGCATGGTGCCAGCGCGGGAGGCGGCGGACTATCTGGTCTCGATTGCTCAGACCGAAAAGGGAAGTATGGGTGAGAAGGCGATCTTCCCCGCTACCATCGCGGACAGCTCCAACATCTGGCCGGCGATTATCAGGATTGCGCGTAATCCCGATCTGCCTCGCAGTACCCGGACACGGTCGGTGTTCTGGCTCGGTCAGGCGGCCGGTGACGCCGCGACGGCGAACCTGAAAGACATCGTGCTCGACAACAGCGTCGACCGGGAGGTGCGGGAGTCGGCAGTGTTCGCACTGTCCCAGCGTCCTCGCGATGAAGGCGTTCCAGCGCTCATCTCCGTTGCGCGGACCAACAAGGACCCGGAGATACGGAAGAAGGCGCTTTTCTGGCTGGGTCAGTCACACGATCCACGGGCGATCGATCTGTTCGAGGAGCTTCTGACTAAGAAGTAGCGCTCGAGCTGGCGGCGTGATTGCAAAGAGGGGTGCTGAGAAATAGCATCCCTTTTCTGCATCGAGGACAATCGTGGATTTTTCTCACATCTCCGCGCAGCTGTCGTCCAGTCCGCTCACCGCGCTGCCGATCCTGTTCATCGCCGGAGTGCTGACGAGCCTCGCTCCTTGCATCTACCCGATGATTCCGATCACGGCCGCGATAGTTGGAGGCACCGCGGTCGGAGATTCACCCCGCGCACGCTCGAGAACTGTTTTTCTGACCTTCACCTACGTGCTGGGGCTCGCCCTCGCGTACGCATCGGTCGGCCTGTTCGCGGGACTCACTGGTACGTTGTTCGGCTCCGTGAGCACCAATCCCTGGCTTTACTTCGCGATGGCGAATCTTCTGATCATCGCCGCGCTGGCGATGCTCGACGTCATTCCGGTGAGAGTACCGGCTTGGCTCCTCACGCGCGCATCAACCGCCGGCAAAGGAGGGAGCCTATACGGCGTGTTCGTCATGGGAGCGGCTTCGGGGCTGGTAGCCGCACCATGCTCCGCTCCCGTCATGGCGGCGGTCTTGACCTGGGTCACCGCCACCAAGAGCGGTGTGCTGGGGTTCGTCTACCTGTTCGTATTCTCGCTAGGCATGTGCACGATTCTCGTGCTCGTCGGCCTTTTCAGTGGCACGCTCGCTCGTCTGCCGAGGGCTGGAGCCTGGATGGTATGGATCAAGCGGATCTTCGCGCTGATCATGTTGGGTGTTGCGGAGTATTACCTTGTGCAGATGGGGCTGCTCCTCATCTGAGAGTACTCCAGCCGAAATCAGGATTGAGAAACTAATGCGGACTCCGTTGTCATTCCGAGTAATTGCTGCGATCGCGATAGTGGTTGCCGGGTCGTCGCTCGCCACTCCCGCGGTCGGCCAGGATCTTGGGATCGAGGTAGGGTCCCAGGCCCCAGCCGTCACCGTCGAGTCCCTGAATGGCCAACAGGTCGATCTGGGCAAGTACATTGGCAAGACGCCAATGCTCATAGAGTTCTGGGCGACGTGGTGCGCGAACTGCCGCGAGCTGATGCCGACGCTGCTCGAAGCGGAGAAGAAGTTCGGACACAAGGTCAAGTTCGTCGCTCTCGCGGTTGCGATAAACCAGTCGCCCGAGAGGGTCAGGAGATTCATCGCTGCCCATCCGCTTCCGCACGAGACTTTCTACGACACTGGAGGCAAGGCAGCCGGCGCGTTCGATGCGCCCGCAACCTCCTATGTGGTAGTCCTCGACAAGTCGGGCCGAGTGGTCTACACTGGACTGGGCGGGAAGCAGAACCTTGAAGCCGCACTGAAGAAGGCGCAGTAGCTCCCAGGATCTGCGACTGGGATAAAAAACGAAAGGCCGGGCAACCGGCTTTTCGTTTTATTTCGTTGAATCTGCCGCCACCCGGGGAGTGACGCTGTCGACCACTGCCGCCAGCTCGGTATATGACGCTGGCGTGAGAACCTTGAATGGCTTGGTCACGTACGCGATCCGTCCATCGGGACGCACGACGAACAGAGACCGGTTATCCGTTTTATTCTTGGCGTCGTAGGCAGCGTACAGCTGGCCCACTTTCCCGCCTGGGTCGCTGGCGAAGAGAATGGGAAAGTCCTCGTCCCTCGCCCACGACGCGAGCGTGGTGTCCGGGTCGACGCTGATGCCGATGACGACGACGTTGCGTCCGTTGTTGAAGAGCGTGGCGTACTGATCACGGTACGCCTCCATTTGGATCGTTCAGCCCTTTGTCCGCGCCTGGTAGAAGTACGCGAGGACGACAGTGCGGCCGCGGTAATCCGAGAGCGTGACGGGGGTCTTGAGAAGCCCGTACCGCGTTGCGCCGGCCAGAGTGAAATCAGGGGCGACACCGCCGACTGCCGGACCCGCCGCGACCGCCGGCGCGGGAGCGGCGGTCTGCTGCGCCCGGGCCACGCCGCCAACGATCGTCAGTGATGCGACGGCACCCACCGTCAAGGCCGCGCACCCAGCTCGAACGAGCATGCCTCAATCCCCCATGCGATATTGGTGAAAGTCTATATCAGGAATCACCCAACGGCTAGCATTGCAAACGAGGTTTCGATCTCTGTTCAGAACTGATTTTCGGCCCGTACCGGGGGTCAGCTCGAGAGCGAAGAGGTGGTTATGCGCCAACGTCGTGGCGACCGCGCTGTTGATTCCTGTCGAAGTGCGCGCACAGTCGGCTCAGTTTGGTCCCGCGCGTGTCGAGATCGGCGCGCAGGCAATTGGCGTCGTCACTCGCGAATCTCCGGCGATTCATGGGCGCGATCTCACCGAGGGGTATCTCACCCAACCGCTGGTGATGGCCATGGCAAGCTTCTGGAGAGATGCCCTCGAGCTCCGGGGAACTCTCGACTTCGAGGGCGCGACGATGAAGCGCGGCGAGCTCAACGCCGGCATTCTTGGCGAGGGCTACATCGACCGCCGCCATCCGCACACGTATCTCCACGAGCTGGTGATCACCTCGCGGCGGAGATCCGGAGACAATGGCGTCTCTCTGACTCTGGGAAAAGGATTCGTTCCCTTCGGCACCGACGATCCGATGGCAAGACCGTTCGAGAAGTATCCGATCAATCACCATCTCGCGCAGATTCTCGAGCGCGCAGTCGCGATAGGCGCGTTCAGGACGCGACGACTCATTTTCGAGGCGGGTTTGTTGAACGGCGATGAGCCGGAGAGCCCCGGCGACGTTCCCAACCGCGAGCGTTACTGGGATTCGTGGTCGGGCAGGGTTACACTCGTCCCCTTTCCGCAGGGAGAATTCCAGACCAGCTACGCTCGGATCCGATCCCCCGAAAACGCGAGGGGCGGGGGAGCGGATCAGCACAAACAGAGCGCGTCCATCCGACTCGAGGATGCGCAACATTCCGGATACGGGTTGGTGGAGTGGGCGCGAACAGCAAACTACGTGGGATCGTCACGCACGTTTGCATTCACATCTCTTCTTGCCGAGACGTGGGCGCGTTATGGATTCGCGAGTGGTGCGCTGAGATTCGAGCGAACCGAGCGGCCGGATGAAGCGAGGCTGCTCGACGAGTTCAGAGTTCCGCTCCCCGCATCGGATCTGAGCATCACCGGGCGCTCGCGCTGGACAATCATCACCGCGCGGGTCGCGGGCTCATTCCCGACGATCAAGATTCTGACGGCAGAGCCCTTTGCCGAAGTCGCACGGATTCGTGTCAGACCGACACTCAGCCCATCCGGATTCGACCCGACGCAATTCTACGGATCCAGTCGTATCTGGAGCTTCTCCGTCGGCGCCAAGGTGGCGTTTGGAATGAGCCAGATGCGAATGGGGAGGTACGGAGTGGCCACGACGGAGAAGCGTGGTATGAAGATGGGCGGCATGAAGATGGACGAGATGCACATGCACGGAGCTGGACCTGAAACAACCACCAGACAATGATTAAACCTCGGATGCCATTGCAAATTTCCAGGAGCAGTCTCGGCAGACGGATCGCCACCCTGGCGGGGGCGTTGTTGATACTCGGTTGCCACTCCGACAACCCGGTAGTGCCGCCAACCGGCTCTCAGCCGCTTGCGGTGCTCGGCAACGGCGTAGTGGCGGACCGCTACACCGGTGAAGTGTGGGTCAGGGGCAACGTCGCCTACACGACGACGTGGGGATACCGCCAGGCTCTTGGAAACGCGATCAAGATCTGGGACGTCACGGGCAATGTGCCGACGCTCGTTGATTCGGTCATCGTGCCAAATGCATCAACACTGGGCGACATTCAGACGAGCGATGACGGACAGCTGCTGATCGTGGCGACCGAGTTCTCGCCCGGCTCGATCATGATCTACAGCCTGGCTGATCCTGTAAAACCGCGGCTGATCTCGCGCTACACCACTGCGCTCACTGATCCGGGAGTGCACACCGCGGAAGTTCAGCGCGTCAATGGAAAACTCTACGCGTTCCTCTCAGTTGATCCGGGAGGTGGGAGTCAGGCGCGTCTCGTGATAGTGGATCTCTCCGACCCGGCGGCGCCAACTCAGGTCTTCACCGCCGCCATGGGCAGCCCCTACGTGCATGATGTCTTCGTCCGCGACGGGATTCTCATCACCGCGCTCTGGAATCAGGGAATAACCCTCTGGGACATCGGCGGAGCCGGCAATGGCTCGGTCTCGAATCCGATCGCGCTCGGCAATGTCGTCACCGCTGGCGGCAAGGCACACAACGTATGGTGGTATCATAGCGCGGTGACGGGTGAGAAGCGGTACGCCTTCGTCGGTGAAGAGGGACCTGGCGCGATTGGCTCCTACTCGAGTGGCGACATCCACGTCGTGGATGTCGCCAATTTCGCCTCTCCGCGGGAAGTTGCGTTTTTCCACCTCGATGGCGCGGGAACGCACAACTTTTCCGTCGATGAAAACCGCGGGATTCTCTACGCCGCCTACTACAACGGCGGTGTGAGAGCGATCGATATCACTGGCGACCTCTCCAGCTGCGACGCGGCCAACAAGAGTCAGGACGGACGCTGCGACCTGGCCAGCATGGGGCGGGAGCTCGCACACGGGCTTGCCGACGAGCAGCCCGTTTACGTGTGGGGCGTCCAGCTCTCCGGCGGACGAGTCTAGGCTTCCGACATGCTCAACGGCATCTGGAAGCTCTCCCAGGCTTCCTTCCCCCCGGACTGAAACCGGGTGTCGTTCAAACCGTAGGGGTGATGGGGTTGTCTAACCCGGTCACACCCGAACGGAGTCATCAATGAAGCAACAGATTCGCGGCGCAGCCTTCGCGGCCGCGCCTTTTCTCATCGCCTCGACGGTGCACGCGCAGAATACGGCACCAAGAAATGCGGTGGTCGACGCAGCAGGTGCTCGAACCGTCGAAATCGAGGCCGCGGCCGGTAGTCTTCGGGTCGAGGGCAAAGCCGGGCTCAGGCAGGTGCAGGTGACGGGCACAGCCCGCGCCTCCTCGCAGCAGTTTCTCAATCAGATAAAGCTCATCGCTGAGCGGCGGGGAGACGTCGTATTCATAAAGGCAGACATCCCCGATAGCGACTGGGACTCCGGCTTCCGTGGCAACTACTCGGCGGCGCTCGATCTCGTGATCCAGGTACCTCAGGGTATCAACGCCGCCGTATCCGACGGTAGCGGCGACGCGAAGATCCTGAACGTGGGCTCGCTCGAAGCGACCGACGGATCCGGCGATTTCTCAGTGAATGGGGTTGCGGGCACGGTGCGCATCACCGATGGGTCTGGCAATCTCACAATCGAGAACGTGGGTGGAGATGTGAAAGTGAGCGATGGCTCGGGCGAGATCGACGTGCGCAACGTGACGGGCTCCTTCACCGTTGAGACCGACGGCTCCGGCGGGATCCACGCGACGGACGTTCGCGGGTCAGTCATCGTCGAGAACGATGGCTCCGGCGAAATCGAGGTGAACAAGGTCGGGCGCGATTTCAGAGTGGAGTCGAAGGGCAGTGGCAGCATCGACTACAGCGTGGTGTCGGGGCAGATCGATGTTCCTGACCGCCATCGTGGGCGCGGACGCAGGGGCGACGAGCGCTAGCTTTTTATTGACGGAGCCGTCGCCTCCACCTATGGTGTAGGGCCCGCGCATTGAAAGCGCGGATTTGCTCCGGCCTCAAACGAAGGTGAGTCCCGTGACCGCTTCCGTCGCCGATAGAATTGCGGTAGATGCGCGCGCCAGAGCCGGCGCGTGGACCATCCCGTGGCCGCTCTATGCCGTCGTCCTGGCGTCGACTTGCATCGTAGTGGGACTGATCTGGGACATCTCTTGGCATAAAACGGTCGGCCGAGACACGTTCTGGACGTTGGCTCACCTCCTCGAGCAGCTGGCGGCGGTCATCGCGGGGTTGAGCTGCGGCTGGCTCGTGCTCAAGACGACATTTGCCGGAACGCCGGAAGAACGGGGACGATCCGTACGCTTCTGGCGGTTCTTCCAGGGGCCGCTCGGAGCCTGGGTGTGCATCTGGGGCACGCTGATGATGATCACGTCTGCCCCGTTCGACAACTGGTGGCACAACGCCTACGGGCTCGATGTCAAGATCATCAGTCCGCCGCACATGATCCTCGCGTGGGGCATGATCGGCATCCAGATTGGCGCGATGCTGATGGCGCTGAGCGCGCAGAATCGCGCGTCCCAACACGATCAGAAGATGTACAGCCTGCTGCACGCCTACGCGGCGGGAATTCTGATCACGATGATCGCGACGGTGATTCAGGAGTACGCGAGCCTCGGAAACCAGATGCACGGCGCAACCTTCTACAAGGTCACGGCGTGGACGATACCGATCTTCCTGATCGGATTGTCGAGGGCGTCGCATCTCAGGTGGCCGGCCACGACGATCACAGCCATCTACTCCGCGATCACGCTGGTTATGATGTGGATTCTCCAGCTCTTTCCGGCCACGCCAAAGCTGGCGCCGATCTACAATCAGGTCACGCACATGGTGCCGCCGGCGTTTCCGCTCCTTTTCATCGTGCCGGCGGTGGCGGTCGATCTGCTGATGCGGAAGTACGGCCGCCAGAACGACTGGAAGCTCTCCGCGATGATCGGCGTGACGTGGGTTGTGGTGATGGTCGCTGTGCACTGGTTCTGGGCTGAATTCCTGCTCTCGCCCGCAGCGCACAACTACATCATCGGGGCCGATCAATGGTCGTACGACGCTCGGCTTGGTCCATGGACGCATCAGTACTGGAATCTCGACAGGGACGCCGCGCATAACTGGAGTCCGCTTCGGTTCGCCGAGGGAATCGGCTTCGCGATGATCCTGGCGATTGTGGCGTCGCGCATCAGTCTGTTCTGGGGCAACGGCATGTCGAAGGTCAAACGATGAGATCGCTTGTCGCCCGCGTCGCGGCAGTTACGTCGGTCCTCGTAGTCTGCTCTGCGCACGTCGGCAGTCCCGATGCGTGGTACGAGGGGAATGCGGGGCCGTATCACGTGATCGTACAGATCGCGACTCCCGGAGTAGTACCGGGCGTCGCGAACGTCTTCACACGAGTCGTCGGACGGGGAGTCGAGCAGGTAACGGTGCAGGCCAATCGGTTCGATGCTCTCGCGGCTGCTCCGCCGCCCGAAGTTGCCGAACCCGTTGAAGGCGATCCCGGACTTTACGCTGCGCCGCTCTGGATCATGTCTGGCGGCTCCAACAGCGTTACTGTGAACGTGCGCGGGTCGCTCGGTACCGGCAAGGCGCTCGTACCCGTGGTCGTGGTTGCCAACAGGCGTCTCGAGCTGGATCCGAAGCTCGGGGTCGTGCTGGTCGCCGTCGGCGCTTTCCTGTTCGTCGGACTGATCACGATCATCGGCGCATCGGTGCGCGAGAGCGTGCTGCCGCCTGGAGAGGCGCCCGATGCGCGCCGGAAGTGGAAGGCCCGTGCCGCCATGGCGGCAACCGCGTCGATAGTCGCGCTCGCGCTCTTCGGCGGCTCCCGCTGGTGGAACCTCGAAGATTCCCGCTTCAACAGGAGCATCTACAAGCCGCTCACGGCGAGCGCCGCAATCGTATCGGGTGCCGGCGGAAAAACTCTCGATCTGAGAATATCCGACTCGGCGTGGACGACGCGGCATGACAGTGTGTGGCTCAGAACTCATTCGTCCAACCGCTGGAGTCCGCTCATACCCGATCATGGAAAGCTCATTCACGTGTTCATGATTCGGGAGCCTGACCTTCTCGCGTTCGCTCACCTTCATCCGTCGAGCACGGACTCGGTCAAATTTCCCTCGATACTGCCGGCCCTTCCGGCGGGCCGCTACCGCATCTACGGAGACATCGTGCACGAGAGCGGATTCACTCAAACGCTCTCGACGAAAGTCGATCTTCCGGAGCCGACCCAACCCGGCGCGAAGACCACGGATGCCGATGACGCGTCTCATGTCGCCGCTACGGCGCCCAACAGCGCGAGCGCGACTCTCGAGGATGGGTCCGTTATGACGCTGGAGCACGGACCCAGCTTCGTCGAAGGAAAGGATGCCTCGCTTCGCTTCACCGTCGTCGGTACGAACGGGAAGCCTCTCACACTGGAGCCTTATATCGGAATGGCGGGCCACGCGGTCGTCAGCCGCGACGATGGCGCCGTGTTCGTGCACCTCCATCCAAGTGGTACGATCTCGATGGCGTCGCAGATGGCGTTCATGATGCGGCAGCCTGGTGACACCGTCGCCGGTCGCCTTGGTCAGAGAATCAAGGCGAGCGAGGCTTTGCATCCCGTGATTTCACCTCCCCAGAATGGCGCGATCAGCTTTCCCTACGCGTTTCCGAAGCCCGGGAAGTACCACATGTGGGTACAGGTGAAGCACGGCGGCCGGATCCTGACGGGAGCTTATGCATTCGAGGTTCAACCAGCCAAGGCGTGATCCCCAGCGAGCGGCGTGCACTCGTGCACGTTTATTGCCGCAGTCTCCCTCGAAACTGTGCGGGAAACGGAAGCTCCGGTTAAGCGTCTTCCTCTCGAACTATCCTCCCGCCCTCCAACGGAGAACGAAATGCGCTTTCTGGCAATCAGCTTCTGTACTCTTGCTCTGATCCCCGCTGCGTCCAACGCGCAGCAGTCGGCACAACTCTCAAAGGGCCCGACGATTCAATCGGCTGCGGTCGGTTTTCGCGTCGAGGCAGCGAAGGTCGATGCATCGACCAAAGTCACCGCGACACTGGCGCGCCCGCATGCGGGACAGGACGTAGCGCTGATGGTCGTCGGTGTTGGCGTGATGATAGCGGGTGCTCTGGTCGACAATAATACCGCTAGCACGATCATCATCATCGGTGGCGCGGCGATGGCGCTCTACGGTCTCTACCACTACCTCGAGTAGTGATCGGCGACTGACGCCGCCTCTGATGAGCCTTTGATGCTGTGGCGGGGGGATGCGGTACAAAAGGTCGTATCGGTGCACGTGGCTTAGGCCTTTCCGTCGAGGTGAAGAGTTCCCGAGCTGACGAGAACGGACTCGCCTCCGACCTTGATCGCCGCGAGCTGGCCGCGTTTCAGCTCGACCTCCAGCTCCAGCTTGCTCGGTCTCCCCATCTCGACTCCCTGATCAACCGTCCAGCGCAGCGTCCCATCTCGCTTCTCGGATCGCAGCGCCAGGAATCCGGCGAGAGCAGCGCACGCGCTCCCCGTCGCGGGGTCTTCTCCGATTCCCAATCCTGGCGCGAACATGCGAGCGCGTATGTGGCCGCCCTCGAAGATGCCGCTCCACTCCTCGGTGCTGTACACGAACATCTCCGGCGCCCAGTAGTCCCGCAGCGCCTGCTCCCACTTGAGCGAATCCACCTTAGCCCACGAAAGCATCTCCGGCTTCTTGAGAGGAATGAAGAGGTACGGCACGCCGCACGACACCGCTTCCGGCTCGATCATGTCGTCGGCAACGATGTGACTTGGCTCGAGTGAAAGAATCTCGCAGAGGGTTTCCGGGGGAGGCGGAGGATCCTTGATCTCCGGCAGCTTGGCTGAGGTGAGCTGGGCGAAAACAGGTTTCCCTTCTATCGCGCGAATGAGGACGGGCACTGGCCCAACACCCTCCTCGAGGACGATTCGCGTTTCGCCACCATCCAGCGGAATCGCGCCGATAGTGGCGAGCACAAACGCGCAGCCAACGGTGGGATGTCCCGCGAACGGCAGCTCGGTGCTCGGAGTGAATATGCGAACGCTGCGCGTGTGGCTTTTTGTCGCTGGCGGAAAGACGAAGACAGTCTCGGAGTAATTGAACTCGCGTGTGATCGCCTGCATCTGCGCGTCGGACAATCCACGGGCGTCGGGGATTACCGCGAGAGGATTCCCTCCGTGCAGGTGACCGGTAAAAACGTCGGCGGTGTGGAAGGCGTAGGGCATGCGCCCAAAAATCTGCGAAGAGCCGGCCCCGACGGCTACCGGCGTGCAGGGGTTTCGGCGGCGAGCTTGGCGATGCGGCTCGCACCGGGGTGGATTCGGAGCAGGAGGTCATCGAACGAGAGGTCGCCATCCACGGGCACGACGATCTCTCCGTCCAGCACGAACTTGCTCGGACCGAGTGACTGAAACTGCTCGACGAGCTCGTGGAAGTATCGGTCGAGGGGCTGGCCGGCCTTGGATTGCAGCCTGACTTTCCTCCCGTCGCGAAAAACCAGACAGCGGAAGCCGTCCCACTTCGGCTCGTACTGCCAGCCCGATCCCTCGGGGATTGTCGGAACGCTCACGGCCTCCATAGGCAGATAGGGAGCCCGAATCGGAAGGGTCATGCCCGGCCTCGATCCGCTCGAGCTGGCACTGAACAGGCATTCATGAGTGACATGAGCTAGCAAGGATCGGGTGGCGGAGAGTGGCATCCGGGAAAGGCTGGGGGGAAGACGGAGGCTACGTTTCGGCTTGGGCCCGCGGGTTGGATGTACAAGGACTGGGAAGGGATCGTTTACCCGCACCCGAAACCGCCTCGCTTCGATCAACTTCGCTACATCGCGGAGTTTTTCGATGCCGTTGAGATCAACTCCAGCTTTTATGGTCCCCCGTTGGCGCGGACTGCCAGCTCCTGGATCCGGCCACCCGAGAGGTATACGACATCACCAACAACCACTACAAGGGAAAGGCCGTCGCCAACGCGCTGATGCTGAAGTCGATGGTCACGGGCGCAAGAGTGCCGGCACCAAGCGGGGTGTTCGAGGCGTACGGGGACGTGCTAGCCGGGTACGCCAAGGCGCGTGCCCAAACCACAGGCAGAGCTTCATCTTCATTGACTGCAAGTCCTTAATTGCTTAAGTTTAAACCTTGAAGCGCAACGATTGCGCACTAGCCAGCGAACTGTAGAGGGACCTGGGATGTTGCCGGGTCTTTTTTTGGTTTCTGGCGAACAAATGCGGCCATTTCGGCCGCGAACAAACAGTAGTCGGACCGGTACCGCAAACAGGGGACTCCGACACAATTGAATGAGGATGTACCGAACATGCGTACCACCGGCAAAGTAAAGTGGTTCAACGACGCCAAGGGATTTGGCTTCATCACCCCCGAGAACGGACAGAAGGATTGTTTCGTTCATCATTCCGCCATTCAGGGCAACGGCTTCAAGTCGTTGGCCGAGGGCGAGCGCGTTGAATTCGACGTCGTGCAGGGCCAGAAGGGCCCGGCGGCGGAGAACGTCACCAAGCTCGGCGCTTAAGTCGTAGCTTGCTGAACGCACGATAGGAAAGCGGGGCCGCTCTGGACAATTCCAGGCCGGCCCCGTTTTTTTTGGCTACTATTGCAGGGATAGTTTGACCTACCCCTGCGAGAAGAGCGGGGTGGGAGGGGCGAGGTACTAGGTGCGAGGTTGGAGGTAGAAACGCAATCAGCCGCAGTCGTACTCCTACCTCGTACCTCTGCTTCTCTCGCACCTCCTACCTAGCTCTTCTCGCAGTGGGTTTTCCCGTCACTGTATCAATGAGGAGGTTTATGGCAAAGGAAGAAGCGATCGAGCTGGAAGGAACCGTTACTGAAGTGCTGCCCGATGCAACGTTTCGCGTGCAGGTGAACAACGGCCACGACGTGCACGCGACAATCGCGGGAAAGATGCGGAGATTCCGCATCCGTGTTCTCGCCGGCGATCGCGTAACTCTCGAAGTCTCCCCCTACGACCTGACGAGAGGACGCATCACCTTCCGGCACAAGAGCTGACGCGCTAGCTCGAACCGGCTACTGCGCGTAACGCAGTATGTCGTAAAAGAAGTGAGCGCCGTAACCGACGTTGTCCACTGACAAGCGCTCGTCGTTACCGTGCATCCCGCGCTGGATTTCCGGCCTCGGGATCCTGAACGGACTGAATCCGTAGGTCGTTATCCCGAGCTTGCGGTAAGTCGGCCGGTCGGTGGCCGCCGTTTCCATTGGAGTCGTGACGAAAGCCGTGGGCTCGCGGTCGTGGGCAGCTCTCTCAATGGCGCGGAACAGATCGGTGTCGATCGGACTTTCCAGCGGAGTTTTGGGCTGAAGCAGCGTCGTGAAATGGATAGCTGTATCCCCAACCACGCCTTGCAGCGTCCTCAGAAATTCCGCCGGATCCTGATCCGGAAGCAGCCTTACATCGATGTCGGCGGTCGCGACGCCAGGGATGACATTCGTCTTGTTCGAGCCGGCCAGACCCGTCAGCGAGATCGTATTGCGCAGAAATGCGTTCCACGAGACGTCGCTCAGGATCCATTCCCTCGCTTTCGGATCGTTGAGCGCGGCGGTCACGTTGGAGAGCCAGGTACGCTGCGGCTCGGGGTAAATGCGCGCGATGTCGCGGAAAAATTTGTCGACGCCGGGAGTGAGGTGTAGCGGTGTCTCGTACTGCGAGATTTTGTAGAGCGCTGCGATCAGGCGCGGAACAGGATTCTGCTTCGTCGGGCGCGAGCCGTGCGAGGGCACCCCGTTTACGGTCAGACGCTGCCAGAATGTTCTCTTCTCGGCCACGCCCACCGCGAAATAAACGACCTTTCCACTTTCCACCAGATTGTCGGCGCCTTCCGTGATCAGGTACTCGACATCTTTCAGCAGATCGGGGTGCCGGCTCACGAAAACGAGTCCGCCAGTCGATGTCAGCTCCTCATCGGCGTTGCCGATGTAGACGATGTCGCGAGTAAGCGGCACACCGGAACGTTTGATTGCGATCAGGGCCATGAGCTGGGCGATTCCCGAGCCCTTCATGTCTATCGCGCCTCGGCCCCAGATGTATCCGTCCTTGATCGCGCCGGAGAATGGATCGACCGACCACGACGATGGCGTTGCGGGCACGACGTCCATGTGATGTACCAGCGCGATCGCTCTCTTCGTGCCGTTTCCCCGAAGGCGCGCGTAGAGGTTCGCGCGGTTCGGGCCCAGCTCCACGGTGTCCAGGATCTGCGCCTCGATCCCTTCGCGGTCGAGAATCGCCTTGAGAAACCGCGCCGCCGCAAGCTCGTTCCCTGGCGGGTTCGTGGTATTGATGCGCAGGTAGTTCGAGAGAATGTTTGTGGCTTCGCTCGCCAGTGGATCCCAGCTCACGGAACGCGTCTGAGCCTGGAGTGGCGGCACCGTGAGGACGAGCGCAGCGAGCGCAACAGACTGAAGGAGTTTGTTCATGCAGGATGGTCGCGAAATCTCGCGTAGCGGGGAAGGGGCCGCGGTAATAGAATAGCGACCGATGCGAGCACGAGTGGATTCCGTCGATCTGCTGCGCGGCGTGATCATGGTGATCATGATGCTCGATCATACCCGGGATTTCGTTCACTTTCAGGCCGCCCTGTTCGATCCCACCAACGTCTCACAGACGTACCCGCTTCTTTTTTTCACGCGGTGGATCACTCACTTTTGCGCACCCGTATTCGTGTTTCTTGCCGGGACAGGTGCCTACTTCCAGGAACTGCGTGGCAAGCCGAAGAGCGAACTGTCAAGATTTCTGATAACCCGCGGTATCTGGCTCATCGTGCTGGAGTTCACTGTATTACGGGTCATCATCTTCTTCAACTTCGACTACCCGGTTTTCATGGGTTTCCTTCAGGTTATCTGGGTAATCGGCTGGGGCATGATCGTTTTGGCGGGGGTCATCCACCTGCCATTGCGGGTGATCGTTGCTCTCAGTGTGGCGATGATCTTCCTGCACAACGCACTGGATGGAATCCACGTGACGAGTTGGAACGGGCCGGGGACTCCAGTGCCTGGCTTCGGAGCATCACTGTGGAAGGTATTGCACGAGCCGGGGCTGATTTTCCCATTTGGATATCCCGGGCCGGCGATGCTCGCGCTCTATCCGTTGATTCCGTGGATTGGCGTGATGGCGGCTGGTTATGCGTTCGGCTCGCTCTACCGGCTCGACGAGGCGAAGAGGCGGCGGTTCCTCGTCCGGTTTGGTGCCGCGATCACGCTCGGATTCATCGTGTTGCGCGCGATCAATATCTATGGCGATCCCGCTCCGTGGTCTGTGCAAAGCAGCACGGTGAAGAGCGCACTGTCCTTCCTTGCGTTATCGAAATACCCGCCTTCACTCCTCTATCTGATGATGACGCTGGGCCCGGCCATGCTCTTTCTCGCGTGGTTCGAGGGTCACGAGCGAGGGAAGCTCGCGAGCATCTTCATTGTCTACGGACGGGTGCCGCTCTTTTTCTACCTGCTGCAGTGGATTACAACCCACACCCTCGCGCTCGTCGCCGGCCGCATTGCGGGGAAGCCCACAGACTACCTCTTCACCAATATCGGCTTTTCACCGCCGCCAGCGCCTGACTCGGGATTCGGGCTGGCGATGGTCTACGCTCTATGGATCCTCGGCGTCGTTCTCCTTTACCCGCTTTGCCGGTGGTACGCCGCTGTGAAAGCGCGGCGCCGTGACTGGTGGCTCAGCTACCTCTAGGACGTGGACTGCAACTGCAACTTCAGTTGTATTTATCCAGCGAGCGACTCGACCTGTTGCAGTGTGTTTGAGGCCTCTCCGCCCGGCTGACACTGGCCTGCGATTCGCTCCGTATGGTAAGAAAGGGAGGCACGATCCATGGGTCAGCTGCGTTCGGTCAGATTGAAAGCGGCACTGTTGATTTCCTTGCTCTTGCTAGCTGCCTGCAAGCGCGAAAGCCGCGATGGGGCGCGAGTCCTCACCGCGTCGCTCATATTCGACAATGCTTCGCCGGAAGTGCGCGAAGCGCTCGCGTCTCGCGTCGATTTCAGAATAAACGACGATAACTTCGCCCGGTGGGAACAGGCGCAGCGCAATCTGGAGAAGCTGCCACGGTCCGCAATTCCAGCGACCTCGGCAACCCGTGGTAATGCTGTCGACCGGGCCGTCGCCCGTCTGGAATCGAGCCCCTTCACGCGACGAGCGATAGAGAGCGCGGGACTTTCGGTCAGGGAATTCGTTCTGGAAACGATCGCCCTCGCGCAGGCGACGGAAGCGGTCCAGACCGGAAAATCCATGAGCCGCGGTCCGATTCCTCCTGAGAACTTCAACTTCGTTCAGCAATACAACGCTCGAGCTCTGTATTCCCATCCGCGCGTGGCTCGCGCCGAAGCAGAGAGCTACGACATGGAGTCGGAACCAGCGGACGTCATGACTAATCAGGCCGAGATGGACCTGCAGATGCAGCTCGATGATGCGGACCACCAGGCTGAGATGCAACTGGCCGAGCTGGAAATGCGGCGCGAAGAATTGGAGCGCGCAGCCGAGATGCAGCGCGAGGAAGCAGAGCGCGCAGCGGAGATCGAGAGAGAGGTAGTAGAACACCAGGCCGAGATGCTGCGTGTACAAGCGGAGCACGCGGCGGAGGTATGGCGCGATAGAGCGGACGCGAAGCGAGAGCGCGACATCACTGCGTATCGTGAGCGCGCGCAGAGAGAGCGCGACTCGATGGTCCGGCGGCGTCGTTTTCGACTTGTTCCCTCGCGCGACTCCGCCCGCGACTCGGTGCGGGATACGCTGCCTACGCTGCGCTGACGATCGCTTAAGGCTATTGGCCGCTGGGAAGTCTCCTGGGCGGCGGAGGAGCGGGTAACTCCGAGACCCGCGTCTTGAACGCCTGGAAGCTCGGCGCGTCCACGATGAGGCTCCGTGGTGGATCCGGGGCGAGTTGGGCGATCAGCTGCTTCGCTTTTTGAATGCGCGCTTCCTCCAGCGGATGCGACGCAAACCATCCTTCGACCTTTGTCGGTTGGTATTCCCGCTCCTTGAGGAGGACCTGGAACAGATCGGGTATTCCTTCGGGATCGTAACCCGCCCGGGTGACGTTGACGACGCTTTCCGAATCGGCCTGCAGCTCGTCGAGCCTGCTATGTCTGGCGAAGAGAGCCGTTCCGCCAACCTGCACCGCCACCTGCGTCAGTCCGCTGTTGCAGATGCTCGTCAGCGTGCACACGACCGCCACGCCAACGTTCGCCTTTTGGGCGTCCTGCATCTGCTTTACCGAGTGCCGTTGTATCACGTGGCCGATCTCGTGTCCCAGCGTTCCCGTGAGCTCGTCGAGACGGTCCGCGCTCTCGATCAGACCGCGGTTCACGTAGACGTAGCCGCCCGGGAGCGCGAACGCGTTGACCTGCCTGGTATTGACCACGTAGAAGTGCCAGTCGAGATCGGACCTGCTGGTCGTCTTCGCGATTGATTGGCCGAGTTCCTGGATGTAGCCGCTAATGGCGGGATCAGTGACGATCGGCAGCTGCGCGTTGATCTCAGCCGCGTTCTGGCGTCCGATCGCGACTTCCTGATCTTGTGAGACGGAGCACGCCGAAAGGAGAAGAAAGAGGGCCGCCAGGATGCTGCAACGAATCATTTCGGGCTGGAAAGAGTAAATTCTGAGGGGGCAAGACACGTTCCAGTCCTTCCCAGCGTCCTTCCACGCAGCAGGTCCATTTTCGCTCGTGCATTCTCCACTCTTGTCAGAAAAATCAGTTCGCAGCTTCGAGCAGCGGCACATCACCGTTTCACGATCGGCGCGATACGCGGTGATGGGCTCGTTCGATGGACCCCTCAGCGAAGTGTGGGTCGTGTGCCATGGTCACGGGCAATTGGCTGCGCGTTTTCTGTCGCGCTTTCTGCCGCTCGAGCGCGACGACCGGCTCTTCATTGCCCCGGAAGCGCTCTCGCGCTACTACCTCACCCCGCCGCAGGGTGGGCCGCATCTCCCAAACATGCCCGTCGGTGCGACATGGATGACGTCGGAGGATCGCGAGTGCGAGATCGAGGATTACGTGCGGTACCTCGATTCTCTCCATGACGAGATCTTCTCGATCGTGGCGAGAGAGAAGGTGCGGTTGTGGATCCTGGGCTTCTCGCAGGGCACGGCGACTGCCGTGCGCTGGGTAGCTCGGGGAAAGGTGGATCCTGATCGCGTGGTTCTATGGGCTGGTTTGCTACCGCCGGAACTGAACGCGCAGAGCGCCGCGGCCCTCGCTCGCCGAGCTCCCCTCACACTGGTGCTCGGACGCGAGGACGAGTTCGCCAGGCCGGAGCTGGTCGCGGCCCAGGAGGCCAAACTCAGCGAGCTTCGTGTTCCCCACGAGACGATACGGTTCGACGGCGGACACGAGATCGTTCCTGATACGCTCCGCAGTGTGGCTGCTACGCCCTCGGGTTGATCGTGCTCCTTTTCGAGAAGATGTCATCGGCTATTTCGTGGCGCTCTGCGATCGTCGCGTTGCTCGTCGTCTCGCTGCTCGTTCCCGTCATCGTTCCTTCAGGTTTCTTTTTCCCGTACGTCGTGCCGAGGAACATTTTCTTCCGCGTCGTCGTCGAAATCGGAGCTGCCGCCCTCGTTCTGGCGCTCTGCTTTGGCCGGAAGACGCTCGACCTTCATAGTGAACCGATCTTCTGCTCTCTCGTGGCGTTTCTCGCTGCCGCATCTCTCTCCGCGCTTTTCTCGCCGGCGCGCATGCACAGTTTTTTCGGGGACTTCGAACGGATGGGCGGAGTGTGGGCCTGGCTTCATCTCGTGCTCTTCTTCCTGCTTCTGAGAACTCTGCGTGACGAGGACTGGAGCTGGGTTCTCAACGCAGCGCTCGCGGTGAGCCTGTTCGTCAGTGCGAGCGCGATCGCGCAGCACTCCGAGCTCGCGTCCGCTACCCGTTCTGCCGATACCGTCGTAGCCGCCAGCTCTTCAACGCTCGGCAATTCAGGACTTCTGGCGGCTTATCTGCTGATGAACGTCGCGCTCGCGGGATATCTCGCCTCGACGAGTGTCCGATACCGGTTGCTCTATCTCTCGGCCGGCGGAGCGAACCTGCTCGCGCTCATTTATGCGGAGAACAGGAGCACCGTGGTCGGACTGGTGTTGGGGGCGATCGTGGGCGGAGTCATCTTCGCCATGCTTAGCACGACGTCGAGGAAGAAATGGATTGCCCCCTCGATGGCGGCGGCATTGGCTGTCGCTCTCGCTGGAATCTCCGCCGGCATTAAAGCGTTCCCAACGAGCCCTGTGACGCGGCACGTCCCGACGGTGCTGCATCGCCTGGCCCTCACGAATCCCGCCGGCTCGGACGAGTCGCGCACGATGCAATGGCGCGCTGCCATTGAGGGATTCAAGGATCGTCCGCTTCTCGGCTACGGATTGGAGAACCACAATCTCGTGTGGAGCGCGCACTTCGATCCTGGGATCTACAGGATCAACACCGACATCTACGATCGCACGCACAATCAATTTCTGGAGACGCTCGCCACGACCGGCCTGATCGGCGCGGCTGCATTTCTTGGTATTTGGATCGCGATCGCGTTGACGCTGGTCAGGGCGTACCACGCCGGCAGACTCTCGGCGCCCGCAATCGCAGTCCTTTCGGGACTCCAGGTCGCCTACGCGACGTATCTCTTTTTCTGGTTCGTCGATCTCAACTCCACGATGATCTGGATCCTGATCGCCGCGTTGATCGCGTCGCGAGGTACGGTGGGCTCGGTGGTTCTGGAGGCGAGCGGCCACGATATCGAGGGAGCGACCACTCGACCGACGCTCGCTCTCGCTTCAATCGTAGTTCTCGCCGCCGCGATCTATGGCGAGGGCTATACGCCGCTTCGCGCGAATTACTCGCTGGCGAGCATTGATTCGCCAAGTGGCTCCGACGCCCGGACGCTATCGCAGTTCGAGCTCCTCTCGAATTCCGCGGTGCGTCAGACCGCGCATACGCCGATGGTGATGGGCGCATTCATCGGCTCGTTGCGCCCTCGCCTGAATGAGATACGGGCCAACAGCAGGCAGCGACGAATGCTGGACCGCGCATTCGCAGAATCCTTCGCCGCCTTCGCGCGCGAGATCCACCGCGACACCTTGAACGACAGACTCTACACCCACGAAGGGGGCTTGCTGCTGGAGGCCGCACAATTCTATGGGTCACCGTCGTACGAACAGCAGGCGATTGACGCGTTTCACCGGGCGATCGAGCTCAGTCCGCATCGCATCCAGCAACGGTTGCTGCTCGCTGGCGTCTACACCGGGGCGCGGGACTATGAGCGCGCGCTCGTAGTGTTGAGCGACGCTGTAAAAAGCGATCCGCGGCTTGGCGAGCCTCGGTATAGGCTGGCGCAGGCTTACATCGGGGCAGGGCAGAGCGACTCCGCCCTGGCGATGCTCCAGAGCTCACTCAGGCTTGGATACGTAGGTGCTCCGGAGACGTATTTGTCGATGGGAAAACGTCTCGAATTCTCGGGTCGAAGCACCGCCGCCGCGAGACTCTACTCGGACTATCTCGAGGCCAAGTACACCGAGGCGGTGTGGGACCGCTCCGAGGTGATCGATAGGCCGGTCCCAACCGCTGACATCGCCGTTGCCGCTCATCTCCCACTGCTCTACGTGCGCGCCCGTGAGAGCGAGCTCGCGATCAAGACGGCCGCCGCCCTTTCGGCATTCGATCCGTCGCGAGCGTCAATTGTCGAGCGATTCGTCTCTGACATCGGTGCGAGGCGCCGCGCGAGCTGGGTCACCAGAAACTCCTTGCTGCCGTGCGCATCGGTGAGCGGCTCGCGCTGGCGTGATTCTGTCGCGCTCGGCGCGTGCGGGGTGTTCCGCCGAAGGCTCTAGGCCGAATGGGCTGCCGCGGCGGGCTGCCTGGCGCCCGCGCGATGGATCCTGAGGGCGGCAATGCGCCGACCATCCATCGCGACCACTTCCATCTCTCCCCCTGGAATCGGTATCCGGTCACCCATCCGCGGCAGGCGCCCCAACTTCGCGAACGCATAGCCGCCGAGCGTGGTCCAGTCGCCTTCCGGTATCTGTACGCGATAGTCGGAGCGCACATCTATCAGCGACAGAGATCCAGCCAGCTCGAGCACGCCATCTGTGACCACCGACTCACGGGAGGCGAAGTCGTATTCGTCGGCGATGTCGCCGATGACTTCCTCCACGAGATCCTCCATGGTGACGATGCCCGCGGTGCCGCCGTATTCATCGAGCACAACTGCCATGTGTGCTCGCGTCTTCCTCAGATCGTCCAGCACTCGCTCGGCCGGACGGCTGTCGGGCACGTACATTGGCTCCCTCACGAAATCGGCGAGATTGAATGGCGCGTCTCCGGAATGGAGCCACAAGTCCTTGGCGAGAAATACGCCGATCACGTCGTCGAGCGAGTCGCGGTACACTGGATAGCGCGAGTAGCGCTCACGCCGGAGGACTTCCCACGTTTCCTGTTCGGTCGACTCGACGTCGAGCGCGACCACCTCGGTACGCGGCCGCATGACATCTCTTGCCTTCTTCTCGTGGAAGTCGAGGACTCCGGCGAGCATTGCGCGGTCCGATTCGTCCAGTGTCCCGCGGGCGTGGGCCTGCATCACCAAAAACCGGATCTCTGCCGGGCTATGTCCTGCTACGTCGCTGGCGAGCTTCACTCCAAGAACTTTCAGCAGCGAATTCGCCGCCCCATTGAAGACCCAGATGAAGGGCGACATGAACCGGGAAAAAAGCATGAGCGGCCGCACTACGGTCCGCGCGATCTTCTCGGGGCTCGCGAGCGCGATCGACTTCGGAGCCAGCTCGCCGAGGACGATGTGAAAGAACGTCAGGATGAAGAAAGCAACCGGGACCGCGGCGACGTGGACCGCGGTGGGCGACGGATTGAGGCCGAGTTTGCGGAAAAAGTCGTCGAAGAGGCCGGCGAGCACCGGTTCGCCAATCCAGCCCAGCGCCAGCGAGGCGATGGTGATCCCCAGCTGGGTGCCGGCTATGTACCGGTCGAGATGCTGGAGCGCCACCTGAACCACCTTCGCCCCACGATCGCCTTTGGCGATCATCTCTTCGAGCTTGCTGCGCCGGGCGGCGACCAGGGAGAACTCCGCGGCCACGAAGAACCCGTTCACCGCGACCAGTCCGAGGACACCAGCCAAGCTGCTCGCCGCCGCGGCGAAAGACGGAGGATCGGCCGCCTCCGCAGCAACAAGTCCAAGGAGCATATGGGTGTAATCTATATAGTAGTAGGGACTTAGGCTCCCGCCGAACCCGATAATTGACGGCGGTCGCGAATCCCCGCAATTTGGAACCCTTGCTACCGGCCGTTCCCGTATCTCCCGTCGCTCCACAGCGTGCCCTCGCCCTCCCGGCCCCTCCCGGCGGAGGGCGGGAAAGGGTCCTCCGGGCCCTATATGTTGGCCGCCTCTCCCTGGCGACGGCGATCTTCATCGCCGCCATTGTCGTCTGGCGGGCAGCCGACAGCACCGCGACACTGCTGGCGACACTTGCCTTCGTTTCTACGCTTCTGTTCACTGCTGCCTCGATGTTCTACAGCGAGCGTAGAGAGCGCCCGCCTGGAAACACGTTCTTTTACGTACAGATGGTGTTCGATCTGCTGCTCGTCACCGCCGTCGTTCACCTGACCCAGGCAGGCACGCCGTCGCAGCTCGCCCCGCTCTACATCCTCGTCATCGCGGTGAGTGCACTGGTACTTCCGCCAGGCGGAGTGCTGCTGATCGCGGCGTTGGGGGACGTGCTGTACTTCGCGGTGACGATCGTCGACCAAGCCACCGTGTTCGATTTTCCGGTCCTGGTGCAGCTCGGGATCTTCGGTGCAGTGGCGCTTGGCTGCGGCTACATTGGCGCCCGATTGCGCCAGGCCAACGCCGGACGCGAGGAAATGGCGGCCGAGCTGGCCGCGTTTAGGCTGCGTGAAGCAGACATCGAGCGCCTCCACACGCGGGCGGAAAGACTCGAGGCCGTCGCCGAGATGAGCGCCTCGCTCGCGCACGAGATCAAGAACCCCCTCGCGTCGATCCGAAGCGCCGCCGAGCTGCTTGCAAAGGTGCCCGGAGCGGATGATGACACGCGCACGCTCACGAAGCTCGTTCAGCGAGAATCGGACAGGCTGTCACGGCTGCTGTCGGAGTTCCTCGATTTCGCCCGAACTGGGGTGACGAGTGTGCGACGGATCGACCTGGTCGACATCGCGCATCACGCCGCCGCGCTCGTTGCCGCGCACCCCGACAAGCCCGAGAACGTAACGATCCGCGAGCTGTTTCCTTCGACTCCGCTGGTCGTCGTTGGCGATGATGATCTGCTACATCGTGCGATCTTCAATCTCCTCCTCAATGCGGTGCAGGCTTCTCCTCCCGGCGGGGAAGTTCGGCTCGAAGCGGCGGAGCTGGGATTTCTCCAGCTCCCAGCGCAGTCCGAACACTTCGTGCGTGGCGGAGTCATGCTCCAGGTAACCGATCAGGGGAAAGGCATCGCCGACTCAATCAAGGACAGGATGTTCGAGCCCTTCGTTACCACCAGGACAGGCGGGAGTGGTCTCGGGCTCTCCATCGTGCACCGCGCGGTTGAAGCGCACCACGGTTTCATACTCGTCGACAGCGCAGGCGAGGCGGGAGGTACGAAGTTCACCGTGATCCTGCCCAGGCTCGCCGGCGAAGGATCGAGAAAAACCCCGAGAGTGACGACAAGGGGCGAGGCATGACCGCAATCGCCGCCGCCGCTCCTACCGTACTCGTCATCGATGACGAGATGGGTATTCTGGACACAATCCGGATTCTGCTCAAGAGCGAGGGGTTCATTCCCTACACGGCGCTCGGCGGCAAGAAGGGGCTCGAGCAGATAGCGGCGCTCAAACCCGAGCTGATAATCACCGACGTGAGAATGCCCGACGTCACGGGTCTCGACATTCTCGCGTCGGTGCGAGCGCACGATCCCGAGGCAGTCGTGATTCTCATGACCGCGCAGGCGAGCCTGCAATCGGCGATCGGCGCGGTGAACAACGGTGCCTTCTACTACATACAAAAGCCGTTCAGAAACGAGGAGCTAGTCACGATCGTTCGTCGCGCGGCGGAGCACCGCAACCTGCGGCGCGAGAACACGACGCTGAAGGCGGAGATGAAGCGGCGGGATGGGTCGGGCCGCCCGATAGGCGCGAGCAAGACATGGCTCGATGCACTACACGTCGCCGAGTCCGTCGCGGCCACCGATTCGACGGTCCTGTTGCAGGGCGAATCGGGCACGGGAAAGGAAGTCGTGGCGCGCTACATCCACGACCTCTCGTTGAGATCGGATAAGGCTTTTCTCTCCATCAACTGCGGTGCTCTGCCCGAGAGTCTTCTGGAGAGTGAGCTGTTCGGGCACGTCAAGGGATCTTTCACCGGCGCCTCCCGGGACAAGGAAGGGCTGTTCTCGGCCGCGGGAGAGGGAACGTTCTTCCTGGATGAGATCGGCGAGACGACGCCGGCAACTCAGGTCAAGCTTCTTCGCGTGCTGCAACAGCGCGAAGTCATACCCGTCGGTGCAACCGAAGCGAAGCCCGTCAACGCGAGAGTGATCGCGGCGACGAATCGCGATCTCGAGGAGGAAATCAAGCGTGGCCACTTCCGCAGCGATCTCTTCTACCGATTGAACGTGATATCGATCATTCTGCCGCCGCTCAGAAATCGCCCGGGCGATATCGCCCTGCTTGCCGAAGCGTTCCTCAAGGGCACGGCGGAAGTGCGGGGAGAACAAATGCGGGCGCTGACGCCGGAAGCGCTCGAGGCGATGCAGCGCTATTCGTGGCCGGGCAACGTGCGCGAGCTGGAGAACGCGCTCGAGCGCGCCGCGATTCTAGCAAAGGGCGACTCGATCCCGCTCTCCGCGCTGCCGGAACGGGTAGTCGAGCCCAAGGCCGACCCGCTGGTGAGTGATGCCGCCCAGACAAATCCGACGCTGGACACCATCGAGCGGGCCTACATCATGTGGGTCCTGGAGAACGAGGGCGGAAACAAACCGCGCACGGCAGAGGTCCTCGGGATCGACCCGTCGACGCTTTATCGGAAGCTCTCTCGCTACGGCTTACCGACCTGAATGCCGCGAGTTGCGACAAGCCTCGCAAATAACCGCCCGATTTTGCGTCGGTCCCGACGCGATTAATACGTAACGCCAAGTCCTGTAATGACTTACGCCAAGGCGGGTTTATGGCACCAACAGTGCCTTAATGTGCCTTGCCTCTCTGTGAGGCGTCTATATCTCAGGTGGGTGCACCTGCATTCACCACCCGCTGTCCAACGCTTCTGGAGACATAAATGAGCAACAAAAAGGGTTTTACCCTCATTGAGCTTCTGATCGTGGTCGTCATCATCGGTATTCTTGCCGCGATCGCGATTCCGAAGTTCGCAAATACGAAGGACAAGGCGTACGTCGCAGCGATG
>JALYKM010000137.1 GCA_030774785.1 Gemmatimonadota bacterium
GCAGCGCATCAATTATCGTCGAAGCACCGCCGTCGGTAGCTCCTTCGGTCGCCTCAGTCGCGGTGGCATTCGATTCGACGAGGATCTCCGTCGGTCGCGCGACCCAGGCTTCAGCGGTTGTGAAAGATGCTACTGGAAGTATTATGGTCGGCCAGACGATTACCTGGTCCTCGCTCACGCCTGGTATTGCAAGTGTTTCCTCTTCAGGAGTTGTAACGGCGATCGCAGCCGGAACGGCATCGATCCGAGCCACTGTTTCGGGTGTTAACGGCACCGCCTCAATCCTCGTAGTACCCCGCCCGGTTGCTGTGGTTATAGTGGCCGTCGATTCAACCACCCTTTCGATAGGTCATACCGCCCAGGCCTCCGCCATAGCGAAGGACTCGGTGGGTAATCCTGTAACTGGACAGACAATTGTGTGGACTTCACTCTCACCGGCCATTGCCTCCGTGAGTTCATCAGGCAAAGTGACGGCACTAGCAATCGGCATAGCAGTAATTCAAGCCACCATTTCAGGATGTGACGGTAGCACAACCGTTACGGTGAATTCGCCAATTCCTGCAAATTCTACCTTCGCTCCTGACCTCGCCTTCCACGACTTCAACGACGGGACGAGAGGTCCCTACCACGGGAATGATTCCAATCTTTCCTATCCTGACGATCCAACGGGTACGGGGCACGGTAAAGTAGCTCGCATCTATTACGCGCCGACCTCGGCTAATCGGAGCGATGACGAGCACATAAACTGGTTTGCAGGTGACGCTGGCAAGATCAGATACGGCAGAACGATCTGGTTCAAGGGTGAGGTCTACTTTCCCACTAATCCGCTAGGCGATCCCAACTGGAACGCAAACGATGGCCGGAAGGTTCTCGACTGGCAGGGCCACTCCGACGACGGATGGACACCAGGAGGAGCGCGCTGGTACTTGGGCCGGGGGCCAAACGGTAACATTCAGGGCAGTCCGATATCGTTGGCTGTAGAAGTCATTGATTACGGCAACTCGCATTATCTCGCCTGGTTTGCCGAGAACCTGTTGCCCTTCGACACCTGGCACACAATCGAAGTTAGAATGATTACCAACTCGGCTGACGGTGTTCACGACGGGTCACTCGCGTTCTGGATCGACAATCCAACGGACACGCCGACCTTTGAGACGCCCCATACTCTTTATTTCATCAACGAGGCGTGGGCACCGATAAACGCGTATACGGGTCTGCCCGTAGCTGGGAGTTACTTCAACGACCTCCAAGTCGGCGCGCAACTAACAAACGATCAGGGAGCGCTGAACACAGAGTACCGCTACTGGGATAATATCGGCTTCTCGACGACTCGGATCGGGCGGTAGCGTCGGGTCTGTGGGCTCACGTCGCGACAATTATTACGCGTCCACCAGCCGCTCCCCACGATTGGTGGTAAACGCCTGAAGGCGGCTGGAACTAATCCCTTTGATAGGAGTGGCTTGGTCACGTAAGCGGTCAGATAGTAGACGTATGGCTAGGAGCCAACACGCTCGCACAGCTTCCTGAGAGGTCAACTAGCCCTTAGGGTTATGTACACGAAGCTTGGAGAGTCTATGCTCTCGCACGTTTTCCCCGCACGCCTGTATTTCTACGATAATTGTCCTGGTTTGCTGTTGGCATCGTTCGCCAGTCAACTTCCTCGACATCCTCGAATCCCAATGCTGTGAGCCAACTCGCTACCTCGGCAAAGTCCTGGCGATGCGCGTAGAGCGGCGTAAACCGGTCGCGTGCCGCATGGAGCGCCTTATCGTAGTCGTATTTCTCAACTGAGGGGTCACGAAAGCGGTGGAACGCGTTGACGAGGCGATATGCATAGGCCATTGCTGCCAGAGCGGCCCTGGAGGGTAGAGATGCGAGGTTGCGCGCAATCACTGGCCGCAAGGTCTCTTCCAACATGTACGCGATTCGGCGTGCGGGACTTCCTTTTTTCGAACCGCTCCCATAAAGCCACAGGTACAACCATCCATCCTCCTGACAGTGCTGCGCCACCGATGCTACTGCCTTGGCCGTCGAGTAGGTGTGATGCAGCACTCCGTGTGAATACATGACACTCGCCAGCGATCGGCGAATCGGAAGGTAGAACGCGGAGCCTTGCACAAAATGAAGAAAGGGGTCTGTCTTGAAATGCTGCGACGCGCGCAGTACGGCAAGGCTGAGATCCACCCCGATAGCGTCGCACTGCAGGTTCTTCGAGGCGAAGAAACTGGTGAGGCCTATCCCGCACCCAATTTCGACGAACAGACCACCACGTCCGTGGGTGGCCGCCGCTGGTCCGATCTCGGCGAGGAAGCGCTTCTCATGATCCTCATAGGTGAGGTCCCAGATAACGCCATCGTAACTGTAACCAATCCATTCGCTGGAAAACGAGTTCATCACGAACTGCTCGCCGGGTACGGCCTCCAAGGTAGGAGGCCTGTAAGTAGCGAACTCGCTCAGGCGACCCGCGAATGTTGATGCGAACTCAGTGTGAATCGGGGTAGCATAGGGCACAAGGACTGGCAAGCCATGCATAATAGGATACAGCCCTCGACACCTGTTGCAGAGCAATACGCCAGACGTGATGTAGCGGTTGAAATCGTCATCGAGCAGGTCTCGCTGCTTGGCCAACAAAAGGTGTTCCGGCGCAAGCTCAATATGGCTCTCCTCAAAGCTCTCAAGCTGTAGATGATTGTGGCATACTGGGCAAGCGAGCCAATCAAGGATTCTACTCCACATCCATCCTCCGTGAGGGAGTGTGCATTGCGTTCGCCGCGAGTTAGAAACGTGAGCCAATGTAGGCGTTGACCCCAACCTGGTGCCTAGGTCACGCGAGAAGTAGATCGACTCAATACTTCCCCACCCAGTCTAACGGAGGCTCGAGGTCGGGAGTACTGACTAAGGCGCGCTAGAATCGGGAATCAGCCATATCCTGCCTTCATGCGCGACCATAGTGAGCTGAACTGACGACCTCTGATTGGGCCCTGGTTGCCCGTTACTGGGTAGGCATGGTTTGCGATCTCTGCCGCCAGGATCGGTGGCGATAACTATATTACCCGACCTAAAACCAACAACTCGCGCCTTGTGGTCGTGACGGCGCGGCCAACCCCTTTGGACGATGTGCGGATTCGCCGGTATTATGACGACTGCGTTCCTACGCAGAGAAGCTCTAGAGTCCATCGCGGAGACGATGAGCGCTCAAATTGCTCACCGCGGGCCAGATGACAAAGGCTGTTGGTCTGAACCTGCTGCTGGTGTGGCTTTCGGTTTCCGCCGTTTGGCAATCATTGATCTGTCGGCACAGGGCCATCAGCCAATGCGTTCTGCTTCTGGCAAGTTCACGTTGGTCTTCAATGGCGAGATTTACAACTACGAGCAGATTCGGCGTGTACTTGAGGGTGAGGCCTGGCACTTCAGCGGCCACTCGGACACTGAGGTTATCTGTGCTGCATTCGAACGCTGGGGTATCGAAGCAGCTGTAAAGAAATTTGTTGGGATGTTTGCAATTGCTGTGTGGGACGCTTCGAACCGCCAGCTATCTCTTATCCGCGACCGGCTCGGTATCAAGCCGCTCTATTACTACCACCGGCCGGGAATCCTCACTTTCGGGTCAGAGCTAAAGGTACTCGCGGCTGGTCCTGATTTTGACGCGACGCTCGACAAGGACGCGCTGGCTGCTTATCTGAGGTACCTATACGTACCGGCACCGCACACGATCTACCGACATGCACGAAAGCTACTTCCAGGGCATATTCTTTCGGTCAGTAGCGTAGGCGAATCTCTCCCCGACTCCGCTGTCTACTGGTCACTGTCCCAGGCATACGATAGCGGGCAAAAGAATAAGTTTGAGGGATCGGATTCCGAAGCAACGCAAGAGCTCGCTGCATTGCTATCAGATGCCGTTCGCCTTCGGATGCAAGCTGACGTGCCGCTTGGCGCACTGCTTTCCGGAGGGATCGACTCCTCCACCGTCGTCGCGCTCATGCAAGCGAACTCATCCCGCCCCACCCGCACATTCTCCATCGCTTTCCCCGGAACTGCCCACGACGAGTCAATCCACGCGGCACGAATCGCCAAACGCCTCGGAACTGATCATACCGAGATGGCGGTTACAGGTGATGACGCTCTTGCTATCGTGCCGCAGCTACCGGAAATGTTCGACGAGCCATTCGCCGATGCCTCCCAGATTCCGACATATCTGGTTTGCAAGCTCGCACGGCAGAATGTCACTGTTGCACTTTCGGGCGATGGCGGTGATGAACTATTCGCGGGGTACGACCGATATGTACAGGGCGCTAGAATTATTGGCGGTCTCAAGCATGTGCCGAGCGGGGTTAGGCGAGCGGTGGGGGCCGCGGTAGGAACAGCGAGCGGGGCTGCCTGGGATCGTACCTACCGCCGAACCGCCAGTTTGATGCCCGGGCTCAGCCCACGCCGTTTCGCCGGTGCCAAAATTCGCAAACTTGGCAAACTGCTTCGTCATGATTCCGAAGACGAGATGTATCGATCCCTCCTTTCCGCATGGCAGAATCCTGAACGTCTGCTAACGCATCCCGGAATATCAACCACCAGAGTCGAGGAAGAGTTCTCCAAGACCAGAAGCATGCCTCTGCTGGACAGGATGCTGCTGCTTGACCAGCAGACATATCTGGCTGATGATCTTCTCGCGAAGGTGGACCGTGCGAGCATGGCAGTAAGTCTTGAAGCTCGTGTGCCACTGCTCGATCATCGGGTGGTCGAATTTGCCTGGCGACTCAAGCACAATCACAAAGTGAGAGACGGGAGAGGAAAATGGTTGCTTCGCCAAGTCCTCTACAATTTTGTCGAGCCTGAATTGGTTGATCGGCCAAAAATGGGGTTTTCAGTTCCGATTGGGGATTGGCTCCGCGGTCCTCTGCGTTCCTGGGCGGAGGAGCTTCTTTTTACGAAGACTGCCGCATCCGACCGGTTTTTGGAACTCGAGAAAACGCGACCAGGATGGGACCTTCTTCAAAGAGGAGATAATGAAATGGCACTAGCATTCTGGGCAGTACTCATGTTTGAGGCGTGGAGACGTCATTGGCTACAATGACATAACGGACTGATTCTCTATGACGAGTACCGCTACTGGAACGACGTCGGTTTCGCGTCGGCACAGAGAATTTGCCCGTGAGTAAGAACCTCCTCCCGACAGAGACCGTATCCGGGTGCCCGTGCGGGAGCGTCGAGACGACGACGCATCTGCGAGACTTCGTCTTCTGGTCTCAACTAGGACTCAGGCGTTGCGATAGTTGCGGTCTGCTCATCGTCTCCCCTCGACTCACCAAAGAGGGAATGCGACATGTCTTCAGCAAACACTACTTCGATTATTCGGAGCTAGAGGTCTGGGGCACCCGCAGAAGGCCAGTCTTCGGCGATGTCGTCCGAGCACTCAAATCGCGCGGCGTCCAAACGATCTTCGATGTCGGGGCAGCGTTCGGGCATTTCGTTCAGTTCGCGGACTCCCGTGGATTTACAGCGTCGGGCTCAGATCTATCCGATAATGCGGTAAAGGTCGCGCGTGAACGGCTCGGAGTAACGCTCCACGCCGGAAGCCTGAGCGATCTCGACCTCTCATCCCAGTTCGACGCCGTGGTCTCGCTCGACACGTTCTACTACGTCGCGGACCCGAGGGCAGAACTAGAAGCAATTCGGCGCATACTTAAACCGAACGGGGTCCTCCTGCTCAGGCTCCGCAACTGTCACCGCTCGGAGCCGGCTGCAGAACATCTTTGGGGCTTCACGCCAGAATCAATAACGCGCGTGTTGGAAGTCGCGGGCTGGAAGGTCGAACAGATCGAGCCCGCCTCCTATTCGGCCACGTCGCTCAGATACGCGCAAGCATTCGTTGTGGGACTTAACCGACTCCTCCGGCCAATAGGCGTCCCCGTCCTCACGCACAACTTCAGCATCATCGCGAGGGTACCATAGTGTCGTCATTCCCAAGTGACACACTTCGGCAACCGCTTGGTTTTTGGGCTGTCCGCATGTTTCAGTCTTGGAGGCAACACTGGCCCCAGTGACCCACGCTGACGAACATAGGCCGCAGCTACTATTCCTTTGCCAGACGTTACCGTACCCACCGCACAGCGGAGTGCAGATCCGCACGTACAACGTCCTTCGTCTACTTTCGCGTGACTTCGACGTAACGGCCCTGTGCTTTTATCGTGCGGTGGAGTTCAATAGTACGGAAGAAGTTCGTCGCAGTGTTGAGGGGCTTCGGCATTTGGCGCGGGTAGAAGCATTTCCCATCCCTCAGGAGCGGAGCAAACTGCGACTCATCTCCGACCATTTGCGAAGCATCCTGACAGGACGGGTATATACTCTTTTTGCGTATGAGTCCGAGCAGTTCAGGCAGCGACTTGGAGAACTCGTCGAGACTCAGCCGTTCAAGTTGGTTCACATGGACAGTATGGACCTCGCGGGATACCTGCCGAAACTGGCCGGGCTTCCCGTCATCTGTGTACACCACAACGTGGAGTCGGCGCTGCTGCGCCGTCGTGCAGCGACGACCCGTGGCCTTGCGGCCCGATATATGACGCTTCAGGCGCGCTTCAGTGAGAAAGAGGAGCGACGTTGGTGCCCTGCGTTCACGCTCAACGTCGCTGTATCCGACGAAGATCGCGATGCATTTCGACGGATTGCACCGGTCGCGCCGTTCATCGTCGTGCCCAATGGCGTAGACACTAAGATCTTTAGGCCCGGTACGGGGCCAGAGGAAGGTATTGTGTTTGTCGGAGCCCACTCTTGGCAGCCCAATCGCGACGCGATGGAACGTTTCTGCCTGGAAGTGCTTCCTCGTATTCGTGCGGGGGGGATCAAGGCGCGCGTCGTCTGGATCGGTCGTGCGTCGGAAGCGCTGAAACGTGAATACGCCGTTCGTTTCGGAGTTGAACTTACCGGTTACGTCTCGGATATCCGACCCTTGGTTCAAGGCGCTGCTTGTTACGTGGCACCGCTTCGCTCCGGAGGAGGTACGAGGCTCAAAATCCTGGATGCGTGGGCAATGGGAAAGGCAGTAGTTAGCACCACTGTTGGGTGCGAGGGTTTAGCCGCTCGCGATGGTGAGAACATTCTGATAAGAGATACCCCAGAGCGTTTCGCTGACGCGGTCGGACAGGTACTCACTGATGAGAATCTGCGCCGGCGATTGGGCAATCACGCCCGTAAAACCGCCGAAGTGTTGTACGATTGGGAAGTAATAGGGCAGCCGATGCTGGCCCACTATCATCAGCTTCGCACACTAGCCGAAAATTCGCGCAACGGTGACGACACCCGAAGGCAACAACCAGAGTCGAGGCTGGTAGGCAAGAAATCGAGACTGTGAATCGAGACTGTGATGATTATATGTGCTTTTACGCTCTTGCCCAAGCTGATCCGCCGACCGCTCACAGGGTGGCACTACAGACGCGTTCTAGGCTCATTACCGGTGCCGACGAGCCAGAGCTTTGGCCGGGCGCGTAGCACGCTCGTACGAGAGCTCATGACGCTACCCACACATTCGAGATCGCAACCTCGCGAACTTACCGAGTTGCCGGTCTACTTACTGGGATTTGATGCTGAACGCGCGGTGACGAAGGATTTGATCTTGTAACGACCTTGTTTGTCCATGACAGCGTCAGCGTGCACGGCGGTGTCCACCTCGGCCCGTACTCCGATACGTTGATTAGTTTCTCAGAATGATTAGATCCAAGATGCGAGAAGCTGTTGCAGAGGCAGTGTTCGCGCTCTGGCCTTTTTCTTTCGCCCATGAAACGCTGATGGGGTTCCTCGACCCACCGTTCAGGAGGGGCCGGACGAGCACGCGTATCCGGGGTTATCCCCTTCGAATCGCTTTTGACGGTGGATCGTATATCGGCCGATTCCTCGACTATCGCGGGATATACGAAGAGGGCGTGATACGGAAGATTGCGAGCGTCCTCGGTCCTGGAATGGGCTTCGTCGATGTTGGTGCCAACATCGGCTTACACTGCCTTGTCGCAGCACACAAAGTTGGCGTGTCAGGACGTGTGCTTGCGCTCGAACCGCAACGCCTTGTGTATGAGCGACTAAAGGCAAATATCGCCTTGAACGACTTGTCCCAGGTGATAGCCCTCAACCTTGCTGCGGGTGCGGCCGACTCCGAATCACCCCTGTACCAGCTCTCGGAGGGAAACGATGGGTTAGCGACCTTGGCTCTAAGTGCCGACGAAAGGTTGAGCACGCAGGAAACTGTTCGCGTTGAACAATTAGACGCGGTTATTAAACGTGTGTTCGGCGACGCCCTGCCGGATGTGATTAAAATCGACGTGGAGGGCGGTGAGCTGGAAGTCCTTCGTGGCGCTACAAGTACTTTCCTGCAGTCGCGACCGAATCATGTCTTCGTCGAGTGTATCGAACACCACCTGAATCGCTTTAACGCCACGAGCGGAATGCTGATTCAGTGGCTTGTCGATGCAGGTTTCAAAGTATCCGGTCTCAAAGCGGGGAGGTGGGTCGGAGTACAGCCCGAAGACGGCGTCAACATGGACCTTATGGCGATGCGCGCCTAGCAGCATGGCAGTCGCGCGGCCTTCGTTGTACTATCCGTTCTTCTGGATCAATTTTGCGATGACCGTCGCGCTCAATAACGCCGCGAAGCAGTCCGCTGTGGCTCAGTTGCCGGCCACGCACACTCGGCGCTTCCCTTATTCACACCGGGTCACGATGCCGTCGCTACCCCCAACCAGGAAATGACCCGGAGGCTCAGGATCGCCACCATCATCGACCTGGCGCCGTACAAGCTGGGTTCGATGGAAGACTCGATCGTCGCACTCGTGGAAGAGGCGGCACGTCGCGGGCACAAAATGGACATCTTCACCTTCCCCCCCATGCATCCCATCGTCGCGGGCAGAATCGAGGCCGCCGATTCGCGCTGGATAAACGTCAAGACTCTTCTCGCACATCCATTGGCGTCAGCGCGACGCCTGGGAAGGGGCTACGACGTGGTCGTGGTAAATCTGTTCGCCCCACGTAGCCTGATGGCGCGAATCGCCTATGCCGCCATTCCCGCCCGAGTAGTGTTCGTGGACGGCTTCTCGGCGATGCCTGCGCAGTCTGATCGGACGAGCAGGGCGCGCCGGTTGCTTGACCGGCTTACGCCAATTCGGATGGCGGGCCTCATCGCCGTCTCGGACTACGTGCTCCGGCGGGATATGGCGCGATTTCACGTCGCGCCTCCCTTCGCGCGCCGCATCTACAATGGAATCGACCCGCAACGTTTCGCGCCGCCGCCTGCGGGCCGGCCCGGCCCGCCAACAGCACTTGCAGTCGCCAGCCTGATTCCCGAGAAAGGAATCCACGTGCTCATCGACGCGTTTGCGCGCATCGAGGTCTCGGAGGCGCGACTCAACATCGTTGGCGAGGGACCGGAACGCGGCCGGCTGGAGGAGCTTGCGCGGTCTCGAGGACTCGAATCGCGCATCAGCTTCCTCGGCTTGCGAGACGACGTGGACGCTCTGCTTCTACGTGCGCACGTTTTTGTTCACCCCTGCATCTGGGAGGAGGCGTTCGGCTACACGCTGGCCGAAGCACTGGCAACCGGTTGCCCGGTTGTGGCATCACGGATTGGGTCGACACCCGAGCTCGTGACCGACGGTGAGACCGGATTACTGGTGCCACCACGCGACGTCAGCGCACTGGCCGTGGCGGTCGGATCTGTACTTCGTGACTCTTTGTTCCGAGAGCGGCTCGGAGCAAAGGCCCGGCGGAGCGCCACCGAGCAGTTTTCTCTCGAGGGTTCAACGAACTCGCACCTGGATTGCTACGAAGAGGTCGCAGGAGGATGAGGGCAGGGGCCCAGTTTCTTTTACGCCATCTCGTTTCGCCGCTGCGGCCTCAGGACCGCAAGGTATCCTCCCAGGAGTCCGCAGCCTTGCTTCAAACCGAGAAGTGGCTCGGAATGCACGCCCCCGTTTCGGTTCTAGTGGAATGAGATTGAGCCCATTTAGTGGCGAAACAGCTCCCCATCGGCGAGGTTTGCGCACAATTTTAGAAAGCTTGAATCTTGAGATCTTCGTTGAGCGGGAAGTATTAGCGCGCTATTTCTCTTTGATCCGCCGTGACGCAGGGACTTTTGGGGTCCATCGCATTTGACTGGAATCGAGACCTCAAAAGCTGTACTCAATAACGCGCCTTTGCCAGAGCCCAACGCGACCCACCCAGCGGAAGAACGAGACCAGCTGCATCGCGTTGGGTCTCAGACCGTTGTGTACACCCTCGGGGTGTTTGTCGGGCGCGCACTCTCATTCGTGTTGCTGCCGGTTTATACGCGTTACCTCTCGCCGGCCGACTACGGGATTATCCAGCTCGTCGAGCTCACGTTCGACGTGCTTACGCTCGTCGCAGGTACGCGCATCGCGTCAGGCCTGTTCCATTTCCACGAGAAAGCGCCAACTGTAGATCAGAAGAACGCCGTCCTCTCCACCACCATGATCGCGCTTGCGGTCGGGTATGTTATCGTCGCGGCGGCTGCGCTCGTCCTCGCATCAACGCTCTCGAGGCTGGTGTTCGACGACGCCAGTCGTACCACTGTCGTTCGGATCGCAGCAAGCTCATTCCTGTTTCAGGGATTGTTGATCGTCCCCCTGGCTGAGATCCGACGTCGCGAGCAGTCTCGCCTTTTCGTGGTGGTGACTTCCGGTAAGCTCGTGGCACAAGCTGTCCTCAACGTCTTTTTCCTGGTTGTGATGCATTTAGGTATTCTTAGTATGTTCCTGAGTACACTGATCACAACTGCAACGCTAGCCATTGCACTCACGGTCTACCTGGTTCGACAGACGGGGATGGGGTTTTCCGCGCCTGTTCTCAGAGATCTGCTCCGCTTCGGCCTCCCGCTCGTCGCTACCCAAATCGCGACAATATTCACGACGTTCGGCGATCGTTTCTTTTTGCGGCGCGCCGTCGATGATGCCGCGGGCAACCATTCCACCGCTGGAGTCGCTGCCGTCGGGATCTATGCCTTGGCCTATCAGTTTGCTTTTCTACTCTCGAGCGTTACGCTGGAGCCCTTTCTCTCTGTTTGGCAACCGGTAAGGTTCAAGCTCGCGAAGCAGGACAACAGGGATTCTGTCTTCTCTCGTGCGTTCGTGATGCTCAACGTTCTGCTCGTCACCGGTGCTGTCGGCATCGGCCTGTTGGTTCATGACGTGCTTGGCGTCATTGCCGCACCGGATTTTCGCTCCGCAGCCGACCTAGTACCGCTGCTGCTCCTCGCAACTGTCATCGGAAGCTGGTCATCCGCGCTTGATACAGGAATTCTGCTGCGCGAGCGGACCGAATACGTCACATACGCAAACTGGCTTTCTGCGGCTGTGGCGCTAGTCGGATACCTCGTTCTCATCCCGCCATTTCAAGGTTGGGGTGCCGCGTGGGCGACTCTGGCTGCACTCTCCGCGCGCCACTTCGTCATTTACTGGGCAGCGCAACGGCTGTGGCCGATCCGCTACGATTGGAGCCCGGTGTGGAAGCTCCTCGCCATCGGGACGGCCGTCGTGGCGGTGAGGTTGATTTTGCCCGCAGAGCGGCGGATCCTCTCGATATCCATAAGCGTTGCGTTGCTGAGTGTGTACGCACTAGTTGTCTGGTTCTCAGACATCATGCCGGGGGCCGTACGTCTTGCGCTGATCAAGATGTCACGGTCTCCAGGCACCGCGGTTCGGTCGCTATTCCAGGACCAGGCTGGAGGGAATCCGCCGGTCGCAGTTGTCACCGACATGGCAGCGCCTCCAGTGCGAGTCGCTCAGCCGAATCCAGCTCTCAACGCGCGCGTCATTCGCACTATCACTCGCGCTGAGCTGCGTACAAGGCTCGATTGGGGTATCGAGTTTTTTAAAAATGACTCCTATAAGGTGCTGGAAATACCGGCGGTCGAGCTGCTGAACCCGAGCCGTTTCGACTTACTCGCCAAAACAATTTTCGCCGAGTCTTTGATTCGGGGCCAACGGTCCGACTTTGGAGAGCGCATCTATTCGGAGCACATTCGCGTCTGGAACGGTTTTCATGAGTTGACACCGTTGAAATCCAGCCGAAGCGATTTCGTCGAGTCCTTTCGCGCACTCGTGGCCACAGTCGACAAAGACGGATTCTCACCAGAGAGACCATTCATTCCGATCGATCGCTTCGGACGGATAATCGACGGCGCGCATCGTGTCGCTGCCGGCATCGCCGCGGGAAAGACCGTACGCGTAATACAAGCCGAGACGGCCATACAGGATCGGTCCGTGCCTGATTACGACTATCAGTTCTTCGCGGAGAATCGGTCGCACGTGTCGTCGGGTCTCGCGGAATACTACTCCGATGAGATGGCGAGAGCTTATTGCCGACTTCGGCCTCGGGCGCGGCTGGTCGTGTTGTTTCCGGTGGGAAATCGGCTTTACGATGCCCGCGCCCTCGAAATGCTGGCCCAAACAGGCGCCGTAGTGTATACCAGGTCGTTTCTCCTAAATGAAATGGGCGCGTTTCAGTTTATTCGACATCTCTACCAGCACGACCCGCGTGGTTGGGTGGGGACGGCCCAAACCGGATATGCAGGAGCTCGCGACAAGGCGAAGCGCTGCTTCAAGGCCCTGACACCATGTCGCGTCGTGCTTGTCGACCCCGCTTTCGAGGCAGACTTCCTCGACGTTAAGCAACGCCTGCGCGCTCTATACGAAAAACATGACGCGGTTCACATTTCAGACAATCCAGAAGAGTTGCCAATGGTCAGTGGCTTCATTTTCAATCGGAACTCGATCGATTTCTTCAACGCTGCCCGCCCTCGAGTGTTCGAGCGGTTTGATGCACTCTTTTCGCGATACTCTGAAGCGTCGCTTACCTCGGGTGCATCTCGAGAGGAGGTGGCGGTTCACGGCAGCGCTTGCATCACTGCGGCAGGGCTTCGGGATTGTCGAGACATCGATTTCGTGGCGTTTGACGGTGAGGGCGAACAGCTACCGGAGCCTAGAATCTGCCGCAGGTCAACCGACACACTTATCACGCCAGAGTATGTGGACTCAGTGATCTTCGACCCCGCTAACCATTTCTGGTACTTCGGGCAGAAATTCGCCACTCTTCGCGTCGTTCGCGATTACAAGCTCGCGCGGGCCGAAGCCGGCAAGGATCCTCATGACGTGGCGCTGATCGATCAGATTCTCAGGCCGACCAGGTGGGACCGAGCCGTAACATCGTACTTCTCGATGGTCGGACTACAGTCAGGAGGCCCACGCGACGCGCTCAGATCCGTGCTAGATCGGACGGGCGTACTCGCGCATGTGCGTCGAATTCGCCATTAACCCATACGACGTTTACCGGACTGACCCGATTTCTGCTGTTGCTGGGGCACCGCTCCCCTGACAGATTGGAGCCGTGAAAGGGCCGCAGGGTGTGCCCTCAGCCCGCGATCGACGCGTCATCGAACATGGCCGGAATTATGGATCAGAACGCCGTCCCGAACAATCTTGCCGGAATCGACGTGCGCCACGGTGGCCGCACTTTCGCCCAAGCGTCTGGCCCCAGAGCGCCCGCAGTCGATCGCCTTTACTCGCTCAGTCCAAAGGCAATTTGGGACTTTCTTAAGCGGCAGAGACCCTCCTTCTGGTTCGTCTGCATCTACCTGTTTTTCGAATACGTTCGCCCGCAGCAGATTTACGAGGCAATTCTTGGCCCGCCGTACGCACGCATAACCATTCTTCTCGCCCTTGCAGCTTTCCTCGTGGAGAGGAAGAGGTTTCGATTCGGCATTCCAGAGGTCCTCCTCGCGATTTTCTCGCTCATTGTCCTAGCGTCCTCCTTCACAGCTTTTGACCCAACCATCTCTTATGAGAAGCTCACGGACTATTTCTCCTGGGTTCTCATTTATCTGCTTATAGCGAATGCCGTAGCGACCGAGGGACGATTTCTGGTGTTCATGCTGTCGTTTCTCTTGTATAGCACCAAGATGTCTCAGTTCGGGACGCGGTCTTGGGCAGAAGGTGGCTTTGCATTTCGCTCATGGGGGACTACCGGCGCGCCAGGGTGGTTCCAAAACTCTGGTGAGTTCGGAATACAGATGTGCATTTTTCTCCCTTTAATCGTGGCGTTCATTGGGGCTTTAGGAAAGCAGTGGTCACGTTGGCTACGGTGGGCAACATGGACCGTCGCCGCTACAGCGATCATTGGGATCGTCGCGTCTTCCTCGCGCGGCGCATTCGTTGGCTTGGCCGCCGTTGTCGTGTGGCTCGTCCTAAAGAGCCGAAACAGATTTCGCGCGCTCTTAATTACTCTCGCGGTCGCTGGCATCGTGTATGCCATAACGCCCGCCCGGCAAAAGTTGCGTTTTCAACAGGCCGGCCAGGACGAGACATCCGTCTCTCGCACAACTATGTGGAAACAAGGCCTCGAGATTATGCGAGACTATCCGATCCTTGGAATAGGGTACGCCAACTGGCAGAAATACCACACTATTCGCTACGGTGGCCCCGCCCTGCTCGTACACAATACCTTTATACAGGCAGGGTCAGAATTAGGTTATTCCGGCCTGGCGGCATTTCTGGCTCTGATCTCGTGTACCTTCGTTTTTAACTGGCGGACACGAAAGCTCGCTGCACTTGCATCTGATCGTGGCAGATTCATCTTCTACATGGCGCACGGCCTTGACGGGGCACTCGTCGGATTCCTGGCGAGCGGCTTCTTCATAAGTGTGCTGTACTACCCGTTCTTCTGGATTAATTTTGCGATGACTGTGGCACTGTATAACGCCGCATTAACCAGCCTGCCAGCAGGAACCAGTTCGCGGCTTGTTCGGCATCCGTTCGCTTGGCGTAGCATTCGAGGCGCGGTTGGTCCTGCCTCGTGAAAAAAACCGTGCTACACATGATCGAGACCGGAGGAACCGGGGGGGCAGAGACGGTCTACCTCGATCTTATTCGGTACCTCGACCCGACCCGATGGGATCACGTTGCGGTGCTGCCCACTCGTGAATGGATGTTCGAGCAGCTAACAGATTTTGGCGTGGAACCGATTCTGTTGCCCGAGCGACATTCCTTCGACGTCGTTTTCTTGGCACGTATGGCTTCGCTAATACGCAGACTTGGCGTCGACTTGATTCACGCACATCTCTTCGGATCAGCGGTCCGCGCCGCGCTGCTCTCACGGTTGTGTGGGATTCCCGCAATTGCAACACTGCACGGTGCTATTGACCTGAAAAAGGGCGAGAGTCTCACAGCGTTCAAGATCGCCGCGATGAATCATGGGTTGCAGCGAGTGGTGTTTGTGTCAGAACAGTTGCGATGCGGCTTCCTCAAGTCCGTTTCGCTTCGGCCTGAGCTTGCGACCGTCATCACGAACGGAATCGATGCGGAGCGTTTCTCAGGCATCGACAACCGAGGAGTTCGACGTGAGTTTGGCATTGAGGCCGACGAATTCGTTGTGGGAACTGTCGCGACTCCGGGACGGCCTGCGAAGGGTTTGGATGTATTGCTCGACACGGCCCACATACTCAAATCCAGGTCACCAGGGTGCCGTTTCGTCGTCGTGGGCGACCTTGACCTGGGCCGAGGCATTGAGGTAATCAAGGAGCGCGATTCTCGCGCACTGACTAATGACGTTATCTTCACCGGGTTCCGAAGCGACGTGGATCGGGCACTTGCAGCCTTCGACGTATACGCGCTCACATCACGAAGCGAAGGGTTCCCACTATCTCTATTGGAAGCAATGGCTGCGGGGTTACCAATTGTCGCCACGCGCTGTGGCGGACCCGAGCAGATCCTCGATGACGGCATCACAGGTCTTCTCGTTGAAAACGGCTCTGCGGAGGCCATTGCAAGCGCAATCGAGCGACTACGTGTGAACTCCGATGAGCGGCGGCACCTCGGAAACGCTGCACGCAAGGCTGTGAGCGAACGATTTACCCTCAAGGCACAAGTCCGGGCATACGAGCAGCTCTACGAGGACTGCCTAAAAGAGCCCCAACGTTGGGAAGTCCCGAGTGCCAAGAGCCGGCGGGCACGGCAAGTAGGAATCTAGCGTGAGCGGTGTTTCAGTCGTTATTCCCACTTACAATCGTGCCGATCTCCTCAGACTGACGCTTCAATCGGTTCTCGGTCAGACCGTCGCCCCTCTCGAGGTGATAGTTGTAGACGACGGTTCGACTGATCATACCGCCCAGGTATGCGCCGAGTTCGGCGACTTCGTTCAATACCTCAGACAGAAAAACCAACGGCTCCCCGCGGCGCGGAACGCCGGGATCCGCGCAGCACGCGGTGAATGGATCGCCCTCTGTGACTCCGACGATCTTTGGCAGCCACACAAGCTCGAAATGCAGCTGGCGGCTTTGAACGCTACGGGCGCGGCCTGGTCAATCACCGACTTTGGGATCATAGACCCTGATGGCAACCGATCCGCAGATGACACTCACGGCTTCCGCCATGCATTCCCGGTCTTCGAGGAAATCGATATTACTCCCAAGATGCATTTCGGACGCTGGCTGGACGAGCGCGAGATTCAGTTGGGCTCCGATCGAATCAAAATCTACACAGGGGATGCCTTCGGAATGTTGTTCGAGGGCAACATCGCTCTACCTTCGACCTCGACCATATCGCGCGTTCTTCTCGACAAAGCCGGGCTCTTCGAGACGACATTCCGCGCGGAGGAGACCGAGTTCTTCCACCGGATCGCAGCCTCCGGGACGGTAGCGATCGTCATGAAGCCACTCACCGACTATCGGGTTGGACACCCATCGCTCATTAAGGGCGATGCAACGCCGTTTATCCAGGATGCTCTTCGAAGTCTGGAGCTGGCGGCAGCGCTCCGACCCACGCTCAGCGCCAAGGAACGCAGCGCATTCCGTGAAGGGCGTCGACGGTTGCTCTTGCGGCTGGCATACTCACGACTCTCTTCCCTGGACCGCGCAGGCGCGCGACAAGCGCTGTACGAGGCTTGGCATGAGGATCCAATTCTCTCGCCACGCTCGACTGCAATAATGGTGGCCAGCCTTCTGCCCGAGACAGCGCTCCGTGGTCTCCACTGGGCGAAACGGGCAATGAGGAACCAGCTGAGTTGAGAAGGACGGTGCTTGTGACCGACGGCGAGCAGCGCGCGGCACTCGCAACAGTTCGCTCCCTCGGTCGTGCTGGCTATGATGTCCATGTGTGCTCGGCCCGCACCAACTCCATCTCCGGCGCGTCACGCTACTGCACCGCTAAGCACAAGGTCGCCGATCCGCTGCGTGAACCACACAGATTCCTATCGGATAGCATTCGCCTCGCGGCAGCAACCAATGCGGATGTCTTGCTGCCGGTCACAGAGGCTGCACTACTCGCCGTACTCCCGCATCGGAGCCGGTTCGCCTGCGCCATCCCTTTTGCCGATGCTGACGCCTTCTCGCGAATCTGCGACAAGGCAGAAGTGCTCGCAGCCGCTAGGAAGCGCGGGATCGCGGTTCCGGTTCAGACCGAGATCAACGCGCCGCTCAATGCATCGCAGCTGAACGGGGAGCTGCGGTTTCCTCTCGTACTGAAGCCCTCTCGATCTGTGGCGGGGAAAGAGGGAGAAAGGATTCGCGCGGGGGTAACCTACGCGACGAACGCCAACGATCTACACACTTCCCTTGGAACTATTCCCGCCGCTGCCTACCCTGTATTGCTGCAGCAACGGATCAACGGACCTGGTTTTGGCATCTCCGTTCTCGTCTGGAACGGCGAGCTGCTGGCTGCGTTCGCGCACCGCCGCATCCGTGAAAAGCCGCCTTCAGGCGGAGTGAGCGTACTCCGCGAAAGCATTCAACTCGATCGCGATCTCCTCTCGCGCTCGCTGGCGTTGCTGCGCGACTTCAACTGGCAAGGGGTTGCGATGGTGGAGTACAAGCTGGATGCAGATACCGGTCTTGCGTACCTGATGGAGATCAACGGCCGACTTTGGGGTTCTTTACAGCTGGCGATCGATGCAGGAGTCGATTTCCCAAATCTTCTCGTTCAGGTGGCGCTCGGCATGCGTCCGAAAGCCGTCACGACATACAAGTCCGGAGTACGGCTCCGTTGGGAGTGGGGTGAGGTGGACCATCTTTTGTCCGTCATCCTTCACCCGTCCGCGGCAATTGGACCATCAACACATGGGCGCGCAAGTGGTCGGCTCATCGCGGTCCGCGATTTCCTGCGCGACTTCGGTGGTGCACAGCAGCCTGAGGTGTTTAGGAGTGACGATCCTGGCCCGTTCCTGCGCGAAACGCTAGACTGGTTCCGCCACCGCTAGTACTACTCTCCGAGTTCAGCGGCAACCACCTCGAGCACGCGCTTCGTCACGGCTCGCCAGGTAAAGTTTTCCGCGTATCGCTGATACCCACAGTCGCCGAACTCACGACATAGGCCGGGTGAGTCGAGTAACGCAAGAATTCGCGAAGCGAGAGCGGCTGGATCCCGCGGTGGGACCAAGAATCCCGTCCGACCATGCGTAATGATCTCCGGCATTGCACAGATATTGGTCCCGACACACGGGAGCCTATGTGCCATCGCCTCCGCGAATGCGACGCCAAACGGCTCGTACAGCGACGGCATTACAAAGATTGACGCCCGCCCGTACTCGTCTAGGAGGCGATTCAACGCTGCAGGGTCGGATTTGGACAGGGATCCAACGCATCGGACCCCGGGCGCCGGATCATCCAGTTCTGGTCCGATGATTGTGAGCTCCGCCGTCTTCACCACCGCCCGAACTTTTTCGAGGGCGGCAAGCAAATCAGGACCTCCCTTTCGCTTAAAATCCCTC
>JALYKM010000138.1 GCA_030774785.1 Gemmatimonadota bacterium
CGGGCAGTGGCGAAAACGGCGAGGAAGATGATGAGCGAGTGCAATATTACGCTAAAGAGGGTCCCGCCTACCGACCTTCCTTTATTGGTTGATTTCTTGGATTCGAGTAACCGCATCGATTGCTCCCCTGTTAAAAACTCACCCTCCTATAGAGCAAACGTCCGGCCAAATTGCCCGGTTTTCGGGTACCCTAAATCGGGTTATCTGGCACGAAAATCCTCACGGTTGGGCCGAACAGCGAGCTACCGCTTCGTTGTCGTCGTGGTTGCCGGCGCCTTTTTTGGAGTCGGTTTGACGGGGGTCTGGGTGGCCTTGGATGCACTCGCCGGGACTACCTTCACCCCAGCTTTTCGCGTCAGGATTCCGCACACCGATTCGAACGCATTCTTACCGGGCGTGCCAGGCTTGGGCCGGTCCCACGCCATGTGCGCCTGGTCGCGCGGGTCAACCTCACCTTCGTCCCGCACCAGCACGTTGTTCCCCGCGTAAACTGTGCTCCGGACCCTTTTCAACCGCACCGGCGAGCACCGCACATAAGCGCGCTCGACGAGCCTCGTGTACTGCTTCTTGTTCTCGAGAATCCTTGGTCTCGAGTAGTCCCAGCTGGTCACCGTGTTCCAGGTGCCGGGCGACTGGAGCACGATACTGGCCGTGTCGAAGATCACCGTGACATCGGAATCCTTGTACACCTGCCGCCAGGGCGCCTGGGCGCTGGTCACGCATGGCACCGCGCAGCACGCGGTTATCAAAACGAATCGGCTTACAGAACGAATCATGAAATCTCCTGGTGTCCCTTCGCTCCTGCGCACGCCGTTTGCAACCGGTGTGACGGGGACGCGGACGGATTTGGTAGGCTTGGATAATAAGCGTGCTGCACGCGAGATCGCCACTCTACCCCCACAGTGGAGTTCGGGATCCCTTGCACCACCGGCCCGGCCGCGATAGCGCTGGCCATCTGCATCGGGGGGCTGACTCGAGCGCGCGTCAGACCGCCTCGTGGCGGGCGAGCAGGTGCGAATCAGCCTCCGCCGAAATCTCCCTCAGATCCTTCCCGCTCATCGTTCGGACGACCGTTAAAATCGCGGCGAGGAGAGGCACCGCGACCAGCAGGCCGAGGAACCCGAACAGGACCGACATCAAGGCCTGAATTCCGAGCGTCATCGCCGGAGGCAGGTCGACTCCGCGTTTCATCAGGACGGGGACGAGCAGGTGATTCTCCACGAACTGAATCACGATGTAGCCGACGGCGACGACCAGCGCTTTGTGTGGCGAGTCGATGAATGCCATCGCTATCGCCGGAATCGCGGCGAAGATCGAGCCGACGATGGGAATGAACTTGGAAATTCCGGCAAGAATTCCGAGCGGGAGCGCCGCCTTGACGTGAATCACGAGCAGGAAAACGGTCGTCACCGCGCCGATCACCACCATCGCGATCAACTGGGTGACCAGCCATCTCCTGAGCGTGGTCGCGAGCCGGGTCAGGGTGAGCGCGGCACGATCTCGCTCGCGGCTCGGTACAAGTTGGAGAATTCCGCCGTGATAAAGCGCCGGATCAACCCCGATGTAGGCGGCGATGAACAGCACGAGCATGAATGCTCCGGATATCGCGAACGTCGAGGTCAGGACGCGGAGGAACGAGTGCTCCGCGCCGCTGAACTTCCTGGCAATCTCGCGCCGCAGATCTCCCCCGACGGCAATTTCATCGGTCCGTGTAGTGGACTTTCGAACGACGGTGCCGGAAACGGCGGACACGACAGTGTCCGTGCGCGTCGAATCCGTGTGCACGACACCGGTAGACGCTGAGCGAGTCGACGAGGAGCCCGCAGACCCGACTCCAGCCGAGTCGAACGCCGGCGCAGTACTATGGACGGAGTCGGTACTCGGTTCGTTGAACAGAATGCCGAGCACTCCGTTGGCCCGGTGTCCCAGCCATGCGTCGATCTTCTCCATCGCCTCTGGCAGCCGCTGCCGCAACTCCCCCGATTGCGTGCGGAGGATAGGTGCCATGCCCACGGCGCCGCCGGTGAGCAAGCCGAGGAAGACGGTCAGGATGATCGCGACGCCGAGACCGCGGGAAATTCGTCGCGCCTCGAACCAATCC
>JALYKM010000139.1 GCA_030774785.1 Gemmatimonadota bacterium
CCTCGCGGACATCGCGATCGCCGCCGCGGCCGACCGGCGGCTCATCGTCGGGGACGAGCCGCGTGTCGCACTGCTCTCCTTCAGCACGCATGGAAGCGCAAAGGGTAAGAGCGTCGACCTGGTAACGGCGGCGCTCGCGCTCATCCGGGAACGCGCGCCCGATCTCGTGGTGGACGGAGAATTGCAAGGTGATGCGGCGTTGGTTCCGGCAGTTTCCGCCCGGAAATCTCCTTCCAGTCCGGTTGCTGGGCGAGCCAACGTGTTAGTTTTTCCGTCACTGGATGCAGGCAACATCGCTTACAAGCTGGTGCAACGGGTGGGTGGTGCTCTTGCACTGGGACCGATTCTTCAAGGCTTCGCGCGGCCGGTTGCCGATCTCTCGCGCGGCGCTGAGCGGGAGGACATTATTAACGTGGCCGCAATTGCAGCGCTGCAATCGGCCGGGCGCGCTGAGGATCGCGCGCTTCGAGAAGTCTGATCCACACTGGAGATTATCTGAATGAGTTTCTCGATCAAGAAAAATGCAGAGGTCGTTGTGGTGGACGTCGAAGGCCAGCTTATCGTGGGGAACCGCCAGGAGCTGAAGCAGAAAGTTCTCGACGAGCTCGAGAAAGGTGAGAAAAAGTTTCTCATCGACTTCAGCCAGACAGGCTACATCGACAGCTCCGGCCTGGGCGTTCTCGTCTCGTTGTCGAAGAAGATCCGCGAGCAGGGCGGCGAGCTCCGTCTGGCCAACCTCAATGATGACCTCCAGACGCTCTTCGAGCTGACCAAGCTGGATACCCTGTTTCAGATTTCCGACACACGGGAGCGCGCTCTAGAGAGTTTTTAATGGCTGAATCGCGCGTCGCGTTCGATCTGCAAATCCCGAGCGACGTAGAGTACATAGAAGGTGTAGTGGAGCTCGCGAGGCAGCGCTGCCGCGAGCTCAAGCTCTCCCCCACCAAATGCTCGCTCAACGTTCCCGTCGCTCTGACGGAGGCGCTCTCGAACGCCATCCTGCGAGGCAATGAGGTGACGGGCGGCAAGCAGGTGCGCGTCCGCGCAATCATCAGCGACGAAGATCTCGTTTTCGAGATAGTCGATGAAGGACCGGGGTTCGACCTCGACGAGTGCACTCGTGACTGCACGACGGAGGAGAATCTCACCAAGGAGGAAGGGCGCGGGCTCTTCCTGATGCGACGGCTGATGGACCGGGTGGAGGCTTTCCGCGGCAAGGGCAACGTCGTCCGCTTGACGTTGCACCGCGAATGAAAGAGCTCGAGGCCGTCCTCATTGCGTTTCGCGAAGGAACGCACTGTGAGGCCGCCGTGTGGGGAAGCGGGGACGGGCGTTCCACGCCAACGATCATCGCGCGCTCGAGCACGAAGGTACAAATGCCGGACGTCCTGCCGGACGAGCCGGGTCAGTCTGTGCCGACGAATTTCGGAACGCAGCTGGTAACGAGAGTTCCCTCGGTAAGAAAGATCTGGCTGACGGTCGGCCCGTGCGATCCATCCTACTCGCCGGAAGAGAGGCACATCAAGCTGCTGATGCCCGTCGTGTCGCAGTTCACCCAGGCCGCGCTCGAGGTGGAGCATGCCGCCACCGAGCTCGCGGAGCGATACGAGGAGATCAATCTCCTCTATACAATCGGCGAGATTCTGGGGCGCACGGTGACGCTGGAGGAAGCGGCTGCCACGATCCTCACGGAAATCTCGGAGACTGTAGGCGCCCGTGTCGCGTCGATTCTCGTCCACGACGCGCGGACGAACACTCTGCAGGCAGTAGCCGCGCTCGGCGTTCCGAAGTCGGAGATTCCGCCGATCAGTGCGGATGACCAGAGCAGCGTCTCGGCGCGCGTCTTCCGCACACAACACCCTCTTATCGTAGTGGGCAAAGGAATTACGTTCGGGACCGAGTCGCCCTACGGTCGCGGTGAAATGCTTTCGGTGCCGATCATGTGGACGACCCCGAGCGGAGGAATGCCCCTGGGCGTCGTGAATCTAGCCGACCGCCGCTCTCGACAGCCCTTCACCGCGGGCGACCAGAAGTTGGTGACGGCGATCGCGACACAGATCGGCACGGCGATTCAGAACGCGCGCCTCGTCAGCGCGTCCCTCGACCGGCAGCGGCTGCTGCAGGAGATGAGTCTCGCGCACGATCTCCAGATGAAGCTCCTTCCCTCGACCGACGTCGTGGCGCCGGAAGCGGAGGCGACGGCGCGCGTGGTGCCCGCCGAGAGCGTTGGTGGAGATTTCTACCAGCTCTTCAAGCTTCGTGACCGCGCAACCGGTGTAATGATCGGGGATGTCTCTGGTCACGGCTATCGTGCCGCGCTCATCATGGCGCTGGCGATGAGCGCGTCTGCGATTCACGCCCAGAATTTCATCAACCCCGGCGAGATGCTTGGCGCGCTCCTCCGCTCGCTGCGTGAGGAGCTGGAAACTACGGAGATGTTCATTTCCATATTTTACGGTGTCGTAGATCCGGAAAAGGGACGGCTGAAGTACGCCAACACCGGGCATCCGCACGCCTTCGTCATCAGCCAGGAAGGCACGGTCACGCGTCTCTCCGCGGTCAATCCTCCGCTGGGAATGCTGGACGAGGTTCCCCACACAGCCTCGTTGAGCTGGATTCAGGGAAAGGACCTGCTCGTTCTGTTCACCGACGGAATCAGCGATGCTCGCAATGGAAGCGACGAGCGACTGGGCGAGGAGCGCGTTCTGGAGCTGATTCGCGAGAACCGCGACAACGAGACGAAGGTGATCCTGGACAGAGTGTTCAAGATGCTAGAGGTCCACACGCGCAGTGTGCCAAGCAGAGACGACCTGACGCTCGTAGTACTCAGGAGCTGAGCGTGGCCCGCGCGCCGGGAGAGCGTGGGCACCCACCGATTCTCAAGAAGTACGGCCAGCATTTTCTCTCCGACAAGCGAATACTCGGCGCGATTGTAGATGCGTTGGCGCCGACCGCGAACGATACCGTCGTTGAGATTGGACCCGGGCGCGGCTCACTCACCGAGATGCTCGTCGAGCGAAGCGGCAGAGTCGTGGCGGTGGAAATCGATCGCGCGCTCGCCGAGCAGCTCCGCGAAAAGTACCGGGGCCGCCCGAGCGTGGAGATCGTTCAGGGCGACGCTCTGGAGACGGATCTGCATTCGCTCGGCGGACGCGATTACCTCTTGATCGGCAACGTTCC
>JALYKM010000140.1 GCA_030774785.1 Gemmatimonadota bacterium
AGAGGGCGGCACTCACTACCACGCTTCCTGGATCACCAAGGACTCCAACGGCACCGAAGAATCTCTCGAGCCCCGAGTTCGTCTGCACACCTGGCCGCTGAAACGCGCGCTCGATTCGTCGGTCAGCGGGCATAACCGCAGCGACTGCTGCAGCCATTCCAGCCACCGCAACGAAGTCTAGCGGCTGAAAAAGCCGAACGGCGTGGATCGCCTGTACATTTCCCGTGTCCGGGATGGCGGTCTGCGCGGCCGCCCGCCCTGTGACACCCGCCATCTGCAAAAAAGCGGTCGCGTAGAGCGCGACGGTTCCTGCTTGAGCGGAGACGCGAGAGATGCCGGATGTCTGAGAGCGGCTAGTGCCCAAAACGCGCTCCGACGCGGAACACACGACCCGAGAGCGGCGCCCACACGTCAGTGGTCAGCCGGCCGCTCCGCGCCGGAGCCGGCAAGAGTAGTGGGTCATACGATGTCTGCAAGACATTGGTGAGATTTTCGATGCTAAGAAAGAATTGAGTGCGGCCAATGTCCTGAGTGGCGAGTGCTTCCAACATCGTATACGGCGTCGACCATTCGCGGTAAGGATCATCTGCGATGAACTGCCTACCCGTATAGTATCCCTCGACCGCAATACGCGTTCGCGTTTCCTCGATATCGAACGCGATGTCGAGGCCAGCGCGACTCTTTGGAGAGAGCGGAACGTCGCGCCGATTTGACGGAGAATCCAACGAGATTTCGCGCGCGCGCAGAAGTCCGTAAAACGCCGTAACGGAGATCGGATCCCCAGCGTAGACAGCGAAGATGTCCACGCCACGCATACGTGTGGGCGCGGGAGCGCTCACGAGCTCCTGCGCGTAGGGACCGGACGCCAAATCACGAATGCCAACCGGGTGAAACAGATCCGCTGCGTAGAAGCTGGCATTGAAGTCGAGCCCGCCAGCACGATACCCGACGTCGAGAGATCCCTGACGGGCGCGCTCGAAACGCAGCGGGTTGGAAAGCAGCCCGCTGAACGGGCGCAGTCGAGAGAGACCGGTGAGGGCGGTCTCTTCGGTGAACGGAGTGGGCGCGTGCGAGCCGAGCGCGCCTGATAGTCGAGCAGTCCAGCCATCTGCCGGACGGGCGAGAAACGCCACCAGCGGAATGCACGAAGAGCCGAATCGCGAGTGACGATCGCAACGTCCCGTGAATGAGAAAGAAAGGGACGATGCCACCTCTGCATTCACTTGAGCGAACAAGGAGCCCGTATTGAAATCGTAATCGAAGCCGCTCAGATCGAGATTACGATTCGTCTCCCGCCGGATCGCCACTCCGCCCAGCCAGCTGAGAGACCCACGATTCACGGTGGCCGCCGCATCAGCGAAGGACGTTTCGGACCGATCACGCTCCCTCCGGCCGCCGATCTCACGGTTTCGCTCAAGGCGCTGTGTAGACGCGTGTACATCGATCACCAGCTGACTGGGGAGGACGAAACGCCCGACGCCACCGAGATCGCCATTCACGGTAACGAGTGAATCGAGAAACTCGAATCCGGAAGGAGCACTGCTCCCCACAGTGCCATGAGCGCGAGTGTCGTGCGAAAAGCCACCGGTAAGAAGGGCCCTGCTTCCGCCTGATGCGCTCCAGAACAGTCGCGGCCGAACTGAAAAACGCCTCGAGCGCGGACTGTCGGCCCATGCGTCACGATCGGGGTCCAGAACCGGCGCGTTGTGCCCGGCGGCGAGCAGCGTGTACCCCCAGCGGGCATTCAAAGGAGCGGCGATGAACGTCACTCCGTCAGCCTCGCGGTACGATGAGCCGGAAACGAGAAGCTCACGGACAGGTTTGGCGTTACGCGCGGGCGGCCGTCGCGTGACGAAGTTCACCACTCCGCCTAACGCGGATGGTCCGTACAGCGCCGAGGCGCCGCTTTTTACGACTTCCACCTGCGCGAGATCGAGCGGCGGAATCTGAACGAGTGAAAGCCCCGCGTCGGTCGCGCCGGTCAGCGGAAGGCCGTCGGTCAGGAACTGCGTGTACTGGCTACGGAAACCCTGAACGCGAAGCGATCCGCCCGTTGCTCCTGATGCCATCGGCTGGACACGCACGCCCGGAATCTCTGCGACCATCTGAGTGAGATCACCGGGGCGCATCGCGCTCTTCTCTCCGATGTCTTCGCCGGCGAGTATCTCGACGCGGATCGGGACATCCTCGATTCGCTGCTCGGTGCGCGCGACAGTCACCACAACAGTCGAGAGCGTTGCCGCCACCGGCGCAAGACTCAGACTCACCGTCGTATCCATTCCGGGTCGAGCGAAGACGAGCAAAGAATCGGGGCGAAAGCCGAGCTTGCTGGCGATGATCGTCTGCGGTCCCGAATCGACGACGAACTCGGCTACGCCAGCCGTATCGGTCCTCTCGGCATTCACGCCGACGCGAACTATCGCGTCAGCCATCGGGCGATCATTCGCAATCACCAGGATGCGGAAACGAGCAGCCTGAGCCACCTGAGCGCTGGCGGAACTTCCATCGAGCCAACAGGTGACGACAGCCAGGCGAAACAAAACGCGGCCTGCGCGGACGCGGTTCATACTCGACCCGACGCCGTAGAAGCTTCCTGAGACCCAGTCATGTCTACGAGAGTCGCACGCCGCCGCGCAATTTCGACGCCTGAGATGCACGCAGCCAGCCATACCAGACCCGCCGCGTACCCCCCGACGACGTCGCTGAAATAGTGGACTCCGAGATAGAGCCGGCTCACTCCGATCGCCAGTACGACTAAGGCGGTCAACACCACGATCACTGTCTGCCGCGCGCGATGCTCCGTCCAGAGCGTGATCAGAACGTAGGCGAGCATGCCGTATGCGACCAGCGATCCCATCGCATGCCCGCTGGGAAAACTGAACGAATCGCCGTGCAGATATTCCAGACTGTAGGACGGACGCGGGCGATGAATCGCTATCTTCAGCGCCCAGTTGAGGAATCCCGCGCCTGCAAATGCGGCTATCCAGCCGAGTAGCATGGTGCGCTGGCGTTTCACGAAGAGAATCACCATTACGCTCAGACCGAGAGCTCCCACCACCACTGGAGAGCCAATAAGACTGACGGCATTGAAAATCGCACTACCCAGCGGAGTCGCCTGTGAGTGCAGCCAGTCCGCGAACGCAAGATCCAGTTGCGTCAACGGATCGTGGTGAACGACATCCTCCGTTATCCCGGCGAAAAGCCAGAGAGCCGCGAAGCTCACAAGCAGCCCAATAGTGAGATGAAGTCCCAAGTATTCTTCGCGGGAGAAGCGCGCAGTGGCGAAGGCCCAGGCCCTTGGGAATCTCGTCCGCAAAACTCCAACGATCCCCGCTGACGGGGCTCTTTGTCCCGCCTCACCAATGGTTATCCCACTGTTCCGGCGAAGCCACCGAATTCCGAGCCCGAGCGCGACAGCGAGCGCGACGAGCAGTGCAAGAGCGAGACTCGCCTGAGCGAGATACCTGTGCAGGAGCGGCAAATTACGACCGAATCCGTAGCCAAGTGAGCCGAACACCAGCGCCCAAGTTATGCCGCCGCTCGCATTGAAGATCAGAAAAACTCCGAATGGCATTTCTGCCACGCCGGCCAATACGGCCGCCCAGCTCCTCAGAAGCGCAATAAACCGGCCGATGAACACCGTCTTTGCGCCATGGCGCGTAAAGAAGGCGTGCACCTGATTGATCTTGTCCTCGTCCAGTCGCACGTAGCGACCATAACGGTGAACGAAGGGAAGACCACCCTTGCGGCCAGCCCAGTAACCCAGGTTGTCCCCGACGATCGCTCCGAGAGCCGCGGCTGCGATGACGGCGGCGATATTGAGCCTGCCGGTTGCCGCGAGCGCGGCTGCCGTGACGAG
>JALYKM010000141.1 GCA_030774785.1 Gemmatimonadota bacterium
TCTGAACCCCGGTATACTCGGCGACTGACGTGACCGCAGCCCTCCCCGCTGATCCGCTCCCACACGACCCGATGCCGGGTTGCGCGCTTCCGGGCACTCCGTTGGCGGACGCGCTTCCCGGCATCAACGCCTGCGTTCACTGCGGGTTCTGTCTCCAGGCCTGTCCCACCTACCTCAATCTCGAGGACGAAAACGACAGTCCGCGCGGGCGCATCTTTCTCATGCGCTCTCTGCTGGAGGGCACGGTCAGGCCCGACGATCCGAGCGTACAGCAGCACATCGATCAATGCCTTGGATGCAGGGCGTGCGAGCCCGTCTGTCCGAGCGGAGTTCCCTACGGCCAGCTCCTCGAAGCGACGCGAGCCACGCTGCGCGAGTACAAGCCGGTCCCCTTCATTGCGCGACTCATTCTTTTCGTCTTCGCGCGACCCTGGCTTCTCCGGCCCGCGATGTTTTTCTCGCGCATCCTAGCCGCCACTCCAATTCCTACGCTTCTCTCGGGAGTAAGGGGGAGGCTCGGCTTCGCGATGGCGATGCTGGCTTCTACCGGGCGATCGATCGAGCGCTCGTCGTACAACGCCGTGACGCGTGGTGAGCGGGGTACCGTCGCAACGCTGCGCGGATGCGTGATGGAAGGCTTGTTCACCCAGACCAACCGCGCCACGGATCGGGTTCTGGCCGTCAACGGCTATGCGATCGTCGATGCCCCCGGCCAGCAATGCTGCGGCGCCCTCCACGCGCACGCCGGCGACCTCGACTCCGCGCGCATGCTCGCGCGGCGCAACATCGCCGCCTTCGAGCGGTCAGGGGCCGCACTCATTGCTGTCAACGCGGCGGGCTGCGGCGCGACCATGAAGGAGTACGGTCATCTCCTCAAGGACGATTCGGCGTGGCACGAGAGAGCCGCGGCGTTCGCGTCGAGCGTGCGCGACGTGAGCGAGCTGCTCGCAGCCGCCGGCCCGCGAGAGGGTGGCGCGCTACCGATTCGGGTTACATACGACGCGCCCTGTCATCTGCAGCACGCGCAGCGCATCACCCAGGCGCCGTTGTCGGTTCTCGCTGCGATTCCCGGTTTGGAGCTGGTCCCACTTCACGATTCCGACCAGTGTTGCGGAAGCGCCGGGATCTACAATCTGATCGAGCCCGAGACTTCGGATGCTGTGCTAGCACCGAAGCTCGCGAATATCAAAGCGACCGGCGCGCCGTTCGTCGCGACGGGAAATCCCGGCTGCCTGATGCAGATCGGGGCCGGGCTCATTCGTTCCGGGATATCGGCGCGATCAATTCACCCTATCGATCTGCTCGACGCATCATACGCGGCGTTCGGCCAGTAGCGCCCGCTGAGTGCACTGACTTAATTGCAGATAATGTCGGAGATGAACGAGTATTCCGCGCTGCGCAACGGTGCTCTTTTTTTCGACCGGAGCGACCGGACGCGAATGCGGCTCTCCGGACCGAAGGCCGCGGAGCTGCTCACGGGCATGGTGACCAATGACGTTTCTGCCCTCGTCGCGGGCGAAGGACAGTATGCCGCCGCACTCACGCCAAAGGGGAAAATCGTGGCCGATCTTCGCATCTTCGCACTCGAGGATGCGATTCTCGTGGACACTTCCGCCGCCGCCGCGCCAGGCTGGAAGGACATGGTGCGGAAATACATCAACCCGCGCCTCGCACCGTATCACGATGTCACATCAGAGCTGAGCGATTTCGGCGTGTTCGGGCGCTCGGCGCGCTCGATAGTCTCAGGCGTGCTGGGAGTCGACGACAGGGACCTCCTCGCTCTCGCGCCATATGGGAACATCGCGCGCCCGTTCGGAGATGCGAACGCGATCATCGCCCGGGTTCCCGAGATGGATCTCGATGGATTCGAGATTTTCATTCCGAAAGGGGCGGCGGATTTGCTCAAAGCGGGGCTCGTGGCAGCCGGAGTTTCCGCCGGCGGCGGGGACACCTGGGAGATTGCCCGCATTGAGAGCGGCCGGCCTGAATGGGGCGCCGACATGGACGATTCCACACTTCCCCAGGAAGCCAACCTCGACGAGCTTGGCGCGATCTCGTACACGAAAGGCTGCTACATCGGGCAGGAGACAGTCGCGCGCGTGCACTTCCGCGGACACGTAAATCGTTTTCTGCGGAGGCTTCGATTCGTGACGCGTCCCGCGCCACCGAAGGGAGCCGAGCTGGTCGACGAGACCGGGAAAGTGATCGGAGACATTCGGAGCGTCGCTCTGTCGCCGCGATACGGTGGGGTGGCGCTGGGAATGGTGAGACGCGAGATCCAGCCCGGCACGACGATGCAGGCGAGATGGTCGGGAGGGGAATGCAGCGTACAGGTCGAGCAAAATGAAAAAGGCGCCACTGTTTAGTGGCGCCTTTCTTTTTAAAGCACGGAGAAGCTATTACTTCTTCTTCGCGTTTGCTTTCATCATGCTGTCCTTCCTCACGCTATCGCGCATCATGCTGTCGCGCATCATCATGCCGGTGTCCATTGCGGCCGGGGCCGGAGCCATGGCGGGAGCGGACGTGTCGGCGATAGAGGCATCATCCTTCTTGGCGGTGCATGCCGCAAGTGCGAGGACGGCGGCGACAAGGGCCAGGCGCTTCATTTACGATCTCCTTGAGAGGCAACGTGGAATAAATCGCCGGTCCGTGCACGCGGTCGCAGTGCTCGTTTTGGCGCGGACGAGAATTTATCTCATCAGGAAGCGCTGTCAAGGGCAGAGCCGTCTAGTTGCTCCCTCGCGCGCGGGCTAGATTACCTCTCGATTCGCGATTTTCCCTGGAGAATTAGTTGTCGGTCTACGCTGAAACATTTGGCGCTTTGAAGCGCTCTGCCTTTGGCTCCGCGGAACACAAGCTACGCTCGGTCAAGGATGAGCTTCGCGAGAATCTTCTCACGCGGCTCGCCACGCGCAAACCCATCTTCAATGGCGTTGTTGGGTACGAAGAGACGGTCATGCCCCAGATCGTCAACGCCCTTTTGAGCCGGCACAACTTCATTCTCCTCGGTCTCAGGGGTCAGGCGAAATCGAGGATCCTCCGCGCGCTGACGACGCTCCTCGATCCCGCGCTGCCGATCATTGCCGGCAGCGAAGTGAACGACAATCCGTTCGCTCCGGTCTCGAAGTACGGAAAGAATCTTCTCAAGGAAGCGGGGGATGACACGCCCATCGCCTGGCTCGCGCCCGACATGCGGTACGTGGAGAAGCTCGCTACGCCGGACGTCACCGTCGCCGACATCATCGGCGATCTCGATCCGATCAAGGCGGCGCGGGGCGGGCATATCCTCGGCGACGAGCTCACGATGCACTACGGAATGCTGCCGCGCGCAAATCGTGGAATCTTTGCCCTGAACGAGCTGCCCGACCTCGCCGGCAAGGTGCAGGTGAGCCTGTTCAACATCATGCAGGAAGGCGATGTCCAGATCAAAGGCTATCCGGTGCGACTTCCGCTCGATGTGATGCTCTGCTTCACCGCCAACCCCGAGGACTACACCGCCCGCGGCAAGATCATCACGCCGCTGAAGGACCGCATTGGGAGCGAAGTCACCACGCACTATCCCGAGACCGTCGAGCTCGGCATGGCCATCACGAATCAGGAAGCGTGGACCGCGCGCGGCGCCGGCAAAGTGCGCGTCCCCGACTTCATCGCCGAGGTCATCGAGCGCGTTGCGTTCGAGGCGCGGAACGACAAGCGGATCGACAAGCGGTCTGGAGTATCGCAGCGCATGCCGATCAGTGTGCTCGAGAACGTCGTGTCGAACGCCGAGCGCCGCGCAATTCAGACCGGCGAGCGTGACATCGTTCCGCGAATCACCGATGTCTACGCGGCGCTTCCCGCCATCACCGGAAAGATCGAGCTGGAGTACGAAGGTGAGCTGGTCGGCGGCCACAACATCGCGAAAGAGCTGATCCGCCGCGCAGCGGACGCCACATATCAGGACCGCGCCGGCGGAATCAACACCGACGAGATCATAATGTGGTTCGACGTCGGCGGAGCACTGCAGGTGACAGACGATGTGCCTGTCGATGCGGTCGTCGAGGGATTCGGCAGCGTCCCGGGATTGATGCAAGTCGTGAACACCGCGGGATTGGCGCCAATGGACGATCTGCCGGTAGTCGCCGCGGGCTGTGAGCTAGTGCTCGAATCACTGGTCGCGCGGAAGAAGATAGCCCGCTCTGATTCGGGTCAGTACGGTCGCGCCGTCGAGGAGAAGCGCCGCCGCCCCTATCAGGACTGAGTAATGGCGATTCTGACCCTCTCGCGGCTTTATGGGTCGGGAGGCTCGGAGGTCGCTGCCCTCACCGCAAGACTCCTCGGCTGGTCGCTGCTCGACAACGCAGTCGTCGACGCCGTTGCGGCGCGCATGGGCCTGAGCGTGGCCGAAGTGCGCGACCGCGAAGAGAGAGTTCCTTCGCTCGTCGAAAGACTCACATCCGCGATGGCGATGGGATCGCAGGAGTGGATGTCCCCGATCGCCGCGGCCAATCGTCCCACTGACGAGCAGCTGATCGAAGTCACTCGACACATCATCGAGGAAGCGATCGTCCGCGGCCCCGTCGTCGTAGTTGGCCGCGGCGCGCAGGAGATGCTGGCTGCGCGCGAGGACGCGCTGCACGTATTCTGTTACGCGCCGAGGAAAGCGCTGATCGCGCGGACGATGCAGAGAGAGGGTGTGGACGTAGAAGAAGCAACGCGTCTCGTCGACAGCACGAACAAGGAGCGCGATCAGTGGGTTCGACTGCACTGGGAGCGCGATCGGCGTGCGCACGAGAATTACGATCTCAGCGTGAATACCG
>JALYKM010000142.1 GCA_030774785.1 Gemmatimonadota bacterium
GGATCTGGGACATCCGCCGTCGTCGAGCTCGCGCGCGTTTTTTCGCAGCGATTCCCGCGCGGCCTCGAGACATCGGTGATCTTCGTCGCCTACGCCGGAGAGGAGCAAGGTCTGTACGGCTCGACTCACCTCGCGCAGCGGCTTCACGCCGCTGGGTACAAAGTCGTCTCAGCCTTCACAGACGACATCGCCGGCAACGTCGTGGCCGAGGATGGAACTGTCGACTCGACGAGCGTCCGGATTTTCGGCGCCGAGCCGGACAACGGTCCGAGCCGTGAGCTGGCGCGCTACGCGTGGGCGACGGGAGTCATCTACAATCCTGCGTTCCAGATTCTGCCGGTGTTCCGCCTCGACCGTGTTTCGCGCGGAGGTGACCACAGTCCCTTCGTCGGCCTGGGAGACCCGGGTCTTCGCTTTACGGAGAGACTCGAGAACTACAAGCGCCAGCATCTGCCGACGGACGATTTTGCGCACGTCAACTTCGGCTACGTGGCGAACGTCGCTCGTCTCAACGCGTCGGTCGTAGGAACGCTTGCCAATGCGCCAGCGAGCCCCAGGGCTCTGGCGCGGCGCGATCAGGCGTCGGGCGGATCGAAGTGGATGATCAGCTGGCAGGATGTGCCCGGCGCGGCCGGCTATGAAGTGTTGTTTCGCCGTACGACCGTGCCGACGTACGAAAAGATCTATCGCGCCGGCTCCGCGACTTCATTCCTGCTGCCGGATCAACTCGACGACGGCTGGGCGGCTGTCCGGGCGGTAGGCGCCAACGGTCACCGCTCGTTGACGAGCGCGGTTCCTCCGCCGTGCCCGATTCTCACGACGCGCGCGGATTCGGTCGCGGCCGGAGACATCCTCAGAAATTGCGTCCGGCCGCCCGCGCAGTAATGGATCTCTGAGTCAAACGATTTCTTTTCTTGTCAGGGGTTCTTTACCTGTTGACGGTATTATCCAGACAAGTCCGGTTGGCAGCTGCACAGGCTGTTGATGGCGCAACGGTGATGTCACCGCGCGCGGTAATTGTATAGACCCGGCCCGCAACAAACGAGACGGCGGGTCTGGTGAGTGCGTTCGTAGTTGATCCGGCGTAGCGTGTGCTCAGATCATACGCGCCAGGCGGAAGCGAGGTGAATGCGCCTGCGCCCTTGTACGCCACTTCAGCGCCGACCGAGACCTCCGTTGCCGTCGTGGTGTTCCTGGCATATAACGTCATTGGGTTCGCGTTGGATATCGCGTTGACGAACCTCACGTACGCGACTGAATAATCGATCGTCGCGGGAAATGGATCTTCCACGACGAACGCTTCCACCGTCTTGCTTGTGGTGTTATAGAACCCGCTCTGGTAGAACGAGTAGTACTTGCCATCCGTGAGGGTGGTCGCGACGCTGGAGATCGACAGATCCTTATCGATCGTCGCCGCAATCCTTCCAGTGAATGTGTACTGGCCAGGCGCGAGCGCCGAATACAGTCCGGCCAATCCTACCCCGCCGTAGCCCGTACCCGTCGTGGCTTCTATCCCGGTCGTCGAGCTAACCGCCGTGACCTTCGTGTCGTTCGCATAAAAGTTCACGGCCGGCGCATTGACCCCGAAGTTGAAGAATCTGATGCGCGAGCCGGGATCAGGTGCGGTGATGTCCTGGACCGCGTTTTTCTCGTAGTTGCAGGCTGCCAGCACCGCGGCGCACAGTAGCACCGCCAACGATTTTTGTCTGTTCATACGGCTTAGGGTTGGGTGATCCATAGAGGCACCGTCTGGTAATCCAAGGCGAGTCCGCCGATGGCGTCCAGGGCGGCCCGGTTCCACACGTATTCGGAGTTATATCTCGGCCGGATTCGTTGCGCGGGCTTGCCGGCATTGTCGACGTCTAGATTTGTGGGAATCGCGAAACCGGGGTATACCTGTCTGCCGCTCGCTGGATCGATGTCGGTGTAGTGATACCGGCGCATGTCCATCCAGACCTCGTTGTGCCCCCACGCCCACTGCGCGATGTACTTCTGCGACATGATATGCGTCAGCGTGAGGGTCCCCACGGCCGGAACAATCCGGGGATCGGCGAGGAAAGCCGCCTTCTCCGCCGCGGTGATCTGCGTCGGTGCAATGTCGGGGCGGCCGCTCTGGTTGTTATCGAGGTTACGCGCGTTCACCCAATCGATGTGCGCGGAGACGCCGTTCGTGTACGCGGTCAGCGCGGTGGCTTGGTCGCCCATCCGGTATGCAGCTTCGGCCTTCACGAATTGTAGCTGGGCGTAGGTCATCGCCGGCATCTTCGCCTTGTCGTCGAACAGGTACCAGCCCGAAAGGCCAACCCCGCCGGTCCCAACGTAGCCCATGGGATTTCGAGGCTGTTGCGTCACGGGGAGTCCGGCGAAACCGCCGTCGTTGGGGTTGAGCCCTCGCCAAGTCGTTTTCAGCGAGTCCGGCACGAGCATTCTTGTCATCCGCGGGTCCACCGCGCCGAATTGCGTGCCGTTCATCAGGCCGACGACGAACTGAGTCTGCCTGTAGGTTGTGAAGTTGTTCCTGGTGCGGCCGAGGAAGTTGAAATCGGCGAAGCCCGGATCGGCCCCCGGATACGTCAGCATGGCATCGTCCGCGTTGCTGGCGAAGGACGCGTCCACCGCGGCGATCACCGCCGCGGGGTTGTACGTGGACTTGTTGCTGAAGTGGTTGAGCGCTCTCGCCCGCAAGCCGTTGGCGAATTTCAGCCACTTCGCCCGATCGCCGTTGTAGATCTTGTCGCCGCGCGCGACGTACGCGGGCTCCACGACGCCTCCGCTTTTCTGCAGGTACACTGAAGCGCTGTCGAGCAGCCGGAAGACTTCCTCGTACGCGAACTGCTGGCTGTCGTAGCTGAAGGTCAGCTTCGTTGGGTCGAACGCCTCCTTGATTATGATCTCACCGTGCAAGTCGGTGAGCGCGAGCCAGCCCCACGCTTTCAGAATGTATCCGATGCCGAGGAGGTCCCACCGCTGCTCGGCCTCGGCCTTGGTCATCATGTCGATGAGGTTCTGCCCGAAGCTCCAGTAGTAATCGCGCCACTGCTGGCCGCCGTTGTCGCTGGTCCGGTCGTACCCCATCCGGTCCCACGTAGTCGGAGTGCCCGTCCCGGCGACCAGTGGGATCGTCAGCTCCTGCGTGTAGCGCGCGACGAATCGCCCGTCGAATTGCGGCGAGGTCACCATCCAGTGCAGCATTGGCGCCAAGTACAGATTGGGCGCCACTACCTCGGGGGCGTTCGGGTTCGTGTTTACAGCGAGAAAGTCCTGACAGCCCACCGAGAGCGTAAGAGAGCCGGCGAGCACCAGTGCGTATCTGCGTTTCATCAGCCTGTTGGTTAGCGGTGTGTCTTGAGGCTCTTGTTAAAACGACGTTTTGATTCCGAAATTCACGCCGCGCGGCGCCGGGAAGTTGCCGAAGTCGATGCCTTGCGCGCTCGACCCGCCGACGGCTGCGGTATTGCCGTTGACGACCGGATCCATTCCCGAGTAGTTCGTCAACAGGAGCAGATCGGTCCCCATCACAAAACCGCTGGCGTTTTTGCCGAATCGGCTCGGGAGCGGGAACGAGAACGTCACGTCCCTAAGCCGGAGCCAGTTAATGTTCTTCTCGATGAATAGTTCTTCGCTCATCGCCGTGTAGTAGTTCGTCTGAATCGACGGAACTACGACTATCGTGTTCACCGTCGGGTTGGCGCTGTTCTCCTTGCCGTCGCGCAACACGCCCTTGATGACGCGCGGCTGCTCTCTGTCGAGCGTGCGCATTGAAAGACCCCGGGCGGTGAGATAGTGCTCGGTGGCATTGAACACGTCGCCACCCTTGCGGATGTCGAGCAGGAAGCTCAACGACATGCGCCCGCGCCTGAGGGTGTTCGTCAACCCGACAGTGTACTTGGGCTGCCGATCATACCCGGCGTCGAAGAAATCCGACGAGCGAATCGGGAGTCCGGTGGTCGGATCGATCAGGATCTCGCCCTGGTTGTTCCGCAGGTAATACAAGCCCGTGAGCGCGCGCGTGGACGTTCCGGGCTTGGTGCCGTTGCGGACGTTGCCGAACAGCCATGTGTCCGAGATGTACGACTCGGGGACTCCACCGGGGAGCGCGAGCACCTTGCCGCGAGCGCTCTCGAAGTTCATGATCGCGTCCCAGGAGAAGAGTTCCCGCTGGATCGGCGTGGTGCGGACCGTGATCTCGACGCCCTGGTTTCGGGTCACGGCGCCGTTGAGGTTCAGGAGGATGAACCCGGTGCCGTAGCTGCTCCGGACATCGTTCAGGATGGCGTCCTTGGTTTGCTTCCGGTAAAACGTCGCGTCGATACCCAGACGATTGTCCAGAAACCCCAGCTCGGTTCCGATCTCGTAGGAGCGAGCGAATTCAGGACTTAGATTCGGATTCGGGCCCCAGAACGAGTACCCGTAACCACCGTACGACGTGAACTTCGTCTCCAGGAAGGTATTGTACGCGTACGGCCTGGCATCTTTGCCGACCTCGGCGTACGCCGCCCTGAGCTTGCCGGTCATGAAACGGCCAATCGAAGGGAACGCGTCCGAGAAGATGAAGCTCGTCGAGACCGACGGGTAGAAGAACGAGTTCCTCTCCTTCGGGATCGTCGACGTCCAGTCGTTTCGGCCCGTCACCGTCACGTACAGGTACCTATTGAGATCGAGCGTCGTGCTGCCGAAGAGACTAAGCAGGCGGCGCTGCGAGATGACCGTGCGGCTGCTCCGGAGGAGCGCGTTGTTGACCGAGATGAAATTTGGGTCCAGGAAGTTCTGGCCGAGCAAGCCGTCGGTCGTGGACTTGTAGTCCGAGACGGATTGACCGATGACTCCCGTTACCGACAAGCTCCGTGTTATGGCGCGGCTGTTGATGTTCAGCAGCGTCTGCGCGTTGATGCTGCGGGTGATGTCGTCGGCCTGGTCGAGGATCCCGTTGGCCGTGAACCCGACCGAGCTTTCCGGATGCCGCAGGATCTGGTTCTGATTCGTGTAGCTGTCGGTGCCGATGTTCGTGCGGATGCTACCCCAGGAGAACGGGGTCAGCACCAATCCGACGTTCGCGATGATGCGGTTGGTCTTGGAGTTCACCTTGTTCCGCTGGACGCTAAACCACGGATTGTCGATTTCGGCCGACGCCGCGAGGGTTGTAAGTGTGCGCCGCACGCCGGTCGTCGTGAGGTAGTCCCGCGCATTGTCGGTCTGCGGCCAGACCAGCAGTCCGATCAGCGGCCCATCCGACCCTTTGAGCGGCTGGTCGTTGTTGGCGTAGGCGTACGACAGGCTTATATCAGTCGCCAGCCAACGGTTGACCTGCGCTCCTGAGCTTCCGGTAAGGTTGATGCGATCGAACTGCGAATTCGGAACGACCCCTTCCTGCCTGGTGAGCGCGCTCGCAATGCGGTAGTTGATCCTGCTGTCCTGCGCTGCGCCGCTGAAGGAAAGGCTGTGCTTCTGGGTAAGCGCGCTCCGAAAGAAGCCGTCGATGTTATCGTAGAAAGTCGTGTTATCGGCGTACGGAGCTCCGAAATACAGGAACGTTCTCGTCGCCGCGCTCCCGACGCCGCTAATGCCATAGCGACGTTGCACCTCGGGCTGACCTCTGGTGGTCTCGATCCGGAAGTTGTTGTTGTACTCGAGGCCGCTCACACCCGCGCGACCGCGCTTCGTCGTGATGACGACGGCGCCATTTGCGGCATCGATCCCGTACAAGGCCGACGCTTCGGGTCCCTTCAACACCACCAGCGACTCGATGTCTTCGGGGTTTATGTCGGCCGCCCGGTTCGTGAAGTCGATGCCGCGATTCGCGAAACCGATCGCCGATCCCGGAAAGTCGGACGGCAGCGACTGGGTGTTCAGCGTCTTGTTGTCCATCGGCAGGCCGTCAATGATGAACAGCGGCTGATTGCTGCTGCTGATCGAGCTGATACCGCGGATCGTGATCATCGACGACGACCCGGGCACGCCGGAGGAGCTCGTCACCTCGACGCCCGCCACACGCCCCTGCAACGCATTGACAAAATTCTCTCTTTGCGTCTGAGCGATGTCGGCGCCCTTAACGGTCTGCTGAGCGGTTCCCAAAGACCTTTGCTGAGCAGTCTGTCCTAAAGCCGTAACCACCACTTCATTCAGAGTAGTGGCAATCATACGAAGCGCAAAATCCTGCGTGGCGGATTCTGCTGTCGGTACCGTTACTGCGACGCGCTCCGGCGCGTACCCGACTCTCCGCGTGCTCACGAACTGCGATCCCGCTGGAACTCCGACAATTATGTAAGTACCATCCGGGCCCGTCTGCGCCCCAACCCTAGTTCCATCGACGCGTATCTGCACCCCGACTAGCGGCGCACCTGTTGCGGCATCGCTGACACGCCCGCGAATGATGCCGGCGCCCTGGCCGAAAGCGAGAGCGGGAGACGCAAGCAAGGCGAGTGCGAGGAAACTCAGAAGCCGACGCAACGGCATGGTGCCTCCAAAAATCGATTGAAATGGTGATGCTTGGGCGAAGCGAGTACCATCACCCAATTCCCTGGGCGAAACCTTTTTTGAGTATCCGCTCCGCCCGGCAAGCCGATCTTATCAGTATGTCGCGAAGGTGTCAAATCATTTTGGCGAACTCACGTAGCGACGGGGCGGGATAGGGATCACAGGGTTAGGCAACGCGCGCATCGGAGAGCATGATCGAACTCTCTGCGAAGTGCACAGTACTGCGAGCGGCGTGTATTATCAGACATGAATTCCCGGCTTCTCCTCGGCGCCGTCGCGATCGCTCTCGCCTGCGCTCCGACCACCTCGACGATTCAACCGTCAATCATCCCCGGAGTCGACGCTTCAGCGCGCCGCCTGCTCGGACCCGCGAGCCCGGGAGCGACAACGCCGCTCTCCACCGCGGATCAGCGCTGGGTCGCAAGGACCCTCGCCTCACTCACGCTTCGCCAAAAAGTCGGACAGCTGATCATGCCATGGGTCGGCGGCGACTACGCGGCCATCGGCTCGCCCGAATTCGAGCAGGTGCGCAAATGGGTGCAGAACGACGGCGTGGGAGGGCTTGTTCTCTCCATCGGTCTTCCACTCAGCTACGCGGCGAAGCTGAACGAGCTACAGGTCCGCTCCAGAGTTCCGCTTCTCATCGCATCCGACATGGAGAACGGGCCCGGCATGCGGCTGGGCAACATTTACGCGCTTCCGTCGCTCCTCCCTCAAGGTGGCGGAACCGTGTTC
>JALYKM010000143.1 GCA_030774785.1 Gemmatimonadota bacterium
AGTGGCTCGATCTCCTGCGTCTGATCGATCGTGGAGCCGACGGGGCGGAACCGCGCCTTCTCCCGATTCGTGACTGCGTCCATCACGCCCACAGTGATGCCGCTGCTCGTTCTTCCCGTAACTTTTCCGGCGCCCAAAATGGTGGTCGCATCCGCGGCCTCCATGAAGTCCGATCTGCCGGACAAGATACCGGCGAGCTGGGGTGACCGGCCAATGCGTCGGGTGTAAATGAGGCTCAGGCTCGAGACGTTGCTGCAGAAGTAGCAGCTGAACCCGCCGGTCGAGAAATACTGGGAGTTCGAGACGAAGAACGGCCGCTTTTCCGAGAAGGTGGTCTCGAAGACCGAGAGGTTCACAACCGCAGGGTCGACTTCAACCTGTCCGAAGTCCGGATTCACCGTCGCGTCGAGGGTGAGGTTGGATGTCAGGTTGACTTTCGCATCGCCGCCGACGCGATACGTCATCTCGGAGTTAGAGTGATACGGGTCGCCCGGCCGGGCGCGCTCGAGCTTGTTCCGCGAAGTGGCATATGGCACGATCTCGATCTGGCGGGGCCGCGAATTGACCGTAATTCCATCGAGGGTTCCGAAGTAGGCGGGACCACCGTACTCGTTGTTCCGCCAGAAGGCCCACATGTCCTGTTCATTGCGCCGGTCGATCGTGCGCCAGATCTGCATGCCCCAGAGCTGCTGGGACTGGCGGGAGAAGCGGAGCTGTGAGAACGGGATCCTGAACTCCGCTGTCCATCCGAGCGAATCGACCTTGGTGGCACCTTCCCAGACGGGATCGTAGGAAGGGTCGCCATTCTGGTGGTCTCCCTTTACCCCGTCTGGATTCAGCTCGAACCAGGATCGGCTATTCTTGTCGCGGAACGTATCGAAGACAACGGCGATTTTGTCAGACGTGAGGTTGTTGTCGCCGTTCATCACCTGATCGCGACGCGCCAACGCGGAACGGACTCCCTTGGAGCCGAGCGAGTCGTACATCCGCGCGCCAATGTAGATGGCGCCCGCATCGTAAAGAATTCGGAGCTCCGTCCGCTGACTCGGTGGCTTCCCTTCGTCCGGGGTGGACTGCACGAACTCGGTTATGGACGTCGCTCCAGCCCAGGCCGGTTCATCGAGACGCCCATCGATTGTCACCTCGCCCTGGCGAAGTGCCGCACGGGCGACTGGCCGCGGGTCATTCTGCGAGCGAGTCGTCTGTTGGGCGGGGGCGCTCGCGGCGGACGCGGCGAAAAGACAGGAGAACAGCGTGAAACGAACGACTCTGATTGACCGTCGAGCGAACATATTGGAGCTCCGAGGCGGAGTCGGGGTGAGATGGGCGTGGTAGACGGCCTATCGAATAGGTCGTCAGCGCCGCGGTCCGATGCTTAGACCGCCGGTTCCGCTGAAAGGTTGGAACCGGTGGCGCGGAGCTCTACTGTAAGCTGACTCCACCAGACTCTTCCCCTACGGTAGTCATCTGGCTTTGGTGTCAGCGGCGCGATGGCTCGGAACCGCGCGGGAGAGGAGCTTCGAGAGATGCGCCGCCGCCCCTGCGAGGCTTTTCCCCGCGGACCGATAGCTGACATACCCGTCCGGTCTGATGATGTACGTCGCATGTGACTGGACTCCGAGCATGGCGAACGCCTCGCCCGTCGGATCGAGCAGCACTGAAGCGGATCCTTCCCGAGCCAAGTGCCGAATTGAAAGAAAACCTGGATACTTCTTCTCCAGCTCTACCACCGCGACTGGATCCCATTCGCTTTCGGAACCGCATAACAGCATGTGAAGACGTGGTCCACAAAGCTCCCGATGGAGTCTGCTCGCGTTGCCGCGAACCGTCACGGGCGAATCGGGAAATCGATCGCCGGCCTGAGGGCCCGTCCTGAGTGAAGGCTCTCCCTCGGAGACGATCGGACTCGAGCGGTAACGAATCCCAAGCTGTGAAACGATCCGGAACGCGCGCGACCGCCGTTCACGAGAAGCCAGGATTCTCGGCAGGATGCTGCCCATGAAAACGATCCTGATGGCCGACACTATTGGGCCGGCTCTGGCGAGTCGTGCGACGCCGCCAAAGAGCCGATCGGTGTAACGAAGGAGGAACCTTCCGACCGGCTGTCGCTCTGCCTCATAAGAGTCAAGCAGGGAATCACCGGCGAGGCCGCGGATAGCGAGCGCAAGCTTCCAGCCAAGATTCCACGCGTCCTGCAGGCCGGTGTTCATCCCCTGGCCCCCCGCTGGGCTATGGACGTGCGCCGCGTCGCCGGCGAGGAAGAATCGGCCCGCACGGTACTGCGCGGCCTGTCGGTGGTGTAAACGAAAGTTGGCGAGCCAGTCCGGATCGCGAAGCTTGAGGGGCACCGTAACCGATGTGTCCGCGACTCGCTGTAGCTGCTCGAGGGTCAGGACTGGGCGGTCGCTCGGATTGATCATCGCGCCGACCTCTGGCTCGGCGATTCCGATCATTCTCCATGTTCGCGGGCGGCCAAGAGGAAAAAAGGCTGCGAGACCATGTCGCCCGAAGAAGAGGTTGAGAGCGTTTGGAGTGATGGGTCCATCGACTTCCACGTCGCCCAATACGAAGGTTTGCGGATACGCATCTCCTTCGAACGGGATTCCGGCTGCCTTCCGCACGAAGCTGTGAGCTCCATCGCATCCGGCGACATAGGTAGCGCGAACGATCTCCTCACGCCCATCGAGATGCCGCAATGTACACGCGACGCTGCTCGCGTCCGAAGACAAGGCGACAACCTCCACGCCACGCTCCACCTTCTGACCGACGGCCGCAAGGTGCGCGTCGAGTACGGCTTCCGTCTCGGCCTGCGAGATAAACAGGATGTATGGGAACTCGGTGTCGACGGCTCCGATATCGTCGAATGGAATCAGGATATTCCTTTTCGCGCTCAGATGGATCGCGATCCGTCTGCTGGTGTTGCCGCGACGCACGAGTGTGCCCGAGATGCCGAGGTCTCGGAAAATCTCGAGGCTTCGGGCGTGGACCACGAGGGCGCGCGACTCGTGGGCGCGGTCGATCAGGCGGTCGACCAGCCGCGTCCGGATTCCGAACGAGTTGAGCGATGCAGCTAGCATCAGGCCTGTCGGACCTGCCCCCACCACCAGGACGTCCGCGACTGTAGTTTCGTTCATCGGCAGATCACCGTTGCGTTTGATCGAGCCACAATCTTATGACCGTGCGACCAACATTGAAACTTCGAATCGTTTTTTGTCTCCTGATTGGAAGCGTGACCTCCTTAGCAAGCCAGCAAGCGTCCGTTCCAATCCCAATTGCTCCCGAGTCAGGGGAAGCCCACCTTCGGAACATCCGGCAGCTGACGAACGGCGGTGAAAACGCAGAGGCGTATTTCAGCCACGACGGGAAGCGCCTGGTCTTCCAGAGCACGCGCGACGGCAGAACCTGCGACCAGCAATACGTAATGAACAGCGACGCGTCCCACCTGCGTAGGGTCTCCAACGGAACGGGAAAGACTACGTGTGGCTACTTCATGAATGGAGACCGGCGCATCCTTTTCGCGTCGAGCGACGCTCTGGAGAAGGACTGTCCGCCAAGGCCGGATGCATCCAAGGGATATGTGTGGCGGCTCGATCCTTTCGACATCTACACGGCGCGAGCGGACGGCTCTCGACGGAGCCGTCTCACGCGGTTCGGAGTCTATACCGCCGAGGGAGTGCTATCGCCCGATGGGCGAAAGATCGTTTTCACCTCGTTAAAGGACGGTGACCTGGACATTTACGTCATGAACGTCGACGGATCCGGGCTGAAGCAGCTCACCCATCAGATCGGATACGACGGCGGTCCCTGGTGGTCACCCGATGGCAAGCAGATAGTCTACCGCGCCTACCATCCCACGACGCCGACTGAGCTGAAGGTGTACACCGACCTCCTCGCGCAGCGGCTCGTCCGACCGAACAAGATGGATCTCTGGTTAATGGACGCCGATGGAAGCAACCAGCGGCAGATCACTCAGCTCGGTGCAGCGAGTTTTGGTCCTTCGTGGACCGCGGACGGGAAAAGGATCATCTTCTCCTCGAATCACCATACCGATCCCAAGCGCGGCAACTTCGATCTCTTTCTGATCAATCCCGATGGCACAGGACTCGAGCAGGTGACGACGGCACCCACCTTTGATGGATTTCCCATGTTCAGCCCTGATGGCAAAAAGCTCGTCTGGGCTTCGAACCGGCACGACGCCAATCCGCACGAGACCAACATTTTTATCGCCGAGTGGGTGAACTGACCCGAGTCGCTAACAGGCGCGCACGAATCGTCGCTGGTGGTGTTGGATGCCGGGTCGATCAGGCGGCCGATGATCTCCCTGGGACACCACTTGCCAGGTGCCGGACCGTGACGAGTCGCTCGCTCATTTCCCCGAGAATCGGAGTGAATTTTCCGATTGCGTCGCGAAGCTCGACGACATATCCTGGCATGGCCCTGATCCCACCGAAATTATTGGCCCGGCGATTGAATATCTCGTCATGAGACCTTTGTTGCTATTGTAGGGTATGGCGGATACTGGTCGCTTGAGTGCCCCTTCTATTACTGATCAACAATCATGAAACGCATTGCCCTCCTTCTAGTTCTGGTCGCATGTATGGCGACGACATCCGCCGTGCGGTCCCAGCAGCCGGCGCCCAAAGCGCCGGCATCTGGCAGCCAGACGATCCA
>JALYKM010000144.1 GCA_030774785.1 Gemmatimonadota bacterium
CGGATGTATGACCGCCACAGATCCACGTTCTACAAGTGGTACCCGACCTTCGATATAGCGAAAGCTGCTGCTGACACAGAAAGACTCTGGCTGGAGAATAAACCATGAGCGCCACAGGCCGGGTCCGGCGCATGAACATCGCCGACATGAGCCTCGACCAGGTACTCGCCGAAGCACGCCGGCGAGACGAGCGACGAGCTCTCGGGCTCCCGCTCACCGAGACGCCGGCTGAAGCCGAAGAGCGAATCGCCGAGGACGATTCCAGATTGGAGAAGGAGATCCAGCGCGAGGCGTTCAAGGAGCTTCGGGCCCGCGGGTTTACCGTTTACTGGTTTTCGCAAAAGCGCCGGACCGGCCAGACCAAAGGGCCGGGGGACTTATACGCTGTTCACGAGGAACGCGGTCTAATTCTATGGTACGAATGCAAGACGCCAACGGGCGAGCAGTCGCCGGCGCAAAAGGACTTCGAGCATGCGCATCGATACGCGCACAAGACCGTCAGGGTCGTAGTCGGCGGCATCGAAGCCGTGCGCCACTATCTCGCCAACATCCCGAGCGTATGAGCGCCGATCGCCTCACGTGCGCCGCGCCTCATCCGGACCGTCCGGGCCAGACCTGCAACTCTCTGCTCGCACTCACGCACGAGGAGTTCCCGATCGTCGGTACCGCGCGCCGTGCACCCGAGGGTTCGTACACCGGCAAGGGCACGTTCTGGCTGAGATGCCATCGCAGCAGCTGCGGCGCGTGGACGGAGTTTAGAATCCCCAAGCACAACCCGGCGGCGGCGTGACGAAGAAGAAGAAGAAACTGACACGCGTCGAGACGGTGTCGAAGAAGAAAATCAAGCCAATCCGGCGCAACGGGACACAGCCGGATGTCCCGGAAAGTCCCGTATCTGAGATTCTCGTGCCCGAAACTTTCGATGCGCGACTGAGCAAGCTCCCGCCCGAGCAACAGCAAGCAGTGATCGCTCTCGCCGGCGGGCTCGGTGCTGTCATGACTGCTCGAGCTGTCGGCGTCGACCGCCGGACGATTACTCGGTGGTCCAACGACCTGGAATTCCAACGGCTCAAACGTGAGATCGCGCCGAGTCTCTCCGCTGCGCACATCCGGGTCGCGCTCGAGGCGTTCTTCGATGTCATGGAGAAAGACCGGGTCAAAGGCCGCTCGGGCAATATCCGCTACTTCCTGAATCGGACCGTCTTCGCCGACTACTCGGCTCTCATGGCAAAGGGTCGCGGCACAGCTGTCAGCGTCAACGTCGCGCAGCACCAGGAGCAGGTCCAGGCCAAGATCAAGAGCGTGTGGGAGGAACGCCGTGGGTCCGCTGCCCCACTGGCTGAACCGGAGTAGCGAGCCGACGACCGAGGAGTTGATCGACGACTTTTCGCTCTTCGCTTACCTGACCTGCACGATCTCCAACCGCGCCGGCGACGAAGTTGCGTTCATCGAGAACCCGATGCAGCGGCGAATCAATCGGATCGAGGAGGAGATGCGCGCCGAGCACGGCTACGTCTGGCTCTACGAGCTCAAGATGCGGCGAGGCGGCCTCTCGCTCAATACGCAGCTTCGCAACCTCTGGCGAGTGTGGCGACGTCCGAACACTCGAGGGATCACTCTCGCGCACGAAGACGAGTCGACGAACGAGATCTTCCAGACGACGCGCCTGGCGATCCAGCGGTTTCCGCAGGAGCTCCTGCCACCGATGTCGCGAGAGCGACAGCGCGCGGTCACCTTCCCCGAGATGGGATCGAGGTTCCTGACCGGGACCGCCGGGACAACCGGCCTCGGCCGCGGCTCCGACTTCTCGTTCCTCCACGTCTCCGAATTCGCATTCGTCGCCAAGCCAAAGGCGCTCCACACGAGCGCGAGCCAGGCGTTGAGATCTGACGGCACCTACATCCTCGAGACAACAGCTTCGGCCTACGGCTCGGAAGCTCACCAGATCTGGCAAGAGGCGCAGTCCGGCCGGTCAAAGTTTCGTGCGGTCTTCTTCGAGTGGTGGTGGCGAGACGATGCATATCTCCCACTCCTCGCGCCCGATGAACTGGACCCGCTCTCTGACAAGGAGAAGATCCTCCTCAAGCGCATCACGAAGTTCCAGGAGGAACTGGCGATCGATTACTACAACCGCCCGCCGGATTCGGCACGCGAGCACAGGCGCGCGCTCATGCAGCTCAAGTGGCGGCGAGACAAGATCTCCGAGATCGGCGAGCAGGAATTCAATCGCGAGTATCCGGAGGACGACACGAGCTGCTGGCTCATCGCCGGCACGCCACGGTTCGATGTGGAGGCGCTTCGCTGGGCGCTCGAGACCACGGTGCGGGAGCCCATTCGCACGGAGTGGAACGCCGAGCTCCGGATCTTCAAGGAGCCGGACCCGGATCGGCGCTATCTGATCGGAGGCGATCCTTCCGAGGGTGTCGAAGGCGATCGCAGCGCGCTCTGCGTGCTTGAGTACGAAACCAACGACCAGGTCGCGGCCTTTAGCTCGAGGACGTGCCCGCCAGAGCAGCTGGCAGACAAGGCTGCGATTCTCGGCCGGAGATACAAGAGCCCGAAATACGGAGAGGCGGTGATCGTGCCCGAGATCAACGCGGCCGGCCACACGATGCTGTACCAGATGCTGAGAGTGATGGAACCGCGGTACACGAAAGGCCGTATCTGGCACCATCGGAAGCAGGTCCAGAACAAACCGACGAATGAGCCTGGCTGGCGGACGACGGAGGAGACCAAGTACATCGCGATTGACGAGGGAGATCAGCTAATCCGCGAGCGGAAGCCGATCCTTCACGACAAAGAGACCGTCGAAGATCTGATCTCAGTCCAGCGCGGGAGGAACGGCACCGTCGAGATGACGGGCAAAGACTGCGCGCAATCGTGGCTGCTCGCGTATCAGGGACGGAAGCACCCTATTGCGGCATTCAGCGAAGGTGACGAAGATTCCAAGAAGCTCACCGAAGCCGCGGCAGTTTCGCAGGAGAGGTTTTGAAGAAATGAGAGTTGACATCATCGAACATCAGTCCACGACCGAGGAATGGTATCTCGTAGTCCGTGAGGAGGGCGACGACCCTCTACGACGCGGCTATGGGTGCAAGATCTCAAAGCGTGAGGCATTCGCATCGAAGGACAGCGCGTGGTGGCGCGATCACGGCAACCCGGAGATGGCGGAGCGTGAAGCCAAAGAGTGGGCAAAGGCCCGCACGCTGGAGATGGCAGCGTCGGCGTTTGCGGAATCCGCTGTTGACGCATAGGCACGACGTAACGTAGTATTAAAAGCCAGCGGCCCAACGCGGCCCGACAACTCGAGCACTAAGCCAGCGGTCCACTGAGATCCGAAATCCATTCTCCCCTCGCCGGGGAGAAGTTTCGGGTCTTTTCTCATTTCCCCACCGAGCACCGCTGTCGCAGTAGCCGAACCGAAGAGCATGGTCCCCGCAGAGGCGACCAGTCAGCTCTCGTACTCCGGCACGCCCCGCTATCGGTCGGAGACTCGTCCAGACGACTACGTGCGCGACCTGGCCGACCCGGTCAAGCGCATGGAGATCTTCGACGAGATGCGGAGCTCCGACGAGAGCGTCCACACAGCGATCAGTTCTCGCGAGCAAATGATCGGCTCCTCCAATTGGCTCCTTTCAAGCGCCGACGACAAGCCGCAATCGAAACAGATCCAGGAGTTCTGCGAGGACAATTTCTACCCCGTCCTCGGCGACCTCCTTCGCACGCTCTCGGGTGCGATCCAGTATGGCTTCGGCGTCGTCGAGCCGGTCTTCGAGTGGGCCGATCGTCCGCCGGCGCGCAACATCGGCCGCGGGAAAGTAAGACGCCCGACCAAGATCATCGGGCGGAAACTCTATCTCAAGAAGCTGGCGTTCATCCGGCAGCGCACGATCTACAGCTTCATCATCCCGCAATCGGGTGAGCTCGAGGCGCTTCGCCAGTACGTCTACACCGGGACTTCGTTTTCGAAGGTCGATATTCCGGCCGACAAGTTATGGCTCTGGACGTTCAATCGCCGCGGTGACGATTATTGGGGCTACCCACCGACGCGGAATTGCTACCGCGGGTGGAAGTTTAAGCAGCAGCTCGAGAAGCTAAACCTCCTCGGCGTTGATCGCTTCGGCGTCGGCACCCCAATCGCCGAGGAAGGGGAAGGCTGGACTGAGCCCGACCGGAAGAGGCTCCACGAATTCCTGCAGGCGTGGCGAGCTGGGCAGAACTCTTTCATCGCGCACCCGTTCGGCGGGAAGATCACGATCGCGACCGCTCAAGGCCAGGCGATCTTGAACGTCCTCGAGTGGACCAAGTTCTACGCGGTCGCCATAGCGAAGACGTTCTTGACGCAGGTCTCAGAACTCGGGACGACCGACACCGGATCACGCGCGGTCGGGGACACGTTCTCGGAGCAGCTGACGGGCGTCGTGCAATCGGACTGCGAGGACATCGCCGGCATGCTGAACGAGAAGATCGTCCAGCTCGTTGACTGGAACTTCGGCCCGCAGGAATCTTACCCCGCCTTCAATCCCTCGGCTCGGCTCAAGATAGATGCGGCGACCGCCAGCATGGTCAACACGCTCAAGCAAAGCGGCGCAGTTGTCTGGGACGCGCAGGACGAGCAATGGCTGCGCGACGCGACGGGCATGCACGACATTGACGTCAGGACTCGCCAGGCCGAGATGGAGGAGAAGAAAGCGCAGGCCGCGCTTCTTCCACAACTACCACCGGGACAGCCGCAGCGTGCGCTCCCTCCGGGCACACCTAACTCTGATAATCCTGCGACAGCGCAGCTGCGAGCTCTCTCCGCGGACCGGCCGGATCCGGCAACCGCGATCGCGCCGCTCCGGACGCTCGAGTACACCGAGTGGGAATCGCGTGTGCTTCGCCCCGACATCGTCGGCCGCGATCTCGATCTCGAGCAGGTCCGGCTCACCGCGGAAGTGCAGGACGTCCTCCGCGAGATCGACAAGGAGCTGCGCGACGATGCCGAGGAACTGGCCGCCCAAGGCGCCCAGGCGATCGCGGCCAATATCAGGAATGTCGCCGTGTCCGGCTCGCTCAAGCGAAAGCTCCGGAACGCGATGATAAAGGCCGCGGATCGGATGCG
>JALYKM010000145.1 GCA_030774785.1 Gemmatimonadota bacterium
ATGGCCTCACGGTCGAAGCGCACACTCCGATCGCGCGGTGGGCCGGGCGGGGTGCTGTCGTGGAGGGAACGGAAGCGCAGTACGAGGAGGAATTTCTTCTCGCCAATGAATCGATGAGCGAGGCCGGATTCGAGCATTACGAAGTTTCTAATTTCTCGCTCCCGGGCAAAGCATCGCGGCACAACTCTGCCTACTGGACGGGCGCGGCCTACGCGGGCATTGGCCCTTCCGCGCACTCCTTCGATGGCGCGGCTCGACGCTGGAACGTTTCAGCCTACTCCGAGTGGGTTCGATGTCTCGCGACAGGGCGATCTGGCGTCGCGGGGGAAGAAATTCTAACGCCGGAGAACCGCGAGTCCGAGGAAGTGTATCTGGGGCTCCGCACTCGTAATGGGTTGGACATCGATGAGGCCGAGTTTCCCGTAGTGGCGCGCTGGGTGGACGCGGGATGGGCCCAGCTCGGGGACGGCCAACTCCGTCTCACCCCGACCGGTTGGCTTCGCCTCGACAGCCTCGCGGCCGACCTGGCCGCCCGACGGGCGCGAAAACCGCGTGCAGCTGCAAGTCCAACCCCTAGTCATTGCTATATTTAAGGGAATGTCGATCCCCACTCTGAACGAGCGCGAGCGGCGTGTTCTGGAAGCCGTAATCCAGACGTACGTGGAGACGGCTCAGCCGGCCGGCTCCCGGAGTCTCGCCCATAAATTCGGACTCAACGTCTCGCCGGCGACTATCCGGAACACGATGAGCGATCTGGAGGAGAAGGGATACCTGTTCCATCCTCACGCATCAGCCGGACGCGTGCCGACTGACGTCGCTTATCGCGTTTACGTCGATTCGCTGATCCCGATTCGCCCACCGGCCGCCACTGAGCGGCGCAGGCTCACGGCTCAGATTTCAACTGGTGGCTCCGCCGTCGAAGCAATCCTCCGCCGCGCGGCGCAGAGTCTCGGTGTGATCACCCAGGAGCTGGGGATCGCGCTCGGCCCACGTCTCGACAACGCGATCCTCGAGCGGGTGGAGCTGATCCGTCTTTCGTCCGAGCGGCTGCTCGTCGCGCTCACGCTCTCTGCCGGCGCGATCCGCACGATCTTCGTCGACGTCAACGGAGAGATCGCCGATGCGGCCATCGCTGAGGTCACGCGCGTGCTCAACGATCGGCTCTCCGGGCTTTCTCTTCGTCAGATCCGCTCTTCGCTTGGGGACCGGCTCCGCGATGTCGGACCGACACCGGGAGCGTCCGACCTGTTGAACGTGTTCATCGAAGAGGGGAACCAGCTTTTCGATAATGCACTCGAGGCCGGCGACGACACCGTTTTGTTGGGACAGGCATCGGTTCTCGCGGAGCAGCCGGAATTTGCCAGCATCGACAACATGAGGAAGCTGATGGCGCTTACCGAGACGCGGGAGAAACTCGGCGAGCTGCTGCGTCGTCGTAGCGAGACGGGAGGCGTGTCGATCACCATTGGCAACGAGCACAACGATCCGAAGCTTGCGAGCTTCACGGTCGTCACCGCTTCATACCACGCGGGGCCACTAACCGGCGTCATCGGTGTGATCGGGCCGACGCGCATGCCTTACGACAAGGTCATTTCGCTCGTAACGCATACGTCTGAGCTGGTCACCGATCTGTTGAAGGAGAACACGAGGAATCATGGCTGATTTTTATCACACGCTCGGCGTCGCACGGGGCGCGAGCGAGATCGAGATAAAGAAGGCGTATCGCAAGCTGGCGATGACGTACCATCCGGACCGCAACAACGGCGCGAAGGAGGCCGAAGAGAAGTTCAAGGCGATCACCGAGGCGTACGATGTGCTGCGCGATCCGCAGAAGCGCGCGTTGTATGATCGTTACGGCGAGGCGGGACTGCGTGGGGGCGCGGGCGGCTTCCATCACGTCGACCTCTCCGAGGCGCTCAACATCTTCATGCGCGACCTCGGCGGTCTCGGCGGGTTTGGTGATCTGTTCGGCGGCGGCGTCAGCGGACGGGGGACCGGCCCGCGCACCGGCTCCGACATCAAGGTCGCGATGCCGCTGACGCTGGTGGAAGTCGCCGCTGGAGTCGAGAAGACAGTCACCGTCAGGCTTCTCGAGCCGTGCGACCGCTGTGATGGGAGGGGTGCGGAGCCGGGCTCGTCGCCCGCGACGTGCACGACCTGCAATGGCAGCGGAGAAGTGCGTCGCGCGCAGCGGTCGTTTTTCGGACAGGTGATAAGCGTAGCGCCCTGCTCGAGCTGCTCGGGTGAAGGCACTATCATCGCATCGCCGTGCAAGAAGTGCCGGGGTGAGGGACGGACACGCGGAGAAAAACAGGTGCTGGTGCGGATCCCTGCCGGCGTCGCGACGGGCCAATACATGACGATGCGTGGTGTCGGGAACGTCGGGCCACGCGGCGGTCCGAAAGGGGACATCCTGGTAGTGTTCGAGGTCGAGGAAGATCCGCGCTTCGAGCGCGACGGTGAGGACCTCTACACCGAAATACTCGTCACCTACCCGCAGCTCGCGCTCGGGGCGAATGTCGATGTGCCGATGGTTAGCGGGACGGTCAGCCTACAGGTCCCTTCGGGGACCCAGAGCGGACAGGTCTTCAATCTTCGCGGCCGCGGCTTGCCGAGGATCAACTCGAGCTCCATGGGCGACCTGCATGTGAGACTGCAGATGTGGACCCCGGACAATCTCACCGACGAGGAGTCCGTGCTCATCCGGCAGCTTGGCGAGATGCAAGACGTCCCCGCTCCCCGCCCCAAAGGCCTCTGGTCGAAGCTCAAAGAATCATTGGGCGCGTGAGCTGGATCGCGCTGCGAATCACTCCGGGGTCCAACCGTGATGGAGTGATCGCGGCGCTCTTCGAGGCGGGCTCCGAGGGAGTACAGGAGGACGGCGCATGCGTGGTCACCCACTTTCCCGGCGATGCGCCCATCGGCGCGATACGCGAAGCGGTGATCGGCGCTGATCCGCGCGCGGACATTAGCGTAGCGGATGCTCC
>JALYKM010000146.1 GCA_030774785.1 Gemmatimonadota bacterium
ACACCGTCGAAGAGAAGCCGCGTGCCGCGCGCCCGAAGTCGGAGACCAAGTCTCGCGGTGCGGAGAAGGCGGAGCGCAAAACAGCGAAAGTGGCAGCCAAGAGCGCAAATGCGCACAAGACAGCGAGAAAGGCAGCCAAGGCAGCTGGCAAATCCGCCAAGCCCAAGGCTGCCGCGAAGAGCGCAAAGAAGCCGGTCGCCAAGAAGTCCGCCGGCAAGAAGAAGAGGAAGTAGGCGATGCCAACACTGACTCGCACCATCATCACACCGATCGTCACCGAGCAGACCTCGTCGGCGTATCAGGATCGTGGTGAGTACACGTTTCGCGTGCACCCGGAAGCGACGAAGACCCAGATCAGGAAGGCGATCGAGGAGCTCTTCAACGTGACGGTCACCGGCGTCTGGACCTCGAACCATCGCGGGAAGGATCGGCGGATGGGTCAGGTTGTCGGGCGTCGTCCACACTGGAAAAAAGCGATAGTCACCCTGAAGGACGGTGACTCGATCGACATCTTCGAGGCTTAAGAAATGGGCGTTCGTCAATTCAAGCCTGTCACCAAGAGCTCGCGGTTCCGCAGCGTCTCCGATTTCTCGGAGATCACGCGGGACTACGGTGAGAAGTCGCTGATGGAGCCACTCACAAAGAGCGGCGGCCGCGACAATCATGGGCACATCGCCATGCGACGCATCGGCGGCGGTCACAAGCGCACGTATCGCGTCATCGACTTCAAGCGCAACAAGTTCGGGATGCCGGCGACGGTTCGTGAGATCGAATACGATCCGAACCGTACCGCGCGGATCGCGCTCGTCGAGTACGAGGATGGAGAGAAGCGCTACATCCTCCACCCAAAGGGACTTTCCGTGGGCGACAAGATCGTTTCGGGCCCGGGCTCCGACAGCCGCGTCGGGAACGCGCTTCCCCTCCGCGAGATCCCGCTGGGCACCGACGTGCACAACGTCGAGCTAAAGCCGGGGAAGGGCGGCCAGATGGCGAGATCAGCGGGAACGAAGCTCGAGGTAGTGGCGAAGGAAGGCGAATACGTAACACTCCGGATGGCGTCTACCGAGATGCGGATGATCCATGGCAACTGCCTGGCGACAGTCGGCACTGTCGGCAACGCGGAGCACGAGCTCCTTTCCGCGGGAAAGGCCGGAAAGAGCCGCTGGCTCGGCAAGCGTCCCAAGGTTCGCGGTGAAGTCATGAACCCCGTCGATCACCCGCACGGTGGTCGTACTCGCGGTGGACGCAACGTCGTGAGCCCGTGGGGCAAGAAGGAAGGCGTCAAGACTCGCAACAAGAAGAAGCCATCGCAGCGCCTGATCGTCCGCGGACGCAAGCGCGGCAAGGCAACGCAGTAAGCTCGTAACCAACTCTGGGAATCGGATATGGCAAGAAGTGTAAAGAAAGGTCCGTACGTCCAAGACGCGCTGATGACGAAAGTCTCGGCGATGAACGGCAAGAACGAGAAGAGAGTGATCAAGACGTGGGCGCGTGCGAGCACGATCGTCCCCGACTTCGTCGGTCACACCTTCGCGGTTCACAACGGCAACAAGTTCATCCCGGTTTACGTGACTGAGAACATGGTCGGGCACAAGCTCGGTGAGTTCTCGCCGACGCGTCTGTTCCGCGGCCACACCGGTGCCGCCAAGCCGACGGATAAGAAGGCCGGCGGGGTGCCGACATCGACTCCGTCCAAGGGCCAGGCGGCGGTCAAGTGAGCGAGAGATCCAGGGTTCGCGCGGCGCGTCACGCCGCCGAGAAGAGGGGCGTATCGAGCGCGATCCAGCGTACGACGCGCCAGTCGCCGTACAAGATGCGCCTCGTCATCGATCAGATCCGCGGCAAGGACGTGAACGAAGCACTCGGTCTTCTCCGCTTCTCCAAGAAGCACGCGGCGAAGCAGATCGAGAAAGTTCTCAACTCCGCTGTTGCGAACGCCGAGTTCAAATCGAGAGAAGGAAACGAATCGATCGACGTAGACACGCTCTACATCAGGCACGCGATTGTGAACGAAGGTCCGGCGCTCCGCCGCTTCATGCCGGCGGCGCAGGGTCGCGCCACTCCAATCAGAAAGAGAACCAGTCACGTCGAGATCATCCTCGACGCCCGTGAAGATAAGAAGGGGAATCGCTAATGGGTCAGAAAACACATCCAATCGGCTTCCGCCTCGGCATCTCCAAGACCTGGAGATCGCAGTGGTACGCGAACCGTGACTTTCCGGCGCTACTCCGTGAGGACGAGCTCCTTCGCAAGTATCTGAAGGCACGTCTCGGCCACGCGGCGATCGCCGACATCCGCATCGAGCGGAAGCCGGGCAAGGTCGTCGTCACCATTCACACGGGCCGTCCGGGCGTCGTTATCGGTAAGAAGGGCGCCGAAGTCGACCAGCTCCGTGACGAGCTCACCCGTCTCTCGGGCAAGGAAGTGGGGATCAACGTCGAAGAGATCAAGCGTCCCGAGCTCGATGCACAGCTCGTCGCTGACAACATCGCGAACCAGCTGGCGCAGCGCATCTCGTTCCGCCGCGCTATGAAGCGCGCGGTGCAGAGCGCGATGCGCATGGGCGCGGGCGGGATCAAGATCAAGTGCGGTGGCCGTCTGGGCGGCGCGGAGATCGCGCGCGTCGAGGGATATCACGAGGGTCGTGTGCCTCTCCACACGCTGCGCGCCGATATCGACTACGCGACCTCGACCGCGAAGACCACCTTCGGCACCATCGGTGTGAAGGTTTGGATCTTCAAGGGCGAAATCGTGGAAGATCGCCGCGGCAAGACCTACTCGACTGGCGTCTGAGGAAATAGAGAATGCTCAGTCCCAAGCGCGTAAAGTTCAGAAAGAGGTTCAAGGGCCGGACAAAGGGGCTTGCCACTCGTGGCAGCGAAGTCTCGTTCGGGCACTACGGCCTCAAGGCACTGGAGCCCGGCTGGGTTTCCAACCGCCAGATCGAAGCCGCCCGTGTCGCGCTGACGCGCCACATCAAGCGCGGCGGAAAGGTGTGGATCCGGATCTTTCCCGACAAGCCGATCACCAAGAAGCCAGCCGAGACCCGCATGGGTAAGGGAAAGGGCTCTCCTGAAGGATGGGTGGCGGTGGTGAAGCCGGGCAGAGTGATGTTCGAGCTCGAGGGCGTGACGCCGGAGATCGCCAAGAAGGCAATGGCGCTGGCGGCCGCCAAGATCGGAGTGAAGTCGAAGTTTGTGACACGTGAGGAGGCGCACACTGATGCTGGCTGAGGACATTCGTGAGATGAGCGAGGCGGACATCAATTCCCGCATCGCCGAGTTGGAGAGAGAGCGGTTCAACCTGCGTCTCGCGTCCGGGACGCGCACCCTCGACGATCCGCTCCGCCTGCGGGTGATTCGGAAAGACATCGCGCGGCTCAACACCGTGCTGCGCGAGAAGATTATCGGTATCGCCGAGGCCAAGGAGCCGAAGCGTGTGACAGCGAGACGTGTTACGGGCAGGCGCGGGCGCAAGAGCGCAACCGCGACTAATCGCGCGAAGAGGAGCAAGAGGGCTTAATGGCAGAATTGGCGAAGAGTGGCAGCGAAACGACCGAGCGCAACGCGCGCAAGATGCGGGTGGGCATGGTCGTGAGCGACAAGATGGCGAAGACCGTAGTGGTCTCGATCGAGCGCAGGGTTCAGCATCCCGTGTACGGCAAGATGATTCGCCGCACGAAGAAGCTGAAAGCGCACGACGAACAGAACGAGGCCAAGACGGGCGACACCGTCCGCATCATGGAGACCCGGCCCTTGTCGAAGGACAAGCGGTGGCGCCTGGTCGAAATCATCGAACGTGCACGTTAACGGAGACGGCCAGTGATCCAGCAGGAATCGGTGGTCAAGGTAGCGGACAACTCGGGCGCGAAGACGGCGCTCGTGATCCGCGTGCTCGGCGGAACCCGCCGGCGCTACGCCACGCTCGGCGATGTCGTTATCGTCGCCGTGAAGAACGCGCTCCCGAACGGCACGGTCAAGAAGTCGGATGTGGCGCGCGCGGTGGTCGTGCGCACCGCCAAGGAGACGCGCCGTAAGGACGGCTCCTACATCCGCTTCGACGAGAACGCAGTCGTGATCATCAACGAACAGGGTGAGCCGCGGGCGACCCGCATCTTCGGACCCGTGGCGCGCGAGCTCCGCGAGAAGAAGTACATGAAGATCGTGTCTCTGGCTCCAGAGGTTTTATAAAGTGAGAGTCCTGAAATACCGGAAGACGGCGAAGACGCGTCTGCACGCCCGCCATGCCGAAAACTCGAAGCGCCTGAAGCTGCACGTGTCGAAGGGTGACACGGTGCGGGTGATGCGCGGCGAGGACAAGGGCAAGGAAGGGAAAGTCCTCCGTGTCCACCTGAAGACGGGCCGGGTGCTGGTCGAGGGTGTGAACATGGTGAAGATGCACCGCAAGGCGCGAACGGCCGAGGAGAAGTCGGGGATCCGGGAGGCGCCGGCTTCGGTGCACTCTTCGAACGTGATGCTGCTCGACCCCAAGTCCGGCGAGCCGAGCAGGACGAAGTCCCGCTTCGACACCGACACGACACATATCGAGCGTCGGAGAACGAAGGAGCGCGTCAGCGTCAAGAACGGGGAACCGATTCCCCGCGTGCGCTGAGTGAGGAAATAGATAATGGCAACGAAAGAGAAGAAGCAGCCGAAGAAGCGCGAAGTTCAGCCGCAGGTCCAGGTCGAGCACACCGGCAAGGACCTTCCGGTTCCTCCGCCGCGCCTCAGGATCTACTACGAGAAGACCGTCCGTGACCGGCTGAAGTCGCAGTTCGGCTTCAACAACGTTCACCAGATTCCGACGCTCGAGAAGATCGTGATCAACTGCGGCGTAGGCGAAGCGATCAAGAACCCGAAGGTTCTCGACACGGTCGTCACCGAGCTCGCCATCATCACCGGCCAGCGTCCGGTGCGGAAGAAAGCGAAAAAGTCCATCGCCAACTTCGGCCTGAGAGAGGGCCAGGAGATCGGAGCGGCGGTCACGCTCCGCGGCGCGAGAATGTGGGAGTTCCTCGACCGCTTCGTAACCGTGGCGATCCCCCGCATCCGTGACTTTCGCGGCATCAACACGCGGTCGTTCGACGGACGCGGAAACTATACGTTGGGCGTAAAGGAGCAGATGATCTTCCCGGAGATCAACTACGATATGGTGGACCAGATCCACGGGATGGACATCACCATCGTCACCACCACGAGCAAGGACGATCAGGCGTTCGCGCTGCTGCGCGAGCTCGGGATGCCCTTCCGCGGCGACGACAAGCCGATCATCACGCAGCAGTAGTCAACCAATCTTGAGAGAGAGATCGTAATGGCGCGCAAGGCCATGGTAGAGAAGAGCAAGCGGAAGCCGAAGTTCGGAGTGCGGCAGCACAATCGCTGCGGTCGGTGCGGGAGATCCCGTGCATTCCTCAGAAAGTTCGGTCTCTGCAGAATCTGTTTCAGGGAGATGGCGCTTTCGGGTTACATACCCGGCGTCCGCAAGGCAAGCTGGTAACCATTCACTTCTACGCGTCCCGAACGGGATACGGTAGAGCGAGGGAAACGAATTAATGAGCATGACCGATCCGATAGCCGATATGCTCACGCGCATCCGCAACGCCTGTGGGGCGAAGCACCGCCGCGTGGACATGCCGGTCTCGAAGCTGAAGGTGGAAATCGCGAAGATCCTGAAGGAGAACAACTTCATTCAGGACTACAGGACGCTCGACACCGAGAATGGCAGGCAGATGCTGCGCGTAGTGCTCAAGTACGCGCAGGGCGGCCAGCCGGTGATTCGTGAGATGCGCCGGATATCGACGCCAGGCCTGCGGAAGTACGTCGCGGTCGCGGAGATTCCACGCGTTCGCAACGGGCTCGGCATGGCGATTCTCAGCACATCCCAGGGTGTGATGTCGGATCGTCAGGCGCGGCAGGCCCGTACCGGCGGCGAGCTTCTCGCCCTGGTCTGGTAAGGGAGAGACATAGACATGTCACGAATTGGAAAGCATCCGGTGCCGGTCCCGAAGGGGGTCACCGCGAAGGTCGAAGGAAACAGAGTTCATGTGAAGGGCCCCAAGGGCGAGCTCGAGCGCACGCTTCATCCGGAAATGAAGGTGACGCTAAAGGACGACCAGATCGTGGTCGAGCGGCCGTCCGACGAAGCGAACCACAAGGCGCTCCACGGCCTCTCCCGCACGCTCGTCGCCAACATGGTCGAGGGCGTGACGAAAGGCTTCAAGAAGGAGCTCGAGCTCGTAGGCGTGGGCTACAAGGCGGAGCAGCGCCCGTACGGTTTGCAGCTCGCGCTCGGATTTTCGCACCCGGTCAAGTACGAAGCGCCAAAAGGCATCAAGCTCTCTGCGCCTCAGCCGACTTCGATAATCATCGAAGGACCAAACAAGGAAGTCGTCGGTCAGGTGGCCGCCGAGCTGCGGAGCATCAGACCCCCGGAGCCTTACAAGGGCAAGGGCGTCAAATACCTGGGAGAACAGATCCGCCGCAAAGCTGGTAAGGCGGGAGGTAAGTAATGCCGAAGATGGCCAGACCAAAATCGCGTGACCAGTTGCGTACTCGCCGTCACTTCCGACTTCGCAAAAAAGTTGTCGGCAGCGCGGAGAGACCTCGCCTGGTCGTTTATCGCTCGCTCAAGCACATCTACGCTCAGCTGGTGGATGACACGGCGCAGCGGACGCTGATGACGGTGACCGATTCAGGTCTCGAGGGAAAGCCGACCGAGAGATCGGTCGAGGTTGGAAAGCGCATTGCCGCCAAGGCGAAGGACGCGGGCGTCAAGCGGGTTGTCTTCGATAGAGCAGGATACAAATATCACGGCCGCGTGAAGGGTGTGGCCGACGGAGCCCGCGAGGGCGGGCTGGAGTTTTAATTAAATGGCAGAAAACGAGAATCCTGAAGCATCGGCCCCAGCGGCAGAACAGCCCGCCGCGCAGGAACGGCCGCGGACCGGTGGTAGCGCTCGCAGTGGCGGCGGTGCCGGTGGACGTGGCGGTCGCGGCGGCGGTGGACGTGGCGGCCCTGGCGGCGGCGGCGCCGGCCGCGGT
>JALYKM010000147.1 GCA_030774785.1 Gemmatimonadota bacterium
GGAGATCACATTATCGTGGATCGCGATCCCAAGGGCGAGCTGGTCTTCAGGAAGGCGAGCGAGCCGGCGCTTGCAGGCAGATAACCGCCCGAGCACACAAACTCCTGACGTCGGCACGCAATCTCTCACTGCCGACGAGCAGTACATTCGAAACGCTCTCGACCTCGCCCGCGATGCGGGGAAGCGCAACGAAGTTCCCATTGGTGCAGTCGTAGTTCGGGACGGGACAATCATCGCAGCAGCAACAAATCGCACTGTCCGCGATCAGGACCCTACCGGACACGCCGAGCTCCTCGCGATTCGCGAGGCGGCCTCCAAACTCGATCGCTGGCGACTCGACGACTGTACCCTCTATGTAACACTGGAACCATGCGCCATGTGCGCGGGTGCGATCGTGTTGTCGCGTATGAAGCGGGTGGTCTTCGGCGCATGGGATGAAAAAGCTGGGATGGCCGGCTCGGTCGGTGATCTCCTGCGTCATCCGCGTCTGAACCACCGGCCAGAGGTCCGGGCGGGGGTGCTCGCGGAAGAATGCGCGCGGCTACTCGAGGATTTTTTTCGTAGCCAGCGCGAAACGGCCGCTGGTCGCTAATCCGGCGCGGCGGGAGAGCGCGCGGGTTGAACAAGCCCCGCTCGGCGAATAAGTTGCGAGGCTGCAGGACAGGTGGCCGAGTGGTTGAAGGCACCGGTCTCGAAAACCGGCATACCGGTGAACCCGGTATCGAGAGTTCGAATCTCTCCCTGTCCGTTGTTGCGATTCGGGCTGCCGCTCTTGCGCGAAAGTCCGGTGGTTCGCGCCGAAATACGATGTTGGGACGGGTGGCCGAGTGGTTTAAGGCGCACGCCTGGAAAGTGTGTGTACGTTAATAGCGTACCGTGGGTTCGAATCCCACCCCGTCCGTTCGGAAGCTCTTATCCCGCTTTCACTTAGCGCTGTGAGGCGGGATTGTCGTTTTATGGGCGGTTTCCCCTTGGTGTCGGTTCCGGTGTCGGTTCGTCCGCGAGATAATGGACTTAACCGGCCGCCGTGGCGCTTTTTCTGGTTGCCAGAGCTTGGCGCTGGAGCTCGATCTCGGGCTGCTGGTAGACTCTTAGAACCGTTTCCGGATTCTTCCAGCCCCCCATGTACGCAAGATCGCGGAGGTTCGTGGCCTTCAGATCGGATGCGAATTTTCTGCGCGCCGAATGGAAACCCGACCCAGACACGTGCTCGAGCTCAGCTTTCGCTTCGGCACGTCTCCACCATTTATTGGCGGTGTGGCGCGGCAGCGGCTTGGCTGGATCAGTGTCGGATGGGAATATCCAATGCTCACCAATGGCCCCCCGGGCTTTCTGGAGGCGCGCCAGGGCGTCTAGCGCCGGTCGTGAGAGCGGAGTGGTGTGTAAGAAACCGATCTTATCGTTTTCAGCCCGCCACCGAATCGTTTCCTTCTCTAGATCCAGATCGGACCAGCGAAGATGCCGCACGGATGCGGCTCGGTGTCCTGTCTCGTGAACCACCACAAAAAAGGTCTCGCGGTTTACTCCCTTCTCACCTGTTCGGTAGCTCCATCTGTCTCGTTTCGCTTTAGCCATCGCCGCTCCTCGATTTCGAGTTAGCGACGGACCGAGCGATGTCCTGTGCGGTTTCCATTATGCGAATCGGAGAGCGACGGGGCAAGGAACATTTCTTGTGGCTGACCACGTCTCCGCGTCGTACGCGAGGTGCGGTATCAGTGCCAAGATTCGGGATCTTCCCATCCTTTAGCCATCTTCTAACCTGCCTGGCGCAGTAACCGGTTTCCCTTGCCGCTTCGGATACAGTGAGCCGAGCGTTGAGCGATGCACTTCGAATATCCCGGATTGAGCCGACCACTCTCCTAACGAGCGCAGCGCCGTCAACATGACCGCTCAAAGACTCACAGCAATCAGCGAACTCATGATCCCACCAGGCGAGTGCGGAGTCTTCATCATGAATTCTGTAAGCGGGGAAGGGAATCATCGATCACGAATTTGGCGCGGCGCCTGTGAGGTCCCGCTCTGTATGTACACAGCGAGGGGATCCAATCCCGAAGTAGTGAGTGTTTTCTGTTACTGCGGGGGATTACTTGGAAGTACCTGTGCAACCCGGTGCCCGTTCTGGGAAAGCTCTTAGCTTGTGCGTTTGCCGAAAGATCGCCGGGCGCTAACAAGTCGAGGGCAAGTCGTTGGGAATACGCCACCAGATATCTGAGAGTGAGCCGAATAAGCGAGGCGGAGATATCCGCGCACTAGCTTGCGCGTAACCCAGACATTTCTGCGAGGGATATCTCGCGTTCCGCACCCGCTCACAGAAGACCGGCCTCCGCACAGGTAACGTCCATGTCCGACAATGACGTGGTCCTGAACGGGTATATCTAGCCTTCTTGGGTCGACGCCACCGTCCCCCGCACGTGCTCGTTGATGTGACTGATTGACAGAGTTGCTGCCCTTTATGGGCCATTTCAGGAGCGGTTTCACTGCATCGGTGCACCGACTGTTATGCTTAACAGTATGGCCCTCACGCCGTCTGAAACATTAGTAGAAAGCCTATGCAAAGCGTCCTTTCTATCGCTTTGGAGTTACGCAAATCCGCGCGCTGACCCCGGCAAGGAGTTATGTGATCTTCTAGTCGTCTGTGATCCCGACTTGATCATCATATCGGTCAAAGAAATCACATTGCACTCAGCTGAGGAGGATGTCTCCGTCGCACGCTGGCGGAAGAAAGCAATCGACGAGTCGGTACGACAGATCTATGGCGCAGAGCGTAAACTCGCCCGGATGGAGCGGGTAATTCGTTCCACCGGATCGCCGGGGTTTTTGCTTCCACCCGCGGACTATAGGCGAGTTCACCGCGTGGCAGTCGCGTTGGGCAGCAGCGGGGAGGTCATGTTTGCGCAAGGCGATTTCGGCAAAGGCTTCGTTCACGTTCTCGATGATCGCTCCCTCGGCACCGTCATGGGTGAGCTAGATACCGTTAGTGACTTCGTCTCCTATTTGTCCTCGAAGGAAGCCTTAGTTACGAGCGGTGAGATGTCCATCGTTAGTGCGGGGGAGGAAGAGCTTCTCGCGATTTATCTCCACGCCGGAAGGAAATTCCCAACCGGGGCGGACGTTTTGATGGTCGAACCCGGGGCTTGGGGTGAGCTAATATCGAAGGCCGAGTGGCAGCGCCGAAAGGAGGCGGACCAAAGCAGTTACGTATGGGATAAGCTTATCGAAGGTGTCGCCCGCGATGTTCTCGGTCCCGGACTTGAGTCCGGTGAGCCTGATCAGGCTGAGCGCGTGACTCGAATAATGGCGCGTGAGACCCGGTTCTCGCGCCGTGTAATTGCGGAAGCCTTTAATGAGTTCATGCGGCTAGCAGCGCAGAAGCGGGTTCGCGCGCGCTGGATTCCATCACGCTCAGGTGTCGTCTACGTGTTTCTCGCGGCGGCCCGCAATGAACCGCGCGAACTGCGAATGAAGGAACTCGGTCTGCGCTGCTTCGTGGCGAGAAGTCTTCTTCCTGAGTATGCGCCCGTAGTCGGTCTCGCAACTGAGCGATACGTGCGTGGCCAAGGCTATTCGCTCGACACCTGCCTGATAGACATGCCGATTTGGACAGAGAAAGATCAGGCAATCGCAGACGGAATCAAAAAGGAGCTGGGGTATTTCAGGGAGCCACTGTATTCGCGCGTTAGCCACGATGAATATCCAGTGGCCGCTGCTGAGCCGTAAGCGCCCTACTGCGCGTTAGGAATAGAAGAGGTCCCGCCCGCAGCAACGAGTAATGCGGACGACTATGCTGTCTTACCGTGCTTCCGGTTGTACCGCTCGATCGCTCGATCAACGGCTTCCTCTGCTGTTGCTCCGGTAGAAAACTGGGTAAAACTTTGGCGGCTCATCTGGGCCCGCTGTCCTGCACCAATGGACGAGATAACCGTGTCCGTCAGTGTGTAGAGTCAGGAGATGATCGCCCAGGAAACGCCAGCGTTCGGCATCAGAAGGCATCCAGGGAAGCTAAGGGCCCGCAGTCAAAGAAGGCGAGCTCGACAGCCACTACTGAGCATCCCGACCCCGGTTACGTTTCAGACCCCCGACGGCGCAGCTCAGTTAGTTAGACCACAATCACGGCTTGAAATGTCGAAAAGTCTTCGAGAGGCTCACGCACGGCTTGCCGGCATCCTGGCCGAAGGCATCGAGTCTGTTGAGGTCTTCGCGCGGGCAGAAGAGCACCGTTCCTTCTGGAGGCCCGAGGATTCGCGGGTGGTTTTGCTCGCCGAGTCGCATGTATTCACAGACTTAGCGGAACTTCGGCGCACGCTGCTGCCGTTCCCAGGTCTAGCCGCCGACGCACCTCGCGGGTTCGTTCGACTGGTTTATTCGCTGGGGTATGGTGAGAACGATCAGTTGGATCAGCCGATCCTTAGCCCGCGCAACTCCGGCACTCCACAATACTGGAAGATCTTCCAGAGCTGTCTGCGTGCAATGGGTGTGGCAACTAACTATGGAGCCGTTCAGATCTTGCGCACGCCCGCCACTCTTCAGCGTTTACGGAACAAACTCACCGTCCTGGGGCAACTGCGAGAACAGGGGATTTGGTTAGTTGACGCCAGCATCGCTGCTCTGTATCTGCCCGGGCAGCGCAAACCATCCCCAAAGGTTCGTGAATCAGTTATCCAAACCAGCTGGGACGCTTATACGAGGTTCGTTGTCGAGGAGGCAGCTCCGAGCGCAGTTCTTTGCATTGGTGTGGGCGTCGCTCGAGCTCTTCGTCCGCGGCTCGATCGACTAGGAATTCCGTGGGCCGCAGTTCATCAACCGCAGGCTCATATGTCGAGCGAGGAGCATGCGCGCATTCTAGCAACGTACTCCGCGGTTTGTGAGGATCCGCGGCACATAGGCCTCGTGCCTTCTCTTGGCTAGCGGGTCGTTGCAGCGGACGGGCGTGAGGAGCATCCTTATGGAGCGCGCGATCCATTACTAAAGCAACGCTGCCACAGTAGTGATTCTCGCCCGCAGCTGTACTCGAGCGTTAGCGCCTGCGAGGCCGAGTGCCCGACCATCCCAGAACCTACCTCTGCGCCGCTCTGACGTCGGAAGCGCGACCGAAGACCAGACTACAGAAACCTTAGAATCAATGTCTCTTACGCTGAACAAACCCAAACTCGACAACCTCGCCGGCGACATCTGGAAGTCCGCCGAGCGGCTCCGCGGCAAGTTCAAGGCGTACGAGTACCAGAACGTTATCCTACCGATCATCGTGATCCGGCGACTCGAATGCGTGCTAATCAGGTGGCGTTCGGAGAAGTCGGCCGAGGTTCTCGCCAAGCGGCCAAAGCTGACTGAGAAAGAACTTGCCAAGCTAGTTAAGAGCCTCGAAATAAGCACGGCTCCGTTTTCCAACAAGACCAACTGGACGCTCCGCAAGGTCTACGAAGAAGATCACACGCTTCTCGAAGAGAACTTCCGCGCCTACATCAACGGCTTCTCGAAGAACGTCGACGACATCATCGAGCATTTCAACTACCGGGCGACTATCGGTCAGGTGGTGAAGAACAACCGCCTCGCCCCAATCCTGAACCAATACAAGGAATTGGAGCTCGGCCCCGACAAGCTCTCGCCACTGGAGATGGGCTATATCTACGAGGAACTGCTCCGCCGCTTCTCGGAACAGAGCGGTGAGGAAGCCGGAGAACATTTCACCCCACGCGAAGTGATCCGTCTGATGGTGGAGCTGCTCGACATCCCCTTCCCCGACAGGCACGTGTCCATCTACGACCCGGCCTGCGGGACGGGAGGCATGTTGTCGGTGGCTAAAGAACATTTACTCAACCGCGCCGCAACGCCGAAAGAGAAATCTCAGGTTGAGAGGTTCGTCACCGTCCATGGGCAAGAGCTGTCGCCAACCAACTACGCCATTTGCCAAGCTGACTTGCTGATCAAAAACGACCAGCAGGCCACAGTTCATCTCGGCAACTCCCTGATCCCACATGACGCACACAGTAAGGAACCGGGCGACCAGCTCCCCGAGTCAAAATTCCGCTTCGACTTCATGCTCTCGAATCCACCCTTTGGTGTAACCTGGGGCGGCAAGGACGGCTATGAGGCCGAGGCCCGGAAGTTGAGAACGACGCGTTACAGGGCCGGGATGCCTCGTATCAACGACGGCGCACTCCTCTTCCTGCAAACCATGCTCGCGAAGATGAAGGAGCCGCAAAATGGTGAGAGCCGAATCGCCATTATCTTCAACGGCTCGCCGCTCTCCAATGGTGACTGCGGGCAGGCTGAGAGCGAAATCAGGCGCTGGATTCTCGAGAACGACTGGCTTGACGCCATCGTCATGCTGCCCGACCAACTCTTCTACAACACCGGCATATTCACTTACATCTGGCTACTCCGGAACAATAAGCCAGCATCACACCGGGGACGAGTGATGCTGATAGACGCTCGCCAGCAATATGAGAAGGAGCCAAAATCCTTCGGCAATAAGCGCAACCGCATGAGCGACGCGCATCGAGGGTGGATCCAAGAGCGCTATCGCGACGGCTGGAAGAGCGCATACGCAGACGAGCGGGTCAAGATTTTCCGGCGCGAGGACTTCGCATTCCACAAGGTCAGCGTCGTCTTCTGGCAGTTTGACGAGCAGGACAAGCCCGCCACCGTCACCGAGATCTACGAGAAGGTTTTCACCGCCGCGAATTTGAAGAAGGAACTGGATTTCTACGACAGCGATCTCACCTTCCGTCTGCGCCTGAACGTGCGCAAGACCGAAAAGACGGAGACGCTCACGCTCGGGCCTAAGGACTCCGTTGCCAAGAAGCTCAGCGCGCTGACGGAGGGCGGACCCAAGATCGTGTCGGTGGAGTGGACACACCGCCATTACGTGAAGGACGATGAGTACATCCCGCACGGCGAGGACATCGAGGCGTTCCTGAAGCGCGAAATCGCCAAGCCAATCATCCGCTGGAAGGACAGCCCCCAGCTCGGCTATGAGATCCTGCCGAACAAGTACTTCTTCCGCTACCAACCGCCCGCCGCCGCGAGCGAGTTGCTCGAGGCGTTTTGGAAGCTGGAACAGCAAGCGGAGAAGATGCTGGAGGGATTGGCGAACTGATGAATCTCGCAACCACCACCGCGTCCGAGCGAAGTATCTTCGGCGACTCTCCGGAGCACTGGACCGTAGACAGGATCCGCGATCGGCTGGGCGTGATTGTAGCCGGGGAGTGGGGAGATGAGCCGGATGCACACGATGAGGGCATCGAGATTCCTGTGGTGCGCGTTGCAGACATTCGTGGCTTGGATGTCACAACCGAAAACCTCACTGTCCGTCGCGTCAAGGAATCCAAGCTGCCGGGACGGCTCATTGGCAAGCGCACCCTGCTGCTAGAGAAGTCAGGCGGTGGCGAACAGAAACCCGTCGGCCGGGCCGTCCTCGGGCGCAAGCTCACGGTCGACGCCATCTGCTCGAACTTCATGGCGAAGACTGATTGCATGTTGACAGTCGCGCCAACGTTTGTCGCCTACCTGCTCGATGCGGCGTACTCCTCATGCATCAATACAGCTCACATTCAACAGACGACGGGTATCCAGAATCTCCGTGTTACCGACTATTTGAATACCAAGGTCGCGTTCCCTCCACTGGCGGAGCAAGAACGGATTGCGGCGTATTTGGACGCGAGTTGTACGGCGATTAACGCGGCGGTGGTCGCCAAACGACGTCAGCTTGAAACCCTCGACGCCCTTCGCAAGTCCGTCACGTTGCAGGCAGTCACGCAGGGGCTTAATCCCAACGTCGCAAAAAGAGAAACAGAGATTGATTGGATTCCTAGAATTCCGGCCCATTGGAAAACCGTCAAACTAAGCTCGTTATTTTGGTTCCAAAAAGGGGCACGGGCAGCCGAGATAACGCAGAAATACATCGCTGACTCTCCGGGTGAATTCCCGGTTTTTAGCGGACAAACGGAAGATGACGGCCTGATGGGAAGCATCGACTCATTCGAGTTTGACTTTGACTCGCCCGTGATTTTCGTAACGACAGTTGGTGCTAAAGCGATGACCACACGGCTCGTCACCGGGAAGTTCAGTATTTCCCAAAACTGCGCGCTCATCATTCCTTGGCATCGTAAGATAAACCTGGATTATTTCCTGGCAACGATTCAGGAACTCTTTGACTTCGAGAGACGGAGCATTGCGCTCATCATGCAGCCATCGCTTCGTTTTAAGGATATGAAAAAATTTCGCTTACCGTTTCCGCCACCTTCGGAGCAAGCCGTCATCTGCACCTATCTCTACGAGAAGCTCGGGGAGGCGAAGCGCATCGCCTTAACCATTGAATCTCAAATCGCCACCCTCACTGCCTACCGTAAGTCGCTGATCCACGAGTGCGCTACCGGCCAGCGGCGCGTCACAGAGAACGATCTCAAGCGAGTCCAAGTGCATGGCTAGACGGAGAGTCCCGGAGCTCACCTTCCAGCAGCATATCGCTGACTTTCTGATCCGTGTGCACGGCTATGGCATGCTCGAGCAGACCGACATCACGGACACCCAGCAATACATCGCCGAAGACCATCTCTGGGCTTTCCTCAACGCTACTCAAGCCGACACGCTCAAGAAACTGGCGGAGGACTACGGCACCGACGCACGGGAAGCGGTATTCCGTGCCCTCCGCAAGGAGCTGGAGCATACGCCGCTGTGGATGATCATGCGCAATCGTCTCAAGGTGCGCGGGCTGGAGTTCCACCTGTACTACCCAAAGCCTCGCTCTACTGAGAGCGCCGCCGCCAAGAAGCACGGCGAAAACCGGATCACGTTTCGCCCGCACTTCTACTTCGGCGAGACCAACCAGGAGATCGACTTCGTCTTCTTCCTAAATGGCCTGCCCATCGTGGCACTCGAGGTAAAGCACGAAAGAAACCAAAACGTGCATGACGCAGTCGCTCAATTCTGCGCCCGCGACCATGCACGCGCCTGTTTCAGGCATCCATTTCTCTATTTGGCTGCCGACACGAGCGACGTCGTGGCCGCGAGCGACCCGAGCCGGCCAGAAAACTTCCGCTGGCACAACACCGGTTTGACAAACACGCCGCAGACACGGGGCGAGTATCCCGTCGAATTTCTGTACCGCGAAGTCTTGTCGAAGGACCATTTGCTGGAGGCTTTATCGTTTTTTCTCGTCCGCGTGCCGAAGCGCGATGCCGAGGAAGACAAGCCGGCGCATGCGGCCTTTACGATCCTGCCGCGCTATCATCAGAGCCGCATGGTGCGGAAGGTGGCCGACAATGCGTTGGCCCATTTCGGCAAGACAGGCGACATCGGACGGAAGTACCTCATCGCTCACTCGGCGGGAAGTGGTAAGACACTGTCCATCTGCTGGCTGGCCGATCGGCTCCATAGCTTGTTCAAGCCCGGAACGAGCGACAAGCTCGTGGATGTGCTGTTCATCCTCACCGATCGCAAATCGCTCGACACCAATATCCGCGACGACATCGAGAAATTCACGCACCTGAAGGATGTGGTGGGCCTGGCCCGGAAGGCCGACGACTTGCCGCGGTTCCTCAACGAACGCAAACCGATCATTGTCACCACGCAACAGAAGTTCGCCTGGGTGCTGGAAGAGATCGCGAACAACCCTGATCTGAAGGCACTGCGTGTGGCTTTTCTCATCGACGAGGCGCACCGGTCACAAGAGGGCCAGATGGGGGTGGCCATCCGGGTGCCCTTCCGCAGGAGTGAAGATCCAGACGCCGAAGACGCGGTTGACGAAGAGAAGGACGAGGAAGAGAAGATCGCCAAGATTATCCGGGAACACGACCTCAACCAGCTTTTCGTCGCCTTCACGGCGACGCCTGCGCCTGCTACGGTCACTCTTTTCGGGGCCCCGTTTGATAGCTACACCGAGGCCGAGGCCATCGCCGAAGGCTACATCGTCGACGTCGGGGCGAGCATCATCTCGTACAAGACGCTCTACAATCTGCATTGCCCGATCGTCCCCAAGCTGGACGAAGAGAAGCTCTACCCGAAGGGCGTCGTATCGAAGGCCCTGCAGAACGTTGCCTTCCAGGACGATGGGCTGATTCAGTACAAGGCCGAGGTGATGCTCCGGATCTTCGAGAAGGATGTAATGCCGCTGATCGGCGGCCGCGCCAAGGCAATGATTGTTGCCACCTCGCGAGTGGCCGGCCTCCGCTACTTCAACATCATCAAGGAGAAGCTCAAAGCACGCAGCGCAGCTTACAAGGTGCTCTACGCCTTCTCGGACTTCGTGCATCCCGAAACCAACGTGGCCATCAGCGAACACGCCATCAACGATCTAAAAGAGGCGGAGCTGATCGAGAATCGCTTCAAGGGCGACGACTACCGATTGATGATCGTCGCGAACAAGTTCCAGACCGGATTCAATCAGCCACTGCTCGCGGGGATGTTCCTCGATAAGCCGGTGGTTGATCGCAACGCAGTGCAGACCGTGTCGCGCCTGAACCGGAGCTACGAAGGGAAGAAGGACGTCGTCGTTGTCGACTTCACCAACAACGCCTCCGCAATCCTCAAAGCATTCGCGAAGTACCGCAAAGGCACACCGTTCGAGCCTGATGAGCCCGATCCCGAGCTTTGCACCAGACTTCTCGCCGAAATCCTTTCAGCAGGTGTTTTCACGCAGACCGATGCCCGTAAGTTCGTGGAGCTCGCTGCCACGGGCACGGACGCGCAGATACAGTTCGCTATCAGCGGGCTGCGGGTACGCTTTCACGCGAAGCTCAGCTCTTCGGAGGATCGCAAGAACTTTGTCTACATGCTTGCCCGACTCGTGAAGAGCTTCCACTTCCTCACGTGTTTCTTCGCCTATCCGCACGCGGTAAAAGAGTTCGTCACATTCGCGGAATACGTCGGACCGCAGCTGATAAAGCAGGGCAGCGTCTCCGAACTGATGAAGCAGATCCGGCAGACCGAGGTAGTGAAGGCGGCCGTCGAGTATCAGGGGGTGCTTCGTGCTGGGGCAGGGCTGAAGCTCAAGCCCGGCCGAGTCAGGGAGGGTGCGGGGCCGCCTGCGAAGAAGGTCTCGGTCCGAGACATGATCGACGAGATCCGTGCGAAGTTCGACATCAGCGATGAGGAAGCTCTCTACATCAAGCAGGTCACGGAGGAGAAGGCCGCCGATCCCGCGATTCGCGGCACCGTCCACGCTCATCGCGAGGATCGGATGTACCTGGAAGGCGCGTACCGTGGCCGGGTAAATGGGGAGATACAGCTAACCTACAGCGAGCTCGCCCGGTACGAGGAATTGGCGGACGCCAAGTATACGGACACGGGCGGGATTTTCGATATCATGGCCGTGACTGTTATCGAGACCCATCTGACGGCTGCAGCGTGACGCCATGAACTTTCGCTTGGTGATCTCCGAACGGTTAGACGGATCCGCGCATTGCTTGTAGAATCATAGATGACCCTGCGCGGGGAGATCGAACGTATTCAAGCTGCGATCGCCGCGGGGCAGTTCGCGAATGAGGCGTCCGTGTGCACAGGTATCGTGCTCCCGATTCTTCAGGAACTCGGATGGCCAGTCTTCGACCCTTTGGTGGTTTCTCCAGAGTATACGCTAGAAGGGCGACGCGTCGACTATGCTCTCTGTCATCCCAAGAGCAAACCCTCAGTGTTCATAGAAGTAAAGCAGCCAGGTAAATCGGAGGGTGCGGACAGGCAGCTCTTCGAATACGCGTTTCACATCGGTGTCCCAATTGCAATACTCACCGATGGCCGCGAATGGAGCTTCTACCTTCCCGCCGGTCAAGGACAATACCACGAACGGCGGTTCTATCGGCTCGACTTGGTTGACCGCGACCCAGTAGAGTCCGAGCAACGATTGCGCCGATACCTTGGCTATTCGGCAATTTCCTCAGGGGAGGGGAGAAAGGCGGCCAACGAAGACTACGAAGGCGTGCGTAGGAATCGGGAAATTAACGAAACGATTCCGCTGGCTTGGAGAAAGTTGCTCGAGGATCAAGATCCGATTTTAGTCGACCTCCTGGTTGATCAAGTTGAGACATTGTGTGGTTTCAAACCCGATGTCGACTCTGTTGCGCATTTTATATCTGAGAGGGTTCGCGCTGGAATCCACTCGAATCAGTTACCTCACAAGGACTCGGCGCCGAGGGCGACAGTGCCTCACCGGCCAGATACACCCAAGCGCGAAACTCGCTCAATTACCAATGCAAGTGTCGGGTTCATGCTAAATGGCGTGCATACAAAGACTAAGAGCGCAATTGATACTCTCATTCAACTGCTGAGACAACTCGCAACGCTAGACACGACCTTCTTGGAAAGGTTTGCAGCTCTTCCTCGCCATGGTCGAAGCCGTCGGTTTGTCGCCCGCACAGCGCGCGAGCTCTACCCGGATAGAGAAGACCTAGCTCGCGACTACACTCATGAGTTGACGCCGGGCTGGTGGGTTGGAACCAATTATGGATCTGATCAAATCGAAAAGATCATCAAGATGGCATGCGATGTAGCCGGCTTGCGTTATGGGAGTCAATTGACTGTTGATCTGCCGCGCCGCGACAAGTCTGTCTAAGGTAGGTTGCGAGAGAGCCGAGTTCGCGACCCGGCAACGCCGGAGGTAATCTGCTGGAACTGAAGAGTGGAACGGAATTAAACAGTCGTTATGTCGTGCATGGTGTCGTTGGAAGTGGAGGCTACGCCACAGTCTGGCGCGCATCCGACAAACAACTCAATCGTGAGGTGGCGCTAAAAAGGCTCCTCAAACCGTTCCAAGCAACGAGACGCAGAAGCGAGTAACCCTTCGCACGACTACCTCATTTCGGCTCACAAAGACCGTGTGTAGCTCGGTTCAACGTAGGTGATTCAGCACACGGACTAGCAAGCTGCCGATCATGACGGCGACTGGCGTTTTTTTATAACTCGCACGTCTTTGTCGCCGAGAAAGGCGTATGCAGCTGCTACCGCATGCCGCATCCACGCGGCAACCAACCCCGTTGAAGTCACCGTGTGCATGGTGTCGTATTCGCGCCAAAGCCATTCGTCCCCCTCGGCCATAATCAATTCGTATGTGACGCGCTGCCTCTGAACCGCCGGGCGTGATGGTTGTGCGTTGCTGCCCGGCATTCGAATGACGCCTTCAAACAGCGTGACGCACAACTCGGCGCTCTTTAAGGAATGGAGGTACTGCGTGCTCCACGCGAAAGCGATACTAATTCTCCCGATTCGAACTACGCACGTCGACTGATCCGCTGCAACCTGCACGGGTAGCGAGTCTCCGGCCTCAGCTCCGATTGCGCCAACTTCGCTTTTGAGGAGAGCGAAGAGCTCCGCGACGAGGCGCGTCGCGGCCTGGGTACCGGCCTTTGAGTTCGCGAGCAGTAGCCGGCGCTCGACATCGAGAACCTCTCGCGTTCGCCTGGCGGTAAGTTCTGCGGGACTCTCGGACCGGGAAGTTGCACCGGCCTCCATTGCTCGAGCCCGTATCGCGCCGACCGCTTCCTCAAAGCCAAACTTCGGAAGGGACAGATAGAGCAGGGGCTTAGGAAACCACCTCGGCGGCGTTGATTTCTCTTCAACCGACACGATGAGGAGAGTTTCCCAACCGTCAGTCAGCGCGCGCTCCTGAATGGCCTTCTCTTCGATCCTCGTCCATTCTGTTGTTCCCCAACCGCTGCGGAAAAGGATCACGTTTAAGCGGGAATCTTCTTTGAATACTCGCGAAAACTCCTCGACCCCGTCTTTGCCGGCGAGTTCTTTCTGACGCTCTGAAAAAACGAAGCTGGCTAATTCAGGACTCAAGGCATCGGAAAACTGACGAGCTGCGGATTCATCCTGGCCAAGAAAGGAGAAGGCCACGTCGTACTTGACGGGACGTGCAGGTTCGCCAGCCATTAGGAGCCCCGGCCGTGCTTTCGATTGTGGCGATCGATCGCCTCCTGAGCTGATGCACCCTTCGACACAGGATAAAATTTAGGCGGCTCCCAGGGGCCCGCTGTGCGGCACCAGTGCACCATGTAGGGCCCACCGTCGGTGTGCAGGGTTAGTTTGTGGTCAGCGAGAAATCGCCAGCGCTCTTTATCCGTGGGCATTTCACCAATGTAAGGAAACGCGAGCTGGCGGAACACGGCCCCCGCGAGGGCTTTTCCCGAGAGGTGAATGTTTCTTCTAATCAGCTACCTTGGCGCTGCCGTAAGTGTGGTATGGCTCGCGGATAAGGTTGTTCGGCTTCTGCTCACTTCTAGCGGAGGAGGGGATGCTGCGCTTACGCAGCTTCCCCTCGTGCACTTTGCGGGAGAATTTGCGCGAGAGGAGCCTGTGGTTACGCTGGTTTTCGCAGGAACCTCACTCGGCTTGATCGCGAAGTACTTGGCTGGTTGGGTTGGTCTGCCAAATTACTTCCTCGAGGACATCAACCTTCTCTGCCTAGCCTTCTTCTGGATCGCCTTCCGGCTTCGCGGTCTCGGTCGCACTAACCGGCGGAGCGAGAACCAAGAATAAGAGCACCGGTGCTGCGAAAAGAGCAGCTCCGACACTCCACGGCCACGGGTTACGGCCGGTGAGTATGGCGAGCCTGTACGCACCAATCACAGCGATGGCGAGTAACGAGAAGATTGTCAAGAACGATCCGAGATCGAAGGGATAGATCCCGAACGTTCCGAGCACAGTGTCTCCAGCGTCTGCTCGAGCGCGCTCTTCCTCGGTGAAGCCGACTTTCCCATCTCGAATCAGGTTAGCCATCGTGCCGTATAGCTTTGCATCCTGCACCTGCACTTTTCCAATGAGGGTTTGAGTTTCCTTCCGCCGAGCCACGATGGTCGAGTTCAAATCCCGTCTTTGGGCGAGCAGAGAGTCGCGCTTTCTGTCTTGGGAAGCGAGTAACTCGCGCACCGAAGGCGGAAGCGATCGGATGTAAGCTGGAGTCATTCGACTGCTAATGGAGTCGGCGATTCGCCCTAGGGAGTCCGAGAGTCGGCTGGTTTTCCGAATCGATAGCTCGAGCTCCGTCCTCTGAGGCAAGCTCGCTCGCTCATCGCGCAGCATGCTGTCTGAGATGTCGAGGTACTCGCCCAAGTGCCTGCCGAAATAGGTCTCCGCGAGCGCCCGCACTCTGGGATAGGCGAGAGACCATTCCCGCGCCGCGCTATCGAGCTCCTGAGCCTTCGACCGGAGTACGTTGTCGGGTTTTGTCTCCGCTTCGCGGTATTCAGCCTCGATCACACGGATCCCGCTAAGACGCCTGCTTATCTCAATGAATACTTCGTTTGCTGCCTGAGAATTGCGGACCGTCTGCGCTTCCCGAGCAGCTGAGGCTGCTAAACCTTCTTGGTGGGCGTAACCCACGATCGCGCCGAAGAAAGGCAGGGAAGCTCCAACAAGGAGGAGCGTGATTTGAGACGGTGCCTCTAGCGCCCTCCGTACCCACCAAAACGCGGATGCTGCGGGAGACTGTGTTAGCGGCACGACTCATCCTGTTCTCGCAATGAACCACTCGCAGTCGAAAACTGAATCGAACTCGTCCGCAAATGTAGCAACCCTTCGACCAGCTTCGCGATAGACGAGACCGCCGTTTGTCGCGACCGCTCTAGCCAATACTACTTGAGACAGACGAAATTGACCCGAGGATAGAGAAGTGATTGTCGCTGAAACGAAATCGACCTTGCGAGAGCTGTGGCCGAAGGAGAATGTGTGATATGGAATTGCGCTTTGCACACCTCGCGGATTATGCGACAGCGGGTGAGCGGGGGAAGCTGACTATTGTTGGCATTTTCGAGGTTGTGGGCGCCAGTCCGCAGAGGCCGATTCCTTTGCCTCCCTTTCACCTCGTCGGATCCTTTCAAGCGCACCTACCAGAGGGGAGCGACCACGAATTGGAAATCCGCGTTGTTAACGCGGACGGTGGCGAGCTTGCGCGTGCTACGATCCCAATGAAGTTCAGCCCAACACTGCAGAAGCGTCTGGAAGCGCCATTTGCGATCGGAATGGTGGGGATGAACGTTCCCGATGTGGGTGACTACGCATTTCACCTGTTTGTTGACGGCCAGCATCGCGGAGCCGTACCGCTCCAGGTCGTACCTGCCCCGCCTACCTAGCCGCTGGAGTATGGCGAGGTGGGAAAAGCTCCTAGAGCAAATGGTGAACGACAGAAACCCGATTGGGTATACGTATGCAGACGCAGCCCTCGTTTTGTCTAACCTTCAGTTCACCCTTGCGGCTCGCGGGGCAACGAGCCACCGTAAGTGGGCGCGAAAACTACCCAACACTACGGTGGTCATCGGGCTGGTTGAGAAGGGGAAAGGAAACCTGAAGCCGTATCTTATCCGTGACATGATCAGTCAGTTGAAACAACACGATCTTTTACCACCTAACAGGTGACGACATGGCTTGGACGTTAGAACAAAAGCTCTCCTATCTGTTACTGCAGCCTTGGACAATCATTCCGGATTTAACACCCGAAGGCGACAAGCTCTTACGAGTTCAGGAACTTCCTGCGGCAGTCGGAACTGGGGAGAATGATGAGGCGTTGACGGCGGATTTCTGGGAGTCGCTACGTTCCACTCTTGAAGCCTACCTCCAAATGGGAGCTCGCCCACCCCTTCCGGCGACGGGAGTTAAAGTCCTGCCTTGGGAGAAGACCGCAAAAGAGGCCCGCCTGAGCGGCACCTTTCAAATGGTTCGCGGACAAACGATTCAAGTGCGGACTTCCGGACCAGGGCCATTCGCCATCGCTGCCAGAGAGAATGGCGCTGTATTGGTTGGCACAAAGTAAGGCGGCACGATCTGCCGACACAAAACAGCCCGTGCAAAGTTTGCACGGGCTTTCTTATTTCAGCTTGCTGCAGGCGCTCGGCCTCGAGAAGTCGTGTGTGTCGAATTCATTTGAGCGCCTCACGGGCTGCTTTAGAGAGACCGGAGCCAAACGAGTTGGGGGTACTGGAGGGGTATCCATTCAATGACCAGCGACCCAGGAATGACGTAAGTCATTGTCCGTGACTAGCGTGGCCCTGCTGAGTTCGGGTTCCCGCGCCGGAACCTAGGTCGGTCGGTGTCGGTTCCGGTGTCGGTTTGATGCGGACATCGTCGGACATTGAGGCAGGGGTGCACAGGACATTTCGCGGTCCGTCATAGTGTAATGAGGACATCTTGTCCCAATCCCTGCCAATACTTTCGCGCCTGGAAAGTGTGTGTACGTTAATAGCGTACCGTGGGTTCGAATCCCACCCCGTCCGTTGTGAAGGTGTTATCCCGGTTGCCGCTTGCGCGTGTCTCCCGCCGTTCGACAGCGCCCACGAGCGTCGCGAGCCTATAGGACACGCCAGACGAGATGACAGACCCGCTCGAGCAGACGCTCACGCATTCCGCGCTTCCGGAACTCGGCGAGTTCGATCTCTTTCGAGTACCCGATGTCCTCGCTGAACAGCTTCTCCATCCGGGATGCAACGCCCTCGTCGAGGATGACCAGATTTGATTCCTCGTTGAAGGAGATCGAGCGATTGTCGGCGTTCATGCTTCCCACCGACGACCACAGGCCGTCAACGACGATCGTCTTGGCGTGCATCATCACCGGCTGGTACTCGTAGATCCGGACGCCCCCCGACAGCAAGTGCTCGTAACGCGCGCGGCCGGCGTACCAGGTGCTCTTCACATCCGTGTTCTTGCTGACGGTGAGAACGCGCACGTCAACGCCGCGCTTTGCGGCGGCGCACAGCAGATTCCGGAACGAAGCATCGGGCACGAAGTACGAGTTGCTGATATTCAGCCGCTTCCTCGCGCCGGTGATCATCAAGACGAACAACCGCTCCGCTGAAGTGCTTCCGATGGTTGGAGATGCGTGGAGAAGGCCGGCGAGAACTGGCGCGTCCCCCGCATCCACGTCTCCCCCTTCGGGGAAGAGGAGTGGCCCAGTGAGCAGATGGCCGGTGGTTTCAGCCCAACAAACCGTGAAGGTTGCCTGGAGTTGACGCACCGCCGGCCCGATGAACCGGACGTTGGTATCGCGCCACTGCTCCGCGGAGCGGCCGTCGCCGTACCATTTGTCATCTATTCCGAAGCCGCCAGTGTAGCCGATCGTCCCGTCGATCACCACGACGCGAATGTGGGCCCGATGCTGCGCCTTCTGCATCGACCGAAAGCTGAACGGGCGAAATCTTCCGAGGCGCACGCCGGCAGCCTTCAGCGGATCGAAGAAATCCTCCTTGAGGGACGTGCCGAACGAATCGTAGAGGAAATAAATCTCGACCCCCGCCTTCGCCCGCTCGACGAGAATCTCACGGACGGTGTCGGCCA
>JALYKM010000148.1 GCA_030774785.1 Gemmatimonadota bacterium
TATGCCGCGCGCCAAGATCGATCATCGCCTTTGCCAGTTCCAGCTCGTCGTCGAGCTTCGGCAGAAACGACCCCGAGCCCCGCTTGACGTCGAGTACCAGGCCCGTGAGGCTCTCAGCGATCTTCTTGCTCATAATACTCGCCGCAATGAGCGGAATTACTTCCACGGTCGCGGTCGCATCCCGCAGCGCGTAGATCCTGCGGTCCGCGGGTACGATCTCGTCCGTCTGGCTCAGCATCGCGCAACCGATTCTCGCGATCTGTTTCTCCGCCTCGGCGAGCGTCAACGCCGTTCTGAATCCGGGGATCGACTCGAGCTTGTCCAGCGTTCCGCCAGTGTGGCCAAGCCCGCGGCCTGACATCATCGGCACCGCCACTCCCAGCGAAGCCATGAGCGGAGCGAGAATGAGCGATGTTTTGTCACCCACGCCGCCGGTGGAATGCTTGTCGATTCGCGGCATAGGCAGGCGGGTCAGATCGAGCCTCTTCCCGCTCTCGAGCATCGCATCCATGAGCGCGTTCATCTCCTCGCGGTCGAGGCCGCGGAAATAGATTGCCATGAGCAGCGCCGCCATCTGGTAATCGGGCACCGCGCCATCCGCGTAGGCGAGCACCAGTTCCCTGATCTCGCGGGGCTCGAGCCGCTGGCCGTCGCGTTTGCGTTCGATCAGGCGAGGTACGATCATTTAGGCTCAGCCGGGGTATTTGTCGGGATCACTTCCAACCGCAATCGGAGTCCATATGCGCGCTCTTCGGTACCTGTCTGCAGGAATGTTGCTCGCTGCTTCAATTGCGGGCGCCCAGACCGCAGCCAATCACATCGCACTTGGCGACAAAGAATATGTCGCCATGAACGCTCCCGCTGCTCTCAAGCATTACCAAGCGGCGTTCGCTGAGGATCCGAAGAATTACGAAGCGCTCTGGAAGGGATCGAGATCCGCTGTCGACCTGGGATCGTATGAGCGCAATGACGAGATGCGCGGCCTCTACTTCAGGAACGCGGAGCTTTATGCTCGCCGCGCGGTCGAAGCCAATCCCTCTGACGCCGAGGGGCACTTCAATCTTGCCCGCGCACTGGGCAAAAACGCGCTGACTCAGGGACCGAAAGCGCGGATCAAGTACGCCCGCGATGTTCGCAGCCACGCCCTCGACTGCCTCAAGATCAATCCCAAGCACGCCGGCTGTCTTCACGTTATGGGAATGTGGAACGCCGAGGTGATGCGACTGAACGGCTTTACCCGCATGATGGCGAAGAACTTCCTCGGCGGGAAAGTGTTCGGATCAGCCAGCTGGCCGGAAGCGAAGCGCTACATGGAAGAATCCGTCGCCAATGAGCCTGACCGGATCATTCACCACGTGGATCTCGCCGGGGTCTACCGGGATACGGGCGACAAGGCGAAGGCGCGGGCCCAGTACGAAGCGGCCATCAAGCTGCCGAACCTGGAATACAATGATCGCCACTACAAGGCGGAGGCCGACGCGGCGCTCAGAGCCGGCTAGGTCTCTGCCGACACTTTAGTAGCAGCTTCCTCTTCTCTCTCCGCGGCGGCAAGCTCGAGCTCCTCGGCGAGCTCGTCCCAGACGTCGTCGTCTCCGTGAATGTTTCTGACGCGGCGCGCTATGCTGTGGCGCGTCTCATCTCCACTCGCCGGCGCCAGCAAGAGCGCGACGGTCGCCCCGAGAATCGCCCCGACCGCAACGCCCGCCGTAAACAGACTGATGTTGTTCCAGTCGGGAACGGTCTGGTGCGGAAGAGCATCCGGTTTTGGTTGCGGGATGGACCCCGGAATCGGTGCCTTGGGGATGGAGGACGCCGGGCTGCCAGGGCTGGGAGAGTTAAACATGAAAGGCCTAGCTCAGGGGATGGTAAGAAATTTGCCCTAAACCCCTACCTAGCAATAGCCGTGCGAGGATACTGAATGAGCAGTTCAGGTAAAATGGTATTGTTGGTGGAGGACAACGAGGATAATCGTATTGTCTACTCCACCATCCTGAAGCACTTCGGTTACGAGGTAACCGAAGCATTGAACGGAGAGGAAGGTATCGCCAAGGCCCGATCAGAACAGCCCGACTTGATCCTGATGGACATCTCCATCCCTATCATCGACGGCTGGGAGGCAACCCAGGTCCTGAAGCACGACCCATCCACCAGGATGATTCCGATCATTGCGCTCACCGCGCACGCGCTCGCGTCCGACCGCGAGAAGGCGATGGAGGTGGGTTGCGATGGTTACCTCGCCAAACCCTGCGAGCCGAGAGCGGTTGTCGCGGAAGTGCAGAGATTCCTCGGCAAGAACAATGGAGCATAAGAAGAAGCGGATTCTCGTCGTTGACGACCACGAGGACAACATTGAGCTCCTCCGAGCTCGCCTCGAGGCCCGCGGCTACGAGGTAGAGGGCGCGAGCGACGGACAAGCGGCACTGGACGCCGTCAAGCGCACCTGCCCCGATCTGATTCTGCTGGACGTGATGATGCCGAAGATGGACGGCATGGAAGTAGTGAAGCGCCTGAAGGCCAACAAGGACCTGCCATTCATTCCGGTCATCATGCAGACGGCGCTGGACTCCACCGAGAACAAGGTCGAGGGGCTGGACGCCGGCGCTGACGACTATATCACCAAGCCGATCAACTTCGCCGAGCTGGAGGCCCGGGTTAACTCGTTGCTTCGCATAAAACAGCTGCAGTCTGAGCTCGAGCGGACAAATGGCGAGCTTGCCGCGAACAAAAAAGAGCTGTCGGAGATGAACAACAAGCTGCTCGAGATCTCCCTCACCGACGGACTGACCGGCGTCGAGAACAGGCGGTCGCTCGAGAAGCACCTGCACGAGATGTGGCAGCATTCGGTGCGGCTCCACGAGCCCATCGCGCTCATCATGTGCGACATCGACAAATTCAAGAGCGTAAACGACAACTACGGCCATCAGGCCGGAGACTCGGTACTTAAGGAGTTCGCACAGCTCCTCAAGGCCGAAGCGCGGGAAATCGACCGCGTCGGGCGCTACGGGGGAGAGGAGTTTCTTCTCATTTTGTCCGGTACCGTGCTAGATGCCGCGGTCACCTTCGCGGAGCGGCTGCGGGAGAAGGTGGAGAGGCATACATTCACATACGCCGGCGGGACGCTCCGCCGGACGATGAGCTGCGGGGTGGCCGCCTCCCCCCACCCGAGAGTAAAGGACCAGGAAGCACTTTCAAGAGCGGCGGACGACGCGCTTTACGTGGCGAAGGAGACTGGGCGCAACCGCGTGGTGCGCTTCGACAGCACTGAATTCAACGCCCATACGCAAGGCAAAGGGAACAACTCGACGGATGGCGACAAGCCGGTCAAGGAAACCACAGCAGAAGGAGGGGCAAACACTCCAGGCTCCCCGCCACGAGCCACAGCCTTCTCGGAGGGCGCCGCAGCAAGAACATAACAGAGCC
>JALYKM010000149.1 GCA_030774785.1 Gemmatimonadota bacterium
GCCTGTCGCTCACGGGTGCGCCGATCCCGATACCCGCTGACTCATCGATATCGGCGCTTCAGGAGCGCGGCGCGGTTTTCATCCTCTGCAACAACGCGTTCAATGTCTGGATGGGCCTGCTTGGAGGCGGGGGCGAGAAGTCGGCGGCGCTGCGCAAGGAGTTCGAGGCAAACATGCTGCCGGGCGTCTTTCTGGTGCCGGCAATGGTCGTAGCGGTCAACCAGGCCCAAACGCACGGGTGCACCTATATGTATCTGTGACCTTTTGGTAACCCGAATGGAAGCCGCAAGCTTCGCATCATCCCATCGCTGTTAACATCGGCACTGGTAGCGCGTCTCTCTTGCAGAACGGTGCGAGACTGCGCCCACCCGAAAACAGTCCTCGAGAGAGGAAGGAGACAAGATGTCGAATGCGAAGCTGGCGGCGTTCGCGGCCGTCCTGGTCCTGGCAGTTAGCTCGAATGCGTCCGCGCAGTCTGCGCAGGCCGCGCTGAAAGCGCCGCCGCACATGACGAGAGCAAGACTCGTCGCGTGGTGCAGCAGCCATCCAAACGCGGTTGCGGATTGCAAGGAAGTCCGCGCTGACACGCGTGAGATCCGCGCGGACCGCAAGGAAGTCCGTTCCGACCGCAGTGAGCTGCGGAAGGACATCAAAGCAGGCGACAAGAAAGAGCTCAAGGCAGACAAGAAGGAGCTCAAGTCAGACCGCAAAGACCTGCGTCAGGATCGCAAGGACAGACGTCAGGACGTACGCGACATTCGGAAGGACGTGCGCAAGTAATCAGATCTGCGATCGTTCGCACAAAACGCCCACCGCTGGAGGATCCAGGGGTGGGCGTTTCTTGTCAGCTAGCGAGCCGGCGCCAGCGCCGGAGCCACGTTCCCTTTTAGATAGCGCTCGAGGTATGCGAAAGTGACCTGACGGATCAATCGCGCGCTCTTACTATCATACGCCGCGCCGTGCCGACCGGGCGGATATATGCGCAGATCGGCGTCCCTGCCCGCGTTCGTCAGAGCCGTCAACAGCTGCATTGTGTTCTGGGGATGGACGTTGTCATCCATCATCGAGTGGATGAGCAGAAGATTTCCCCGCATCTTCGGCGCCTGCTCTATCGGTGCGCTCTCGACGTATCCCTTTAGGTTGTCGCTGAGCAGGCTCATGTACCGCTCGGTGTAGATGGTGTCGTACAAGCGCCAGTCGCCAACAGTCGAGTTGGCGACGCCCACGGGAAAGAGCTCGGGATACATCTCCATCGTGAACACCGCGCTGTAACCACCATAGCTGGTGCCTATGATTGCGACGCGCTTGGGATCGACGTACGTCTGCCTCCCCAGGTATCGTGCTGCCTCCGCGAAGTCGAGCGCTTCGTATTTGCCGAGCTGCTTGTAGACGACCTTCATGAACGCGCTGCCGTAGTTGTTGGTGCCGCGGTTGTTGAGGCCGACGATGATGTAACCCTGCTGGGCGAGCCACTGCGTCCAGCCGCTCGACGCAAACTGGTCGTAGACCTGCTGCGATCCGGGACCGCCGTAGATGTCGAAAATCACGGGGTAGCGCTTGCTCGGATCGAATGGTATCGGCTTGACGATGCTCCCGTCGACGTGCACACCATCCGAGGTCGTGAACGAGAAGATCTCCAACGGCGAATAGGCATGAGTCGCAAGCCAGGTCGTCACCGCGGCGTTGTTCTCCATCGTGCGCAGCTTCTGGCCGCCCGCCGTCCACAGCTCGACTTGCGTCGGCTGCTTCAGCGACGAGTACCGGTCGATGAAGTATGTCGCGTTCGGCGACATGTTGATTCGATGATTGCCTTCGGCGGTCGTGATGCGGCGCTTACTCGTTCCGTCGAAGCGAACGGAGTACAGCTGGCGCTGCAGTGGTGACCCCTCGGTGGAGGTGTAGTAGATGGTCTGGCCCTTCGCGTCGCTCCCCTCGATCCGCGTGGCGTTCCAGTTTCCACGCGTCACCTGATTGATCAGCTTCCCCGAGTAGTCGTAACGGTACAGATGCTGGTAGCCGTCGCGATCGGAGAGCCAGAAGAACTCGTGTGAATTCGCCGGGAACGACATCATGTCGTCAACCCCAGCGTAAAAATCGTAGACGTCGAGCCATGTCTTCGAAGTCTCCGTCATCACTTCACGACGTCCACCCGTATTCACGTCGAGGAAAAGGAGCTTCATCACGTTCTGGGGGCGGTTGAGCGTGATGACGGCAAGTGTATCCGGGCGGCTAGTCCAGTAAATGCGCGGGATGTAGAACTCGCCGCGCTCACCGGTGTCGAGCCAGGTATTCTTTCCCGTCGCGACGTTCACCACTCCAATTCGCACCGTCGCGTTCGAATCGCCCACCTGCGGAATGCGAAGCTTCTCCCATTGCTGGTGAAGCCCCGAATAATCGGAGATCTGGATCTCCGGCTCGGCCGAGTCATTCAGCTGCCAGTAAGCGATGTAACGACTGTCGGGTGCCCACTTCCATGCCTGAGCGAGCCCGAATTCCTCCTCGTAGACCCAGTCAAAATGGCCGTTGTAGACGTGCTTGGATGCATCTCTCGTAAGCCGCTTTTCCTGATGGTTCGCGAGATTGGTGACGTAGATATCCCCGTCGCGCTCGAAGCCGAGCATCGCGCCGTTGGGGGACAGCTCACCCGTACGCGCACCCTTGGTGGCGAGCTGCATGCTGCGGTCGGCAAGAGAGTAGACGTAAATGTCGGCAATGCCGGAGCGTCGATAGAGGGGCTGGAAGTTCGTCGAGAAAACGAGATGCTTCGAGTCCTGCGTCCATTGAAAACCGTCGTACGCGAACGGCTGGTTGGTTCCCGGGAAGGTGAGGCGGGTGGGAGTGAAAAGAACCGTGTCCCTGCCAGTGGGCGGATCGTAGGCGCGAATCAGCGGTGTCCCGGTGCCCGGATCCCGATCAGTGTATGAGAATCGTGCCCCTCCCTCGATCCAGTTCACGTTTCTGGGACCCTGCCGGCCGCTGAGAATCGCGCCCGCTTGTAGCGCCTCGTCCATGTTCGCGAAGCGCTGTTTCTCCTGGGCGCTGGAGACGAAAGGCAGACAAACGACCAGCGCCATGAAATACAGCCTGGAGATTCTTTTCATTCTGAATTCAGTTGGGTGGGGGAAAATCGAACCGGGAATTCGTGACTCAGGCGCTGCGCTTGGCCACAGGATTCGCGCTCTCGGCTTCGCACTTCCGGCAGTATACTACGCCGCGAAACGTGCAGATGATGCAGATGAATGTCCCGCAATTCGTGCACGGATAACCTTCAGAGGCACGCTCCTCGTTCCTGCAGGACCGGCATATCATCGCATCGCGTTCACGGAGGACCTGGCGCATATCTCGATTCTTTTCGAGGTCCGGGTATGAGAGGGGCCCCGATGGGCGCCCTCAGGTGGTGAATTTATATCACGGGCCCCATTTCACAACGCGCTTCGCCGCCTGCAGCCACGTCGACAGGCGGTCGGGCCGGGCTTCCTGCCAGTCCACGGGCACTGGTGCGAGCCTCCGCTTCTCGCCCTCGCTCTCGAAGCAGAGCCAGCCCTGACTGAATTCGCTTGCGACGCCCACGCTGCGTCGGAATGGGGCCTTTCGCCTCTCCGGCGTACGCCGGCGGTTCCCGGCGCCCGCGAAGCTATCGCCGGCAGCGGCCGTGCGCCGGTCAGCCTTTCGTCTCTCGGCCGCGGCAGGCGTCACCAGCCACACCTCCCACTGTTTGCCCGTCGTATCAAGAAACGTCCGATAACTCACCGCCAGGTCCTCCGCCGGTGTTTCGCGTCAAGGTCTGCTAGTGTTTTCTGCTTTGCAGGGCGGGTGCCACAAAACCCCTTTCCGGCCAGAGGATTTTTTGTTTTTTTCACGGCGCCGTCACCGCGTACCGAGCTTCCTTCCTGCCCTTCGAATGCCCTACCCGAGTAAGCCCCTCAGGCGGTCGCTGTACCCCCGACTGGAGGTCAGGGTTGTCCCATCGCTCAGCGTAACGACGTACTCGCCGTGGAAGTAGGGCTGGAGCTTTTTCAGGCGGTCGAGATTGATGATCGCGGAGCGATGGATGCGGACAAATTTTCGGGGATCGAGCTTCGATTCCGCCGATTTGATCGTGTCGCGGACGAGATGCTTGCGTCCGCCCGCGTGGAGAGCGATATAATTCCCCGCCGAATCGATCCAGTCGATGTCTTCTGCGCGAACAAAGTAAATGTCGCCGGATGATTTTACGGCAATTCTCTCGGAATATCCGGATGGCTGAGACGCAGACAATCCAGCCAGGAATTCGCGCAGCTCAGCACTCAACTGCCGTTCTTCTCGTGAGGCGAGCTGGGCTTCAACTCGCGCGAGTGTCTTCTCGAACCGGGAGCGATCGAACGGTTTGAGAAGGTAGTCGAGCGCGCTCACATCGAACGCGCGCAACGCGTAGGCGTCGAAAGCGGTGATGAATACGATCACTGGCAGCGGCCCCGAGCCGAGTGCTTCGAGTACCTGGAAGCCATCGAGCTCGGGCATCCGAACGTCCAGAAAAAACACGTCCAGATTCTTTTTTCGAATCGCGGCAACCGCCCCCGCTCCGTCCTTGCACTCTGCAACCAGGTCGTAGTTCTCGTGCCCATCGAGCATCGATATGATGCGCTCGCGCGCCAGGGGTTCGTCGTCCGCGATCCCAACTCTAATCCGCTTCATGCCACGCTTGGCACGTGCGACGGTTGCGACTGGGTGGACGTGCGCAGCGGGATCGAGACGGTTATCCGAGTGCCGGATCCCGGAAGCTTCTCGAGGGAAATCGACTGGGAACGACCGTAAAGCTGCTCGAGACGAAGACGGGTGTTGGCGAGACCCAGTCCGTGTTTCCGCCCGGTCAATGAGGCGTCGATCCCGCCGCGACCATTATCGGTCACCGAAAGCTCGAGGCGCTCGCTCGTTTCGACGGCGCTGAGGTGCACCGTGCCTGGGCCCGACGTCGTCGCGACCCCGTGCTCGAGCGCATTTTCCAGCAGTGGCTGGAGCACAAATTGAGGCACCAGCATCGCCTGGGCATTGGGGCTTATGCTCTTTGTCACCGCCAGCCGGTCGCCAAAACGGACCCGCATGATGTCCAGATAGTGATCGGCAAGAGCAAGCTCCTCCCGCAAAGTGATCTCGTTCTCGCCACGGTGCTTGAGCGTGAGGCGTAGCAGATCGCTCAGACGAGTGAGCATGGTGTCGGCCGCTTCGACGTCACGGTGCATGAGCGTCGAGATACTGTGCAGCGTGTTGAACAGAAAGTGTGGATGTATCTGCGAGCGTAAAGCCTCGAGCTGCGCCTCGGAGAGTCGCACGCGCAAATCGGCCGCAGCCAGCTCGCGCTCTCTGTAGCGACGATTGAACTCGAAGGCGTGGATAATCCCGATCACCGCCCAGAAAGCCATCGATTCGTTCGCAAAATTGCGCGATAGCTCGCTGCCGATGGACGATTTGAGGTTGAGTCCGAGCAGATGTTCGATCGGAACGAGCAGTGAGTACTTGAGCACGACGCAGACCGAAGTGACGGCCAGCGTGATGGGAAGCGACATGCGCCAGCTTTTTTTGTCGATAGGGTAGCGGCGAGCAAGCCAGAAGAAGAGCGGAGTGAAGAGCGCACAGGTGTACCAGTCGGCGAAACGACCGGTGAGCATGTCGCGCCACACGACTGGCTGGCCGCGCTGCATCAGATACACGACCGTCTGACTGCTGGAGAACGCAGCGAGGAAAGTCCATGCGCCGAACACGAACAACGCCTGTCCAACGGTTGTTCGCTGGGAATCAGTGGGTCTCATTTCCCTCCGCCATCGACCGACATAAAAAGTACCTCTCGCATTCCATCCCGCTAAGGCGCTCGTTGCCAACTGGCCTAAAACAGGGACAGGCGGGCCGCCAAACACGGTCGACTCAAGCGTGAGGGCGCGAGCGAGTCCGGATCATCGACGTCGCGCGAAGTAGGTCACTTCATCACCGCCCAAGGCCAACTCGTCACATACTATTTTGCCGGCTCCCTGACCCGCGCGCATCCTGTCACGCCATGACTAAACAGGCTATTCGTCCAAACAACGCACGGAGGCTTCGGCTCGCGACAACAATCGCGTGCGCGCTCGTCTCCGGCTCTGCGTGCGCTCAGCCGACGCGTTCAAACCCGGCGGCGACCATCCCTGTCGTCCGCCACCCTATTGACGCCACTGAGCTGGCACGGTTCGTCGATCCGTTGATCGCTGCACAGATGGAGAAGGAGCACATACCGGGCGCCGTTTTCGTACTGGTGCAAAACGGACGCGTCCTCTATCAGCGTGGTTATGGCCTCGCGAATGTCGCCAGCAGGAAACCGGTCGATCCGGAAAAGACGATCTGGCGAATCGGATCAATCAGCAAAGTCTTCACCGCGACTGCCGTCGTTCAGTTAGCCGACCGGGGTCGCTTCAAGCTGTCCGACGATGTCAATCAGTATCTGACGCGCTTCAAGGTCCCGGCGACGTTTCCGGAATCTGTGAGGTTCGAGCATCTCCTGACGCACACCGCCGGGTTCGACGAGATACGGCCCGGTACTCGCGCCGAGACCGCAGCGGGTCTTCTTACGCTCGGCGATTTCCTCTCCACCAGACTGGTGCGCCTTCGCCCGCCTGGACAGATCATCAGCTATTCGACTTACGGCGTCACACTCGCGGGTTACCTGGTCGAGCGGGTCTCAGGAACAGATTTCGAGACTTATCTCGCCAGAAATATCTGGAGACCTCTCGGAATGACCCGCAGCAACATCGTCGTCCCCGACTCGCTTCGCGCAGATCTCGCGCAGGGTTACGAATACGACAGCGGGTCCAACAAGCTCGCGGAATGGGAGTGGTATCACACGACTCCCGCATCGTCGATCAACGCGAGCGCCGCGGATATGGCGCGTTTCATCATCGCTCACCTCCGGAATGGCAAATTCGGCAACACCAGGATTCTGAGTGAGGCCGCCGCGCGAGATATGCACCTCCAGCACGTCACCTCGCACCCCAGGCTCGCGGGTTTCGCATACGGGTTTTACGAGGATTTTGCCAATGGTGAGCGAATCTTGGAGCACGGTGGGAACGTCGAAGGATTCAGTGCTCAGCTCGCTCTGCTTCCCGATCGCGGTGTTGGATTCTTCATCGCGACGCACCACGAACCAGCCCAGCTTCGCGACGTAATCCAGCGCGCGCTGTTGGACCATTATTTCCCCGCCCTCACCAAACCATCGCCGGCGGTGCCGATGACAGGCTACCGCGAGCGTGCACCACGATTCGCGGGCACGTACGAGCTCAATCAGTTCTGCCACACTTGCGGGCCCGGTCGGCGAGAGTACCCGCGAATCGAAGTAAAAACTTACCCCGATGGCAGTATCTCCATCACGGGAAACCAGGAGCACTTCGTCGAGGTCTCTCCGCTCTTTTTTGAGCGAGTGACCGGAGGCGGCGGCGCCGCCTTTCGCGAAGATGCCTCTGGCCGCATCTCGTCAGTTGCAGGCGATTCCTGGCTCGTGTTTGAGCGGGTCGATCAGCCTGCCCCGAAGCGATAGACCCTCAACCGATTTTATCCCAATGAGAATCGCATACACTACACTCCTCGTCCTCGCAATCTCCTCTACGATGGTCTCCGCCGCCGGGTGTCAGTCGAGCGCCGACTCCGCCGCGATCAAACAGACCGCGCTTGATTACATCCAGGGTTGGTACACTGGCGACGGCGCGCGAATGGAGCGGGCCCTCCATCCCGAGCTCGCCAAGCGAATCGTACGCACGGACACGTCGGGCAATTATCGGCTCGACCAGCAAAGCGCAATGACGCTCGTCCAGAACACGCGCATCGGTGGCGGCAAACAGACTCCCGCAGCTGACCGTCACGACGATGTGAGAATCCTGGACATCTATCGGAGCGCAGCGTCGGTGCGCATCAACGCTTCGTATTGGGTCGACTACCTGCAAATGGCGAAGTGGCGGGGACGCTGGCTAATCGTGAACGTGCTCTGGGAGCTGAAGCCAAAGAGCTAAGGCGCGTGCCTCCGATGGAGTCCCCATCGTGCCTGCCCTACCACGCTTACTTGAGCTCGATCTTGCCGATACGGCCTGTTCCGCTCAAAGCGAGCCAAACGCGGCTGCGCGTGCTGTCGACGGCCATGTTCCTAACGATCGATCCTCCGGTAGGAATCTTGACCGTCTCCATCTTCTCTGTCTTTCGGTCGAAGGCGACAATCGTTCCGCTGCGAGCTTCGTCGTAGAAAATCCGTCCATCGGGCGCGATCGCGATTCCGTATGGCGCCGAGCTCGCACCGCCGGGCGAAAGCCATTCCTTGAACGCGGCGCTCTTCGGGTTGTAGGAACCTAGATAGCCGCGCCTGAAATCGCTGTACCATACGACCCCGGATTCATCAACCGCTAGTCGGCGTGGCCGCGCATCGCTCTGGGGAAGAGTGATTTCACGAAGCTCTCCGCTCTCCCCATCGATCCTACCGAGTTTGTTGGTTCCGAACAGCGCAACCCAGATCGACCCATCGGGAGCGTTGACCATTCCATAGGGGAGCGCGCGAGTGGTCGGCACCGTCCACACCTTCGCCTCACGCGTCCGCGGATCGAAGCGACCATACATGTTGCTCTGCTGCACTGTGAACCAGACAAGTCCTTTGCGAATTAGCGGAGTGTGGGGATCGCGTGCCGCGGCCGGCAGTGAATACTCCTCGATGCTTCCAGTCTTGGGATCGAGGCGCCCGAGCTTGCCGATTCGCTGTGCTGTGTACCAGACGCCGCCGTCGGCAGCAACGACGATTCCATGCGGTCCGGATGCAGGGGTCGGCGTCGCGTAATCAGTGATTTTCCCGGTGCCCGGATCCAGACGCCCGATGAAGCTATTCTGTTGGTCCGTGTACCAGACGGTCCCGTCACGGCCGACAGCCGGATCGTGGGGGAAGGCCCGTTCGCGCGGTATCTGATATTCCACGACGGCGAGCGGGGACGCGGTAGCCGCGATCAACCCGAGCGCGGGAAGTAGCTTGATCAGGCTGCCTGTGTAACGGGAAAGCATTCCACCCTCCAGCGATGGTTCCCCCAATTGATGCACGCGTGCGCAGCTTTTCGCCAGCGTGGCTCAATGATGCGCCTTTGGATCGATGAGCGTCACTATGCGAACCAGCGAAGGGTTGTAGAACACTCTCGGCACCAATAACTTCCGAAACTCTCCCGGAGAGATGGCCGAGAGGCTGAAGGCACCGGTTTGCTAAACCGGCATACGTGGAAACGCGTATCGAGGGTTCGAATCCCTCTCTCTCCGCTCGGCGGGTCCGCG
>JALYKM010000150.1 GCA_030774785.1 Gemmatimonadota bacterium
ACGCCTCGCACGAGCTCCGAACGCCCCTGACCTTCATCCGCTCGGGTGTCGAAGTGCTGGCGTCTCAGGACCCCGAGCTCGGCGATCAGGTGCTGTCGGAGGTCGACTACCTCACCGGGCTCACCCAGCGGCTTCTTCTCCTGGCGAGGGCAGAGCGGGGAACCGTCACGCTCGATCGCGCGCCGCTCGAGGTCCCGTCGGCGTGTCGATCGGCAGCGGATCGCAGCGAGCGCGCACACGGCAACCGACTGACGCTGGCCGGCGAGGATGGAGTCGTCGCGCTCGCGGATCGGATCGGGTTCGAAGCGATCCTCGACGCGCTGCTCGAGAACGTTGCCGTCCATGCGGGTGGCGAAGCGACGATGTCCTGGCAACGTCGAGGTCAGGAGGCGGTCGTATCGATCGCCGATCGCGGCCCGGGGATCCCGGCCGAGCACGCCGGGCGGGCATTCGAGCGATTCTTCCGCGCCGACCCGTCGCGGGCGCGCGAAACGGGCGGCGCGGGGCTGGGTCTGGCGCTCGCCCGCGCGCTCGCCGAGGCACAGGGGGGACGGATCTGGATCGAACCGACTCCGGGCGGCGGCGTCACGGTCAAGCTCGCGCTTCCCGCCGTGTGAGCTCCTCTTACGAGCTCGGGCAAGGAGCTTGTTGAAGAACGCTTCGCCGGCCGTCGTATCCTCGTTGAGGAGCCAGACCTCCCTAGCCCCTTGCCGCCTTGATGTGAAAGACGTTCGCGCCTCGCGACTCGAAGGCTTCTCCGTCGGGGTCTGCGCCCTGAACGTGGCAAGTCCCACGACGTGCTGGTCATTGCCGACGACATCGTGCAGCTCGAGCTTCAGGGTTCCGCCGGTCGCCTGGAACAACCAACCGAGATCCGATCACCGCGTCCGGGCCGACTAAGTCGCCGCTCCGGGGATTGTTGCCGGGCTTGTGCGACACCACGGGCCACCAACCCGTATTGCTGTATCGGGAACCCCCGAACCCCGCGATCATAGCGCCGCGTCCTCGTGACTTGTTCGTGACCCGATCGAGATGCAGTAGTCGCCACCAAGACCTTGGTGACCCGGAAGAGTGGAGGCGGCCTTGAGGGGTGCACGCTAGAAGCCTTGGTAGCGGACGCGGCCTCGGTTCTCCAACTAAGATGTGAGCAGCATGACTTACATTGCGGCGGCCATCACCGTGCTCCGCACGCGAGGACGACCGATGAGTACCGATGAGATAACAGCGGACGCTATCGCGCGCGGCCTCGTCCACCCAGCTGGTAAGACACCCTCGGCAACCATGGGGGCGACCCTGTACCTGTATGTGCGGGATCACCCCAGAGGGGAGATCGCAAGGCTGTTTGAACCCGGAGGACAGCGAGCCCGACCTGGGTCCGTTCGATGGACGGCGCGACGCGCCGTACGGCCGGCCCGGCGATAGGTCACCGAGATTATCTGGTTCTCCTCACCTTCCCGTGGGTAGCGTGACGGTGATCCCGCCGCAGCAGAGGTAGATCATCGAAATGAGGGCGGCCGGAGACTGGTGCCCGAAGCCCCGGTGATTGATCAGTCGGATCTTCGAGTTGAGACCCTCGAGCTTGGAGTTCGACAGCCCGAGCTCGACGGCGGCGTGGATGCCCTCTCGGTGCGCGCGGATCGTGCGCGAGAGCCTCACGAACGACGGGATCCTCGAGCGGCACGCCCAAGCGAGCCAGCGGTCGAGGAACTGGTGGGCCGCACCCAGCTCACGCAGTCGGTAGACGTCGCGCAGCGCCTCCTTCAGCGCCCAGGCCCGGTAAAGCACCGAGCGTTCGCGGCGCAGCTGCTCGAGCGTCAGGCGCTGGTCGGTGGAGAGCGACCCGGGGTCCTTCACCAACGCCCAACGCGTGTGCTTCACCCAGCGCGGGGAGCTTCCCGAGCGCCTCGCGGTGTTCCAGGCCCGCCGCCGGCAGGCATCGATCGCCTCGTTCGCGAGCTTGACGACGTGGAACGGGTCGATCGCCACGCGCGCGTCGGGAGCATGGGTTCCCACGGCCTTGAGGTAGCCGGCGCTCATGTCGCAGGAGACGGCTTCGAGCTTGGCCGCACGCTCGGCCCCGAGCTCGGAGAAGAAGCTGGCCACGGTGGTCGCCGAACGACCCTCGCCGGCCCAGATGACCGCGCCTTGAGCGTCGTGGTCGGCCACCACCGTCAGGTAGCGATGGCCCTTGCGCCAGGAGACCTCGTCGATCCCGATCCTGAACAGGTCATCGAGCCGAGACTCGTCGAGCCCGTCGGAGACCACGCGCATCACCGCCCGCGCCACCGATGCTCAGCTCACCCGACAGAGCTTCGCGACTGTGGTCTTGTCCATCCGCTGGGCGCACCAGGCGAGGACGTCCTCGAGATCTCGGGTGAACCGGGCTCCCTCACGCGCCCAGGGCACCGCCTCGGTGCGGACCCTGGCGCATCGGGGGCACCAGAGGCGCCGGATCTCAGACTCAAGCATGAGCCTCGTGGCGCCGAGATCGAGGTGCCGCCAGCGGCGAGTGTGTCGGTCGTAGACTGCTCTCACGAACGACCACACGGGCAGACGAGCCGTCGCCGGCGGAGCCTGATCCCCACGACCACGCCGGCTGGCGTGAAGCTCACCGTCGTGACGGTCGCGCCGGGGATCCCCAGCATGGTGTTGAATGCCGTGCTGACGCGCACGTGTCTCCCCTCCTCGGGGAAGGTTCAGCCAGTTGGGCCGAACCCTACGAGGGAGCGGCACGTGCGCGTCGTTCGTTCACCGTCGAGACCGGGTGCAAGACCTCAGACACCGAGGTCAGAGGGAGTGCCGAGCGGTCAAATCACGCTCAGGTGACCCACAGGAACGTTAGGAGTCCCGATTATCTGAATCCAGCCCGGTCGAGCGGGGGGATCGCCCTCCACTGTGGGTTATCGCGGGGTGGCTTGATCTCCGATGCCAACGACGGCCATCCAGCAGACTAAGTGGATGTCGTCCATTACGATGACTGGGAGTGGCCTTGGCGCTTCAGCCGGCGCAAGGCCCAAGTCTTTCACGGTCGCGGCGACAGCCTCCGCCTGTTCACGTCCATCGGTCGACGAGCGGATTGCCCTTCGGATCAATCCGAGAACCTTTGGGCCGTACGGCGCCTCAACGGCGTCGATGAGATCACGAAGCTCGTCATGCGTCAGGTACGGGGGAGGGTGATTCCGCAGGAGTTCGGCTGCATCTCTCATCGCTTTCGGGACCACTGGCTGGAGAAACCTCGGGTCGGCGCCTCGCATCCACGACTCGTATATATCCGCCCGCGCGCGCGCCCATGCCTGGTAGGCCACCTGGTGCGTGTCCTCATCGAGAACCCTGGCCGTTTCGGGCGCCGCGTTCGCGTACGTTAGGCACGTCAGGGTGTCAGCGACAACGCTCTCTGCCTCTTCGGCTGGCTCAGCTCGCACAAACCGAAACTGCGGTGATGAATGGTCGCCGACACGTGCGCAGAAGACATATCCGCTTTCGCCGCCGACGCGCGCTAAGCCACTCCCAGAGCCCCAGGGCATAGCAAGAACTTGTTCTTCAGTCTCCGGGTTCTCGAAGCCCGCGCGTAATTCCTGCCGGTACTCCTCTCCGCTGTAGGCGTTCATCTCACCAGCATCGACGAACAGACTCGGCTCTCCATGGCGAAGCCGTTCGATCTCAACTCGAGTGTCCCCGAAGATCACATCGGTCACCCTCGACCCAGGCAGTATTTCCGACGACACCCCGACCGCGGCAGCCGCCTGCTTTATCTTCCTATGCAGGCGCTGTTCTAATCCGAGTAGAGTATCTAACTGCTTGTCAGGGAAGAAGCAGTGCACGAAAACCTTGGCATGCGGACTCCCAATCCGGTCGATCCGGCCATGGCGCTGTACAAGCCGCATGGGGTTCCATGGCAAGTCGTAGTTCATGACATGCCGGGCCTGCTGAAGGTTGACTCCCTCAGCGAGTACGTCTGTGCTGACGATGATGTCGAAGCGATCCTCGGCTCGGTTTGGAGGAGCCTCGGTAGTCTCGGGTGCGAACCCGAACATCGCCGCTGCACGGTTACCCTCGTCACCTGTAACTGTCACCACCCGGTCCCGATAAACCGCTAAACGCGGATCTCGCGCGACTTCGACTAAGAGGTATTCCCTGATCCAATCTACAGTGTCGGTAAAGTAACTGAACAGCAGGACCTTCCGCTTGTTGCGCTCGTCCTGTGGACCGATCATTTCTGTGGCAGCTTCCGCCGCGATCTCTGCTAGGGCCTCTTTCAATTTCACCAGCTTCGGGTCGGTGTCTGGCGTCACTCTCTCGGCCTCCTCAGCAAACGCCACAAGCAGCTCGAGGTCATTCCTGGCGTCAGCGCGGAGTCTCTCTGTGTCGTACCCGGAAGAGCCGTCGAGGAACTCGCCTCTGCGCTCGATCAGGTCATCGAGGTCGCTCGAGTCGCTCGCCGCCCAGTCTCCGATCGCCTCCCCGTGTGCGACGACTCCCTGATCGAGCAGACCGAGGAAAGCGGCGTGACTCGAAGCCATCCGTCGGCAGGTCTGCGCGAACGCTCGCGCTGATGATTCGAACCGTTTGAGCAAACCCGATCGCAGCAGGCCCGCTAGCTGGGATTGGTACGCCTCAACTTCGGACTCCTCCGGATCTATGAGACTGGACCGGAGTCGATATCGAGAAGGAGCGTATCGCGCAAGGCGCAACACAGGCTCACCAGCGACCGCCGCCGAATGGGGGCAATGGCCATCGGCGCAGTCCAGCGCATGGGCAAAGCGTTCGAAGAAGCCGGGAAGTACTTGGTCGAGATCGTAGTCAATCTTCCTGACTTCGGGTCTCGGAAAGACAATCGGTGTGCGAATACCGGCTACCATGATGGTGTCTGTTGGGTAGTACTTCTTCACGAAGTGCCTGGTTCGGCGCACTGCGATGGAATCGAGGATGTCAAAGAGCCGTTCTGGAGAGAGATCGGCCGAGCCCGACTTCCTATACCTCCTCGGGTTGAGCGGGCCAGAAAGACGAATGCGGGACGTGGAGCTGGTCCTCCGGTTCGCGGCTTTCTATCACGCGAGCTATCTCAACTATAAACCAAGCATTAGGTCGTTCCTCAACAGCGACGCAAAACGTTTCCGCCAGATCTCGGGCGCTGACGCACAGGCTCTGCGCAAGGCATTCAAGAAGTCGTGCCTGCTTACCCGCTCTCTGTTAGACCGAAATGCCTTTAGACGTTTCTACCCGGGAGATGAGACCGACCCCAACGGTCACTGGGAACAGCGGCGTTTCAACGCCTCACTTTACGATATTCTAATGTATGGGTTCACCCTCTATGAGGCTCCGCAAATATATCCTTATCTTGACTCCCTGCGCGAAGGGTATATCTCGTTGATGACTGACGACCCCGATTTCATCGGGGCGATCCAGATCTCGACTAGCTCGACGCCGAGAGTCTTGACCCGATTCGACAAATGGCGATTAACGATGCGAGCCGTGATTGGTTCACCTCGTATCGAGCCAAGATGTTTTAGCCTGGCCCTGAAACGGGAGCTGTTCGAAAGTGACCCCACCTGCGCGATATGCGCACAGCGGATCTCGAGTATCGATGATTCTGCAGTCGACCACGTCAAGCAGTATTGGACCGGGGGCAAGACCATACCTGAGAACGCGCGCCTAGCTCACCGGTTCTGTAACTGGAGCAGGCCGCGAACCGACGTCGCAGACTGAAAAGGGAAACCGCCTATTCGGAGCCGCAGGAGAGCTCGGGGGTGGGCGGGCTTCGGAGCGGCACCTCTCCTGACGGCCCGACGAGGCACGAGATTCATCCGAGAGTAGGGCACGGAAAGGCCCTCAGAGCCCTCGGGCAGCCGTGGCGGTTACGGCTGCAAGTCGATTGGGACTCCGCTACGCTGGCGTCGAGATGGGAACGCCTTGGAAGGATCGAAACACGTTGTCGGGGTCGTAAGTCTGCTTGACTTCGATAAGTCGTGGCAGACTCGCGCCGTAGTAAGCCGGTAGCGAATTCGACAGGTCGGGGTCAATGTAGTTGACGTAGGCGAACCCGCTCGCGGCCGGCCGGAGCCCATGCCACAGCCCGTTCAGCCACTTGCGATTGGCGGCAATCAGCGAGTCGGAGATCGCGGTCTTGAACGTCACATACTCCTGGGCGAGGAACTTCGTCTGTCGGTGGGGAACCGCGCTTGCGTCATCTGCGACCTCGGCGATCCGGCCGCCCCAGGCGTCGAGCACCACGCCGCCCTCCTGGCTCGCGAGCGCGCCCGAGTCACCCCGGGCCGCGATCGACCTCAGCAGCGACCGCGCGACGCTCCCCGAGATCGGTCGGTCGAAGAAGTCTGAGCGCGCGAGCGATGCCTCTCGTTCCAGTTTGCCGGCCGGTGACTGCGTGATCAGCTGGCACTGCGACATCGAGAGCCCGGTGCATCCTGCGAGGTAGAGCGCCGCATCCAGGTACGACTTCGTCGTTACGGATCGTGACGGCGCAGTCCCTACCATCGCCGACAGCGTGTCCAGGTACGGGCCCAGTCCTGAGGGCGGGCCCGCCCACACGGCTTCAATCCCTACGGTCGGGCCAAGTCCTGGTTCCCACTGCAGGCGGCAGCTTGACCACAGCTCCGGTGGCGCGGAAGGTCCCCATTCCTGCCACGCGCCGAGCGCCACGCCGGCGGCCAACCACGGCCAGCGGAGCGCGGCGAGCGTGAGTGTGGGCGCGGCGTGGGTCCGGAACGTGAACGACGTCACCACGCCGAAGTTGCCTCCTCCGCCGCCTCGAAGAGCCCAGAACAAGTCCGGGTGGTGGTTCGCGTCGCACGTGAGGACGCGCCCGTCGGCGGTCACCACTCTCGTCGCCTCGAGCGAGTCGCACGTGAGACCGAACAGCCTTCCGGTGACGCCCTGGCCTCCGCCGAGCGTGAGGCCCGAGATCCCGACGGTGGCGCAAGTTCCACTCGGGACCATGACGCCCGCAGGCGCCAGGCCCGTGACGACGTCGATGAGCCTGGCGCTGGCCCCGACGGTCGCGAGCCCACCCGCCTCCACGCGCACCGCCGACATCCGGGAGACGTCGAGCACGATCCCCTCGGACAGCGAGTACCCCGCGTAGCTGTGCCCGCCACACCTAACGGCGAACGCAAGGTGGTTCTCTCGCGCGAACGCGATCGTGCTCGCGACGTCTCGCTCGGACTCCGCGAACACGATCGCGGCCGGCCGGATGTCGTCGAACCGAGGGTCGTAGTCCAGGCGTGCGTTCCGGTAGGCGGAGTCACCCGGGCGGATCACCGACCCCTTTACCTGGTCGACGAGCTGTGTCCACGGTGTCCCACCGATCGGGGTCGCGGACGATGGGGGAGCTTGGGTCGGCGATCCGGGGGTCGGCGAGGATCCCCCGCTCGTGCAGGCCGCGGCGATCGGTCCGACGATCGGGATCGCAAGCGCCCATCGAGCCGCTCGGCGAAGAAAGGTCCGGCGATCCATCGGGTCGCTCCTGTCTGAAGGGGAAAGAGTTCGTTAAGCCATGGCTTCAGAACCTTATCTTGGCCAGGCAAGCATTCAAGGTTGCCACGTAATCTTGAACATCATCGCGCCTTCTTCAAGGTTCTGGTATAAGGTTGAACACGGAGGTGGCATGGCCAAGGTTGTGAGAAAGACGTGGGTGA